>JAEUMJ010000152.1 GCA_016792865.1 Hyphomicrobiales bacterium | reverse complement strand
ACACGCAGCTTCGCCTCATCGACAAGCTGCCGCACAACTTCAACAATCTCGGCCTCATTGCCCTGCTCTTCCCGAAGGCCCACATCATTCACTGCCGTCGGAACCCGATCGACAATTGTCTTTCGATCTTCATGCAGAATTTCGGCGATCCGCATCCTTACGCGAGCGACCTGGAAACACTGGGCCGCTATTATCGGACCTATGAGGATGTCATGGCGCACTGGCGCGAGGTATTGCCCCTGACCATTCACGACTGCGACTATGAAAGCGTTGTCGATGACGTGGAGAATGCCGCGCGTTCTGCCGTTTCCTACCTGGGACTCGATTGGGAAAGCGCCTGCCTCGATCATCAGGACCGCGCCCGCCAGATCAGTACGGCATCGGTCTGGCAAGTCCGCCAGCCCATCTACAAGAGTTCGGTGGAGCGCTGGCGGAACTATGAGAAGCATCTGGGACCGTTGATCGAAGCACTCGCCCAGTCCCCATGGCAGCGGGGCGAGGCGACGTGATGCCACTGGCACCACGGGCGCGGCGGTTCCTGCCGTCACCACTGAAACAGGCCAGAGCCGGGGCCCTGGCCTGTTCGATGCGAGACGATCCTTCCGGGCTTATGGCGTGCTGATCTTGCCTTCAAGCAAGGCATCGAGCGCGAGCCTCGTTTCATCGCTGACCGGCTTCTTGTTTGCTGCGAGAGAGAGCTTGCTTTCAGCTTCCGCCGCATCCTGCCTGGCCGTTTCATGGGCCGGCAGCAGGCCCGCAAAAGCATCTGCCGTCGTGCCCGCTGCGGCGAGGGCCGCGTCATATTCGGATTGCAGGGTCTGGTTCGTCGGGTCGGCCGCCAAGGCATCGTAGGCCGCCTTGATGGTGTTGAACTGGTCCTGCGTCAGGCCCGCGGCGGACAGGGCTGCCGCAAAGGCCGCAGCACTCGCTTCATCCTCCTGATTGGCAATGTAGTAGGCCTTGATCTTGCCAAGCCGCGACTTTGGCGATGCGTGGGCGAAAGCCTTGGCCGAGGCATGTGCGGCGTTGAGGGCCCCCAGTGCACGTGCCGTTGCGCCGTGACCGTTGCTGCCGTCGACGCTGGCCGCCTTGGTGCCAGAACTGCCATGGGATGCGCTGTTGCCGCCGCCATTGCCACCGCCGTTTCCGCCGCCATTTCCGCCGCCGTTTCCGCCGCCATTTCCGCCGCCGTTTCCGTCGCCATTTCCGCCGTCACCCTTGCTTCCCGCATAGGCGGTTCCCGCAATCCCAAGGCCGGAGATGGGCAGAAGCGGAAGCAGCGTCATCGCCGTTGCCATCGCGAGTGCTGCGGATTTCACGTTCAACGTGGTCATCCTGAAAACTCCCTTTTCAGTCTGGATCAGCTGCCGGCCGATTCGCATGATGGAGAGCATCATAGATGAAGCTTGGTCAAAACGTGACGCGCGGGCAGGAGTCTTGCCATGGCTGCATTTTGCCCGCCCGGCGGGTCATGGCCGTGCGGTTGAAACCGGGACGCGAGACCCTGTTCACACGCCTTCCAAAGGTGGGTTCGCGGAGCGTCCGCCCGATGCAGGACAGCGCCTTTTGGGACATCCGGCTGCTCCGCGGGGGAGGGAGATGGAGCGGGCGATGGGAATCGAACCCACGACATCTTGCTTGGGAAGCAAGAGTTCTACCACTGAACTACGCCCGCGTGACCCACACACTAACCGAGCCCGCGTCCCCCG
>JAEUMJ010000120.1 GCA_016792865.1 Hyphomicrobiales bacterium | reverse complement strand
GAAAGGCGCTGGCACTGGCGCTCGGCCTTGCCGGGGTCCTCATCCTGAAAGGTGGCGGCTTTGGCGATCTGGGGGCGCAGACCCTTGGAATTCTTGCCGTCGTTTTCGCCTCCATGACCTACGGGCTGTCTGCGCCCTGGTCCAAGGTGAAGCTGACCGGCATTCCGCCTCTCACCATCGCCACGTGCCAGCTGACGCTGTCCTCCATCATCATGGCCGTGATCGTGCTGTTGTTCTCGGACGTGCGCCTGTTTGCGCAGGCATCGCAGCAGACGTGGATCGCCCTCGTCCTGCTTGCCGCGATTTCCACGTCGATTGCCTATCTGCTCTTTTTCCGCATCATCGAACGGGCCGGGCCACCCTTCGTCTCCCTCGTCACCATGATCATTCCCGTGTCGGCGATCCTGCTCGGCTATCTGGTGATCGGTGAAAAGCTGTCCCTGAACGAAGTGGCGGGAGCCATGGTGATCGGCCTTGCCCTGCTCATCATCGACGGCAGGGTGCTCAGGTATGTGGGGCTTGGCGTGGAGCGATCACCCCACCCGTGAGCGGCACCTCGACGCCTGTTGTGCCGGGATATGTGAGCGGCAGCCCCCGCAGCGAGCGAACGGCCAGATAGGCCCAGGCCTCCGCCTCCATGCTGTCGCCGTTCAGGCCACAGGCCTCCGCCGGCATGACGTTCGGCAGCCACACCGTCAGGGCTTCCATGATTGCCGCATTGTGCCGCCCGCCTCCGCAAACGATCCAGCTTCCCGGCGGTTCGGGCATGTGAACGACCGACGCCGCGATGCTCCGGGCCGTGACCGCAACCAGCGTGGCAGCGCCGTCATCCACGGTCAGTCCTTCCAGCGAGATTCCTGCGAAACTGTTCCGGTCCAGCGACTTCGGGCCGGGCCTCTCGAAGAAGCCGTCGCCGAGAAACTGTGCCACCGTCGCCTCATCGACGCGGCCCCGGCGGGCAGCCTTGCCGCCGTCATCTCGGGTCTGGCCCGTATGCTTGCGCATCCAGTCATCGATGAGCGCATTGCCCGGACCGGTGTCGAACGCCGAAAGCTCGCCATTGCGCCCTACCCAGGTGACGTTGGCCACGCCCCCGATATTCACGAAGGCCACGGGCTTGGGAAAGTTCGCCGCCAGCGCCCGGTGATAGACGGGAACAAGGGGCGCACCCTGACCGCCCGCCGCCACGTCGGCTGCTCTCAGGTCGAAGGCCACGGGAATACCCAGGCTGTCGGCCAGCGCCTGACCATCACCCAGTTGCACGGTCAAGCCACGCTCCGGCCGATGAATGACAGTCTGGCCGTGGAACCCGATGAGGTCGATACCTGACGGCGACACATCAATCGCCCGGCAAAAGGACTTCACCGCTTCGCCATGCCAATGGGTAAGGGCCGCCTCGGCCTGTCCGAGAATGCCGCTGCGGTCGTCGCGCTCGCGCACGGCGATGGCCGCCGTGAGGGCCTGGCGCAGCACCTCCCGCTGGCCCTCGTCATAGGGATAGGTTCGCGACGCGCCGCGTTCCACCAGCGTATCGCCGTCGGTGCGGAGCAGCGCCACGTCGATTCCGTCGAGCGAGGTGCCGGACATGAGGCCAATCGCCACCAAGGGGCCCGGTTCAGGCAGTTTTGACACGTCAGTTTCCTATGTTATGAGCCCGCCATCATGAGCACATACAAATCCGATTTCCTCAATATTCTGTCATCGCGCGGCTACATTCACCAGTGTTCCGATGCGGCGGGACTCGACGCACTGGCCGCCAAGGGCGATGTGACAGCCTACATCGGATTCGACTGCACGGCACCCTCCCTCCATGTGGGATCATTGGTGCAGATCATGCTGCTCCACTGGTTGCAGCAGACCGGGAACAAACCCATTGTGCTCATGGGCGGCGGCACCACGCGGGTGGGCGATCCCTCCGGTCGCGACGAGAGCCGCAAGATCCTCTCCATCGAGGACATCGAAAACAACAAGCAAGGCATCCAGGCCGTTTTTGCCAAGTTCCTGGCATTCGGCAGCGGCAAGACCGACGCCACGATGGTGGACAATGCCGAGTGGCTGACCAAGCTGAACTACATCGAGATGCTGCGCGACATCGGCAAGCATTTCAGCGTCAACCGCATGCTGGCGATGGATTCGGTGAAGCTCAGGCTTGAGCGGGAGCACGAACTCTCATTCATCGAATTCAACTACATGATCCTCCAGGCTTACGATTTCACCGAACTAAGCCGCCGCTACGGTTGCAACCTGCAAATGGGCGGGTCCGACCAGTGGGGCAACATTGTGAACGGCATCGACCTGGGCCGCCGCATGGGCACGCCGCAACTCTATGCCCTGACCACCCCGCTCATCACGCTGGCTTCCGGCGCCAAGATGGGCAAGACGGCATCAGGTGCCGTCTGGCTCAATGCCGACATGCGCAGCCCCTATGAATACTGGCAGTTCTGGCGCAACACCGAGGATGCAGACGTGGGCCGCTTCCTTCGCCTGTTCACGACACTGCCGCTTCCGGAAGTGGCGCGCCTCGAGGCGCTGCAGGGGTCCGAGATCAACGAGGCCAAGAAGGTGCTTGCCAACGCCGCCACCGCCCTGCTCCACGGCGAGGCTGCCGCTGCCGAGGCCGCCGAAACCGCCCGCAAGACCTTCGAGGAAGGCGCCAGCGCGGGAGGCCTGCCCACGGTGACGGTCGATCTCGGCTCCGGCATCGGCGTCCTCGCCGCCATGGTTCAGGCCGGTCTTGCCTCATCCAATGGCGAAGCCCGCCGTGCCATCCAGGGCGGCGGCATTCGCATCAACGACGACGTGGTGAAGGATGACAAATTGCTGCTCACCTCGGCCCTGGCAAAGGATGGCAGCATCAAGCTCTCGCACGGCAAGAAGAAGCACGTCCTGCTGAAGCAGGGCTAGTTGTTGGCTTCACGACCAACAGGCTTGAGGTTGCTCCGGCGCGGGGCACAGGTGCCCTTGTAGGCAAACATTTCGCGCAGGATGCCGGGTGCCAGCACCGAAAGCGGATTGACCTGCGTTCGGGGGGTCGAGATCGTGCCCCCCATGGCGAAGGTGACGCCGAAGATACCGCCACCCTTGCCGCCCGTGAGGATCTGCCCGAAGAGCGGCACGTCATCGAGGAAGCCGTTGAGACCCTGCGCCGGGACCATCGTGCCGGTGATATCGATGGCGCCATCGGCCTTGCGCACCAGCCCTTCCGCGACGCCGCCGAGATCAGGGCCTTCCAGGGTGACGTTGCACATGCGCACAAACTGCGCATCGGTACTGAAAGGCAGGCTGAGCTTCTTGAAGGTCACGCCCTCCGCCCGCGGGCCGGACTTCTTTGGCCGTCCCCGCCGGTCCAGTTCCGCCAGCGTCGCTTCATTCCGTACTTCAAACTTCTTGAGGATCAGTTGCCCGTTGCGGATGGGCGAGCCCGGAGAGTTGGCAATCAGCGCGTAAAAGTTCAGGGCCCCTCCGGCGATCTTCGAATAGAAATTTGTGGCCCGCAGTGTCGAGCCTCCGTCATTGCTGGTGACGCGAAGTTCGCGCCCTCCCTCCACGGGCACAACCTTGATCGAGAGAGGCAAGCCATTTTCGAACGCGCCATCAATTGTCGCTGAGGTGATGGTGCCGCGCCGGGTGACGAAGTTCGCCTTCACGCCGCGAATGACTTCGCCACGGTGCGCCGTGACGCTCGCAAAATCTGCCTGGACGTTGAAGTTCTGCCCTTGCGGCTGGCTTGCTGCTGCGGCCTCTGCCGTCTTGGCGGGGCTGATGAGATTCTGGATGTAGGGACGCGCATCGAAGGTCGAGCCGCTGACCGCGAGGTTCATGACATCATCGCCGGGCGTGAGGGTGACGGCAAAGACATCTTCCTCATCGAGCCGGATCTCCGAGAGCTTGGCAGAGCGCAACTCCCCGGCCTTTGTCACCTCGATGTTGCCACGCACGCGCAGGCCCGGACCGTCGAGTTTCAAGTCCTTGATGAGACGGGTTCCCTTCTCGCCATCCACCAGGGTGAAGCTGGCCTTGGTTCCCGGCTTCTTGGAACGGCTCCAGCGGGCGGCGGAGAGCTTGAGGGCCACGTCATCGAGATTTGCCGCCACATCGATTGTGTGGCCGGTCGCGCCGGAACCCTTGACCCTGATCTTCACCGGCACGTTTCCGGACATGTAGTCAGCGACCTTGACGCCAAGCTTTTCGCGCATCTTTGCGTCAACAACGGTCTGGACATCGACGGTGGGAGTGCCCTTGCCGCGCGGCTTCTGCCAATTCATCTGCGAGGAAATGCCGTTCAGTTTCGCCGGGCCGGTGACCGTGATCTGCTGAGGGTCCATCACCACGTTGAACTGCCCCTCGGTCAGGTTGATGCCCGGCATGGCGTTGTCGTAAGTGGCATTTGAAATGGCGATCGAGGTGGTGGCCTTCACGCGCTCCTTCGGGACATCCTTGATCAGGGGCAATCGCAATTCCACGATCGCCTGGGCATTACCCCGCATGCGACCGGCTTCATCCATGTCCGGCGTGATCACGTTGAGGTCCGGATGCCGCGCAAAGGCTATGACGTTTTCCAGCGGGCCACGGATATCGAAGCGGAACGAACCCGGCACCTCCTTTGAAAGAAGGTCGGTCGCATCGAAATGCCCCGCCTCCAGTCTGAGCGTCGCTCCCGTATCGAGCGCGGCCTGCCCGGAGGTGATGTTCAGTTCGAAGTGGTCATCCTTCAGCTTCGCATAGCCCGCCGCTCCGGTCAGCACAGGCAAGGTCTTGAAATAGTGCGTGGTGACGTTCTCCATGGAGAAGCTGAGATCGACCACGTTCGGCGGCAGGATCCTGTCGCGCAAGGCCCGCGCCAGGGAGTTGACGGGGAAATTCACCTGGAAAGTCCCCTCGCTGATCCTGCCATCCACGATGTTCTCGGTGATCCACGTACGGGTGCGCGGGGTCATGATGGGCGGCCACAACTTCTTCAGAAGCTCGGCAGAAACATCCCGCAGGCGGCCCGCAACCTGGATGCCGGGCGATTCATCACCGCCCTTGATGATTCCGCGCAGCCGAACGCCGGTGTTCCCGGCCATGACAACGAGATCCGAGATGTCGACGCGCTGGTCCTCCATCGACGCCTCGCCCTTGAACTCGATGCGATCGACATCAACGGGATCCTTCACCGTGCCCTGCGCATCAACGCTGATGTTGCGCGCCAGAAGGTCAATGCCGACGGCCGTAAGCTTTCCGCCGGTGCGGCGCGGAACCAGTGCGCCGGTCAATTCGGCCCTGGAGCCGCCGACCAGGATCGAGGAGTCGACGATCTTCACCACGTCTTCTGCCGCCTTGTAGGAAATGCGCAGCGATCCCTCGTCAACCAGGATGGGCTTCGCGAAATAGTCCGGCAGATTGATTTCACCGGCCGAGGCAAGCAATTCGCCATCTGCCCGGTTAAGTCCGCCGGATGCGGAAATCTCCAGCTCGAAGTGCCCGGAGAACGGCATGCGCAACTTGGCGAACTGCGAAAGGGCATAGACCTCGTCGGCCACATTCGCAGGAACAAGGTCCGCGACGGTGGCGGTGATGGAGAAGGTGTCGGTATCGGCCTTGAAGCTGGCCGAGACTTCCGCGTGCCACGGGTCGCCGCCGCTGGCCACTTCGGCCTTCGCCACGACGACAAACCCATAGGCCGTGCGGCGGAAGGTCATGTCGGTGCGGGGCGAGAACCAGGTTGCATCGTTGCCTTCATCGTAGAAGCTGACCTCGGCGCGGGTGATCTTGATGTCATCGAGATTTGCCAGCGCGCCCCCATTGCCGCGTGCGCCCAGCACATCGAGGATGCGTTGACCGCCCGTGCCCGGTGACGCCTGCTGTTCCATCGCCGACTTGGGTGCGGCGGCTTCTTCCTCGACCGCCTGGAAATCGTTGCCATTGACCACGGTCACTTCGTCGGCACTTGCGGCGCTCGACACGATGCCGAGCTGGACGCTGCCATCGAGGTTGCGGCGTCCGTTGACGCGGGGGCCGATCAGTTCCAGCGAATCAACCGTGACCTGCGCCAGCAGGAGCGAAGCCCCCCGCAAGGTGACGCCCGCCTTCGGTGCGCTGGCGAGAATGGTGCCATCCGTATCGGTGAGCACGAGATTCCGCGCCCGCACATGGGGCACGAAACTTTCTGCATCGAGTTCCAGCACCGTGTCGGAGAGCGAAATGGTCAGGCCCGAAAGCTGCCGGTTAATGGCGGATTCAATACGATCCTGCAGGAAGGCAAGGGACACGGGGCCTTGCGACAAACGCCAAAAAACCCCCGCTCCGGCGATGACCAGCAACGCCAGAAACACGAGAGCAAAAATCGTCAGTCTGCGGATTGTTTTACCGCTCAACGCTATCCCTTTCCCGGCTATTCCCTGCCTCGCCGCTGCCTCGGGGTCACAGCGACCGGATAATAGTATGCGCCGTCAGGGAAATCAGCCTCAAACAAAGCGTTTCTCACAAGCCAAGCTTGGCGAAATCGTGGCCTCAGGCCATCAAACCGGCTTGGCATTAACCTATGGACGCATTCACCAACGCCCCAATTCCGCCATGACAGCAGATCACGAACGGTCTATGGTCTTGGGTCTGTGGCAACGGCTTCAGGCATCGGAGGGGGCACTCCGGTTTCCGGGACTTGCGAAGGGACACTCGGCGCAACTCACCATCGGCGTGGCGCATAAACAGGGGTAAGCGATGTTTTTCAAGAAGGCCAAGCAACGACCGCAGTCCTCATCGGCAAGCATGCCGGTGCAGCAGGTCGAAGCAAACGAACCCTCCTATATCGGGCGCGATACCGCCCTTGAAGGCCAGATCAACTGCGAAGGCGAACTTCATATCGACGGCTCCTTCAGGGGCACCGTGCGGGCGCGCGTTTGCGTGGTCGATCTTCATGGTGTCATTCACGGCGAGTTGTCCGGCGAAGTGATCCACGTCCGCGGGCGCGTGATCGGGCCCATCCAGGGGTCCAAGGTTTACATCCACGCCGGTGCGCACGTTGAAGGCGATATCTTCCAGGACAGCGTTTCAATCGAAAATGGCGCCTACGTCTATGGCACGATCCGCCACAATGCCGGATCATCCGCCGCCGCTTCCTCTTTCCCTCCCCACGCCGTGCCGATGACAGAGCCGATCCCTGAGTCGCCCAAGGCCGAGCTCACCCTGGAACCGGCCAAGCCGGACATCCAGAACCTCCGCATGGTGCATTCGCGCGACTGAGACGAAGCCGCAGCACGAATTGAAAGGGCCGCTTGCGCGGCCCTTTTTCATTCCTACTCGATGTCTTCCACCGGAGCGTCGTCACCGCCATAAACCCGGTGCGCCAGCGAAGCCTGGATGAAGTCGTCGAGGTCGCCGTCGAGCACCGAAGACGGATTGGTGCTGGTGTGGCCGGTGCGCAGGTCCTTGATCAACTGATAGGGTTGCAACACATAGGAACGGATCTGGTGACCCCAGCCGATGTCGGTCTTCTTGGCGTTGGCCGCATCGACCTTTTCCTGCTTTTTCTGCAATTCAAGCTCGTAGAGGCGCGCTTTCAGCATCTTGAGGGCCGTGGCCCGGTTCTTGTGCTGGGAGCGTTCGGCCTGGCAGGCGACGATGATCCCTGTCGGCACGTGGGTGATGCGCACCGCCGAATCAGTGGTGTTGACGTGCTGGCCGCCGGCCCCGGACGCACGGTAGGTATCAACCTTCAGGTCGCTGTCTGCCACCTGGATGTCGATGTTGTCGTCGATCACGGGATAGGCCCAGGCCGAGCAGAAAGAAGTGTGGCGGCGGGCATTGGAATCATACGGGGAGATTCGCACCAGCCGGTGCACGCCGCTCTCGGTCTTCAGCTTGCCGTAAGCGTTGTGACCCTTGATCTGCAAGGTGCAGGACTTGATGCCCGCTTCTTCACCGGGATGCTCGTCCAGAACCTCCACCTTGTATTTGTTCTGGTTGGCCCAGCGGATGTACATGCGCATGAGCATGGAGGCCCAGTCCTGGCTTTCGGTGCCGCCCGCGCCCGCATTGATCTGCAGGTAGCTGTCATTGGCGTCGGCTTCGCCGGAGAGCAGCGTATCGAGTTCGACCTTTGCGACCTCCGCCTTCAGGCCGGCGATTGCCTTTTCGGCTTCGCTGACGATGCCGGCGTCGCCTTCGGCTTCGCCCATCTCGATCAATTCGGTGTTGTCCGCAATTGCCTGTTCCACCCGCAGGATGCCGTTGATGCGGTTCTCCAGGTCCTGGCGGCGGCGCATCACCTCCTGGGCCTTCTGGGGATCATCCCAGAGCTTCGGGTCTTCGGCCTTGGCGTTCAGTTCGGCAAGATCTCGCTGGGACTTGTCCCAGTCAAAGATGCCTCCTCAGCAGTGCGAGCGACTGCTTGATTTCATCGACGAGCTTCGCGGTTTCGGCGCGCATGTGATCTTGGGATCCTGTTGGAAATGTCTGTGGTGGCGGTCAATAGAGGCCGTCGCCGCCTTCCGTCAACCCGGTGCTTTCCGGCACCGTGCCGATCGAGCTGTCAACCGGGAAGCTGCTGTCACTGTTGGCATAGGCGCCATCCTGCGAGGGCGACACCAGAACGACCCCCGACCCTTCGGCGCTGGCCGTCTTCTTGGTGGCGCCGATGACGCTGGTCGAATCCGGCGGCTCGTCCCCCGGCTTGAAGGCTTCCAGGATCGTCCCCTGCTCACCGAAGACGGCGCGACGGCCATCGACGGCGTTGATCGGGATGAGTTCGATCGCACGCGGCACGCGGAAAGGTGCGGCCGGCTTGTTGCGCAGCGCCATCTTCATGAAATCCTCCACGAAGGGCGCGGCAAGCTCACCACCGGTGCGGCGCTTGCCCATGGGCTTGGGGTTGTCGTAGCCCACATAGACCCCCACGGCGAGATCCGGCGTGTAGCCGATGAACCAGGCGTCGCGCTCGTCGTTGGAGGTTCCGGTCTTGCCCGCAACAGGTTTGCCGAGGGCCTTCATCTTGTGGCCGGTGCCGCGCTCCACCACACCCTCCAGCATGGAGGTGATCTGGTAGGCGGTATAGGGGTTCATCACCTGCTCGCTCACATCCAGCAGCTCAGGCTCAGGCATGTCGGGGGTGTATTCGGCCTGAACGCAAGCCGTGCAATCGCGCTTGTCGTGCTTCCAGATGGTGCGCCCGCGGCGATCCTGGATGCGGTCGATCAACGTTGCTTCCACCTTGCGGCCGCCGTTGTCGAAAATCGAATAGGCCGTGACCATGCGGAGCAGCGACGTTTCAGCAGACCCCAGGGCGTTGGCCAGATGGCGCGGCATCTGGTCGTAGATCCCGAGGCGCTGGGCAAGGTCGGCAATCCTGGTCATGCCGAGATCGTCGGCAAGGCGAACCGTCATGGCGTTTCGCGACTGCTCGATGCCACGGCGCAAGGTGGACGGGCCGTAGAACTTCTCGGTGTAGTTCTTCGGGCGCCAGACCTTGCCGTTTGAAA
Organism: Hyphomicrobiales bacterium; assembly: GCA_016792865.1. Lineage (GTDB taxonomy): Bacteria > Pseudomonadota > Alphaproteobacteria > Rhizobiales > Aestuariivirgaceae > Aestuariivirga. The sequence goes on along the minus strand of JAEUMJ010000120.1, from coordinate 3,395 downwards.
GATGGAACTCGACCGGCGCATCAAGCACCACGGAAGCCGGGGTGTAGCCGTTGTCGAGGGCCGCAGCATACACGATGGGCTTGAAGGACGAGCCCGGCTGACGCATGGCCTGGGTGGCGCGATTGAACTGGCTGCTGCCATAGGAGAAGCCGCCCACCATGGCGAGCACGCGGCCTGAGTGCGGGTCCATGGCGACAAGTGCCGCTTCCACGTCAGGCGTCTGGACGAGATGGTATTGCCCCTTCTCCTTGCCGGGGGCCACATAAACCACATCACCGACATTCAGGACGCTGCTGACCTTCTTGATCTCCGGTCCGAGCTTGCTGCCGTCCACGTAGGCCCGTGCCCACGTCACGAAATTGAGCGGGATCACGCCGATCTCACGCACGTCGGTAAACTTCCCGTCTGGCCCGCGCGGCGGCTGCAAGCCGATTTTCGCTTCGCTGTCCGAGACTTCGAGAACGACAGAAATCTGCCACGGAGACACGTCGGCAGGCACCCTGAAGTCGGCCAGCGTCGTGGCCCAGTCTTCGCCCGTGAGCTGCACCGTCTTGACGGGACCGCGATAGCCGCGCTTGCGGTCGAAGCCGATGAGGCCGCGGGCCACCGCCTGCCGCGCCATGATCTGTAATTTCGGGTCGATGGTGGTACGGACCGAGTAACCGCCCTTGCTCACGCCCTCCTTGCCGTACATCGAGGTCAGTTCGCGGCGCACTTCCTCGGCGAATCCTTCCGCCGCGAACAGCTGCGCACCGAACGGGCGCGGATTGACGTTGAGCGGCCTCGCCTGTGCATCCTTCATTTCCGCTTCGCTGATGTAGCCGTTCTCGAACATTTGCAGCAAAACCCAGTTGCGGCGTTCGACGGCACGCTTGGGATGGCGGAAGGGATGATAGTTGTTCGGTCCCTTCGGTAGCGCGGCGAGATAGGCCATCTCGTCAACCGAGAGTTCGTCCAGCGACTTGCCGAAATAATTCAGGGCGGCTGCGGCAATGCCGTAGGAGTTCATGCCGAGGAAGATTTCGTTCAGGTAGAGTTCGAGAATCTGGTCCTTGCTGAACGACGCCTCGATGCGCTGAACGATCAGCGCCTCCTTGAGCTTTCTTGAAAGCGTCTGCTCGCTGGAGAGAAGGAAGTTCTTGGCAACCTGCTGGGTGATCGTCGATGCACCGACGATCTGCCCCTTGCCCGTCACCTTGACCTGCACATAGCGGAGTGCCGCAGCAAAGATGCCGCGATAATCGAGGCCCGAATGGGTGTAGAAGGTCTTGTCTTCAGCCGCCAGATACGCCTGGATGAGCTTCTTCGGCACATTCTCGATGGGAACGAACAGGCGACGCTGCTCGGCGTACTCCGCCAGCAGGGAGCCGTCCGCCGCATGCATGCGCGTCATGACCGGAGGCTCGTAGGCGGCCAACTGCTTGTAGTCAGGCAAGTCCTTCGAGACATCCATGACGATGTACACCGCAGCCGCAGCCACGCCGATCACGATCATGAAGCCCGCAGCAAAGAGCCAGCCCAGAAATCTCAACATCTCATTCGCCACCCGGAACCATTTGCGCTGCAAATAGCATAGATCGGCCTCTGCAAAAGCCGAATTTCAGGTCGGGGCTAGCCCCCGATTATGGCACAGCGGAGGCATGGACGGGACAGTGACGCGGATGTGAAGGAAGCGGCGCCCCGCCCTAGCGGCTGTCCGCCACGTCGGCGCCGAACTGGGCATCGATGGCAGCCGAAAGTGCCCGCGCCACGCTCTTGCGCCAGGCCTGTGATTTCAGGCGTTCCTCGTCCTTCGGATTGGAGAGAAAGCCAAGCTCGATCAGGATCGACGGCACATCGGGAGCCTTGAGGACCGTGAAGCCCGCCGAGCGGATCGGCTTGCCGGTCATCTTCGTCACATTGCGGAAGGTGCTGAGCGCCTTCTTCGAGAACATGGACGCCTGGTTCCTGCTGTCGCGCTGGGCAAGATCGATCAGCATTCCTGCCACATCCTCGCTTTGTGAACCGAGGTCCACACCCGCGAGGGCGTCGGCACGGTTTTCACGCTGCGCAAGTTCTTCCGATTCCGCATCTGATGCCTTGTCCGACAAGGTATAGATTGTGGTGCCGGTTGCGGTCTGCCCGCGCAAGGTGTCGGCATGGACGGCGATGAAGAGGTCTGCCCCCTGCTTGCGCGCAAAGGCCACGCGGTCCTTCAGTGAAATGAAACGGTCATCTTCGCGTGTCAGCATGACATGGTAGCGCCCGTCGGCATCCATGATCTCCTTCAGTTCCTTGGAAAAGGCCAGAACGACATCCTTCTCAAGGGTCTTGCTTGGCGACAGCGCACCGGGATCGATGCCGCCATGGCCGGGATCGATGACGATCACCTTCTTGCCATCGGCACGGACGGGCTTCGCCAGAACCTGCTTCCGGGGTTTTTCCTGCGTGGGCTTGAGGCTTGGCTTTATGACGGGAGTTGCCGGTGCCTCTTCCAGAGGCGCGGGCGTGGTCGAGCCGACGACATCCGCGGTTTCGTCAACTGTTCCCGTGGCTTGTTGTTCTGCTGCCGCCACCTGCTCCGGCGGCCTTGCGATCTTGCCGTTGTCGATGGCGAAAGCGGCGTCAAAAATGTCCTTGGAAATGGAGGTCAGTTGCAGCCTGACGCGCGCCCCCTTCTTTCCGGACCTGGAATCCAGTGCCGACCGGGTGATGAGGACCGGCCCCAGCGTGTCAATGACGATGCGGGCCTTGCCCTCGTCGCCCATGCCATAGCGGATCGCACGCACCAGTCCCTTGGGTCTCCGGCCCGCGCCGGGGGGGAGATCGAAGGACACGCCCTCCATTTCGATGATCACGCGATATGGGTCAGGGAGGATCCGGGCGGTATAGCCCACGTCCTCACTCAGGATGGCCGAGAATTCCGTCACGGACTTGTCACCTGAGAGTTCGAAGGCGCTGGCAACCGGACCGGCCATTGCGGTCCCGCCGTGCGTCAGGGCGCCCAGGAGCACGGCAAACAGCAGTCCCAGGGTCCGGATGCACCTGCCGGGGCGTCGCGATTGGCCCAGACAGGCCCTGAGAACATCAAGGTAAACCATTGTATTTACACACAAACCTGATTCTGCGCCGAAGAACGAAGCAGCAGGATAGAAAGTCATGGTTAACCGTCAGTTGCCGGGTTCCCGTAAAGGCTGCTTGCACTCAGCGGGGATGCCCCCTAGAACGATGCCGTCCTGTCATCCTGACTCGGCGCGGTTGAGCGCCAAGGTTGTACGGGCAACAGTTTCGCAACGGGTAGGCGTCCGGTCCGCTTTGGCAAGCAGCCTCCCCTCTGCGTTTGGCAGGGTGTTATCGCCCTCACACCACGGGGATGGACGGAACCATCCGGTGGGCCGAAAGAGTTCAAACCGCCT
>JAEUMJ010000111.1 GCA_016792865.1 Hyphomicrobiales bacterium | reverse complement strand
CAGGCCCTTGGCCGGGTTGGCGTCGGCAAGATACTGGAGGATCACCTGCACTTCGGTAAGTGCGCCGTCCTTGGTTTCGAGCGTCGGAACGTAACCCTTGCCGTTCACGGCGAGATAATCATTGCCGGCTTCCGTCTTCTTGGCGCGAAGATCGACCTTTTCGGCGGTATGGGAAAGGCCAAGCTCGTTCAGCACGATGTGGGGCGCAAGGGAGCAGGCTCCGGGAGAGTAGTAAAGCTTCATGTCAACCTCCTGTTGGGGTCCGCTGACATAGCAAGGTTATGTAACAGTTCAAGTAACAATATTTTCGCGTTGGAAAACAGCAGCAAACTGCGCAGCCAGGGCGGCGTCCAGTTCGTGCATGGAGGTGCTGAGTCCGAGGTCACGGAAACTGGTGACGCCGTGCTCGGAAATCCCGCAAGGCACGATGCCGTCGAAGTGGCTCAGGTCGGGATCGAGATTGATGCTCATGCCGTGGAAACTGATGCCGTGGCGCACGCGGATGCCAAGTGCCGCGATCTTGTCTTCCCGTCCGGGGCGGGAGACCCATACTCCCACGCGGTCCTCGCGGCGCTCGCCGTTGATGGCAAAAACCATCAGCGTACGGATGATCCACTCTTCCAGCGCCGTGACGAAGGCCCGCACGTCGCTGCCGCGCTTGCGCAGGTCCAGCATGACATAGGCCACGCGCTGGCCGGGGCCATGGTAGGTGTATTGCCCGCCACGCCCTGCATCGAACACGGGAAAACGCCCCGGAGAGACGAGATCGTCCGGATTGGCACTGGTGCCCGCGGTATAGAGCGGCGGATGTTCAAGCAGCCAGATCAGCTCGGTCGCCTGACCGTTGCGGATCGCCTCGACCTCCCGCTCCATGCGCAGAAGCGCCTCCGGATAGCCCACCAGCCCAGGTGTGACTTCCCATCGGACAGGAGAAGTGTCTGAAATGACGGGCTTAAGTTGATCTCGAATGGCCATGGATAATGCGCTTTTCCCAAGTTCGACAGGACGCCGCAAGGGGGTTAGTCTCGCGCGATGGAATCGCTCATCCTCTTTGCCGTTGCAGTCCTTGTTGCGGGTCCGGTTCTCGGCATCATCGCACTTGTCCAGATCGGAAATCTCTCGACGCGGGTGAGGGCGCTGACAAAGGAGGTGGAGCGCCTGGCGTCAGGAACAACCGTCGCCGCCGCAGCTCCGGCAACTCCTGTCACACCGGCGGTTGCGCTGGACGTGAACATCGGAGGCGCTCCGGCGGAAGCTGCACCCAGTGTCGCGGCGGACGTGTCGGCGGACGTGTGGGCGGACAAGGCGACCGGCACAAGCAAGGCCTGGAGTGGGGCGACCGCGAAACAGGCCCCTGAGAGCGAGACAACGAAATCCGAACCTGTCGCAAGCGCCGCTGCCGCAGCCGGCCCGTCGGCCAGTCCGCCGTCTGACGTTGAAGGTGCGTTGGCGTCGCGCTGGTTCGTCTGGGTGGGTGGTGTCGCGATTGCCTTGGGCGGCTTGCTCTTCGTGAAGTATGCCCACGATCAGGGATTGATCCCGCCGGTCTTGCGCGTGGTCATCGGCCTCGCTGCCGCGGCTGGCCTGGTTCTGGCGGGCGAATGGTCCCGCAAGCGCGACATCGCGCTGGCGCAGGGTTATGTGCCCGCGGCCCTGTCGGCGGCGGGATTGGTGATCGCCTTTGGCGTGATCTACGCGGCCTATGCGCTCTATGATCTCCTGTCACCGGCTGTGTGTTTCCCGGCGCTCGTCGCCGTGGGCCTCGGTGCCCTGTGGCTGTCGCGCCGACAGGGACCGCTCATCGCCGCGCTTGGCCTTCTGGGAGCCTATGCTGCGCCCGCACTTGTCCCATCCGACCATCCCAGCGTGATCGGCTTCTTTGCCTATCTCCTGGTGATTGTGGTCGCTTCACTCTACGAACTGCGCGATCGCCCATGGTGGTGGCTCGGTTTTTCGTCTCTGGCGGGTGCTGCCGTGTGGTCGGTGCTGTGGCTGAACGGGGGCCTGTTCGTGCCGTCACAAATCTTGCCGATCGGAATCTTCGCACTTCTCATGGGCGCGTCAGCGACGCTTCTGCCGCGTGGCCGGGGCATCCTGTCCGCCGAGATGGGAACGCTTGCGGAGCCAGACCGGATGCAGCCGCCCATGCAGGTTGCTGTCGCCGGTTGCCTGCTGGCGACTCTCGTTCTGGCATCGGTGGTCTGGCAGTCAAACCATGGCACCCTGGCGTTGCTGCTCTTCGGCCTTGGCATGCTGGCCCTCACGGCCTTCGGCTGGTTGCGCGACGGCATGGTCGGGGCACCACTGGCCGCGGCACTCGCCACGCTATTGTTGCTGATGGCCTGGCCCGATGTGGGTTTTCATGAATGGGCCATGGATGAGCGCGGCTTGTGGTCCACCGTGCCCGGACTGATCGAGCCGCCCCGCTTCCGCAATGCGATGTTCGCCGCTCTGCTCGTTTTCACCCTGATCGGCATTGCAGGAACATGGCGGCGACGTGAAAAGCTGCCATGGGCTACGCTCACGGCCGGCGCTGCCGTCTTGTTCCTGTTCGGAGCCTGGGCACGGGCGGATTTCGTGCAGTCGGCAGCAACCTGGGCTGCGGCAGGTCTGGTACCTGCGGTGGCGTTGGCCGTCCTCGCCGATCGCGTCTGGCGGGAGGCCGGACGTGCAGCAGACGTTCTCCTGGGCGGTGTGGCGCTGCTCGGCCTGTTTGCCATCGATCGACTGTTCGACGGCGTGTGGCAGACTCTGGTCATCGCGGCCTTTGCCGCTGTCCTCGCCCTGGCGACGCGCCGGATGGGGCAGGTGGGGCTTGCGGCCATCGCAAGCGCCGTTGCGGCGATTGCCGCTGTGCGTCTGTTCGTGGGCCGCGAATTCTGGGGAGATCCCATCGGCCTGCCACTGGGTGCCCATTGGGTGATCTATGGATACGGCATTCCCGCCATTCTCTTCTGGACAGCCTCCCGGATACTTGCAGACGAGAAATATGCACGTTATCGCGCCGCTTTCGAGGGCGGTGCACTGGGCCTTGCGATTTCCCTCGTTTCGCTGGAGCTGCGCGTCCTGATCGCGGGTGGGATCACCACCGATCACATGGGACTGCTCGAATTGTCCGCACACGGATTGGCTTGGCTGGGAGCCGCCTACGGCCTGGCCTATCGCCAGCAGATGTTCTCGTCCTTCATTTCGCTGTGGGGGTCGCGTGTCCTGCTTGCGGCCTCCTGCGCCGTCATTCTCGCCTGCCTTACGGTCAGGAACCCGACGGTCACGTTCGACAGCGTTGAAGGGGGCGTGATCTTCAACAGCCTGTGGCTGGCCTATCTGCTTCCCGTTCCGCTGCTGGCGTTGATGGCGCGGAAGCTCGATGGCCTTGGCTGGGGCAGGTTGCGGGACGCCGTCGGGGTTCTGGCACTGGTGCTGATCATCACCTTCGTCACCTTGCAGGTGAAGCGCTTCTTCCAGGACGCCACGCTGACGCCGTGGTTCGAGAGCGATGCGGAGTCCTACACCGTGTCGGCGGCGTGGGTTGCCTCAGGCATCGCGATCTTCCTTGCCGGCATTAGGCTAGAACGCCAGAACATCCGCCTGGCGGGACTTGCCATTCTGGCCCTGGCGGTCGCCAAGGTGTTCATCTTCGACCTCTTTGCGCTCGGTGGCCTGTGGCGGATCGCCAGCATCATCGGTCTGGGCCTGTGCCTGATCGGCGTGAGCTGGGCCTATACCCGCTTTGTCCAGACGCCAAGGGCGAGAAGCGCATGAGCACGACGGCCATCATCCTTGAGGGCGCAATCCTCGACTACTATCGCGCCCACGCCTTCCGTGAGCCGCCTCTGCTCGCCGAGCTGCGAAAGGAAACGGCGGCATTCGGCGAAGACGCCGTCATGCAGATCGCGCCGGAGCAGGGCGCATTCATGGGCCTGCTCGCCCAGCTCATGGGTGCACGGCGCATTCTCGAAATCGGCACCTTCACCGGCTATTCCTCGCTGGCCGTGGCTCTGGCGACGGAAGCACACATCACCGCCGTCGATGTGAGCAAGGAATGGACCGATCTCGCCCGCAGGTTCTGGAAGAAGGCAGGAGTGGAGGCCCGCATCACGCTTCGGCTTGATGGTGGCCATGCGGCAATCGCTGATCTTCTTGCAGGAGGTGAGGCCGGGAGCTTCGACATGGTGTTCCTCGATGCCGACAAATCCTCCTATGACGCCTATTATGAGGGCGGCCTGAAGCTGCTGCGCAAGGGCGGCCTGATGCTGGTCGATAACGTGCTGTGGGGCGGGGATGTTGCCGACCCGGGAAAGCGTGACGCCGATACGTCCGCGCTTCGCGCCCTCAATGCCAAGATCGCCACCGATCCGCGCGTGAGCCACTGCATGCTGCCCATTGCCGACGGCCTGACATTGGCGCGAAAGCTGTAACTCCTCACGGCACGTTCACGAAAGTGCTCACCCTTGCGTGATGATTTGACGGGCTGAGTTTATTTCCAATTGATGATGTCTTCAGTCACCTTGCGTCCACGGCTTCAAATGGAAACCGCAACGACAAACCAAGGAGAACCGCCCATGTCCAATACCTCAACCCGCCGCGTCTTCACCGCTGCCATGCTTGCGACCGCCGTGACGGCCGCGATCTCGGCCTCTGCCGTGACATCTTCCTCGCCTGCGGCGGCCGCCGAAAAGGAAAAGTGCTTCGGCGTTGCCATGGCCGGCAAGAATGACTGCGCCGCCGGTGCCGGGACCACCTGCGCCGGAACCTCCAAGGTCGATTTTCAGGGCAATTCCTGGAAGTACGTGGAGAAGGGAACCTGCACCTCGATGATGATCGACGGCGGGCGCAAGGGCTCGCTTGAGCCCCTGACGCGCGACCTTCCGGCCTAAGACAAACGGGACGGCGGCAGAAGGGCAGGTGCGATCATGAAGTCCCGGCGGATCCCTCGCAGTGCGCATGACTTGCGCCTGCCCATTTTCCCCACACCGCTACGCTCAGGTGCAGGCTTCAAGCCGGAGCATCTGGGTGACATCCTCGCCGACGCGCGCAAGGTCGGCTTCTTCGAAGTCCATGCTGAAAACTACATGGGTGATGGCGGTGCGCCGCACGCCATGCTGGACCGGCTGCGGGCCGACTATCCGGTCTTCCTGCATGGGGTTGCCATGTCGATTGGCGGTGAGGGTCCGCTGGACAAGGCCCATCTCGCACGCTTTCGGCGGCTTGTTGACCGCTACGAACCCCATGTGGTTTCGGAACATCTTGCGTGGTCCACGCACGACACCGCCTATTTCAACGATCTTCTTCCGGTACCCTATACCCGCGCAGTCCTTGCGCGCGTCGTGGACCATATCGACGAAGTGCAGAACGCGCTTGGCCGCACCCTGCTGCTGGAAAATCCATCGACCTATGTGACCTTTGACTCCTCCGAAATGAGCGAGACGCAATTCATCCTGGAGGTGGCCCGTCAGAGCGGCTGCGAGTTGCTGCTGGATGTGAACAATGTCTTTGTCTCGGCCACCAATCATGATTATGCGCCGGAAGATTATCTCGCGGATTTTCCGCTTCATCTGGTGCGTGAGATCCATCTCGCGGGACATGCCACCGATCAGGATGATGCGGGCCACACCTTGTTGATCGATGCCCACGACCGCCCCGTCGCGGCCGAGGTCTGGAACCTTTACGAGAAGGTCATTGCGGTGCGCGGCCCCATTCCCACGCTGATCGAATGGGACAACGATGTTCCGGAATGGAGTGTCCTCAAATCGGAAGCAGATGCGGCGGATGTCATTCTCTCCCGGCACGCCAGCGACGCCCACCCGGAATTGCGTCATGCAAGCTGAGGCGCGTTTTGCAGCGGGCTTGCTGGATCCCTCGGCACCCGTGCCGGAACAGGTGCGGGATCAGGCACCCCGCCGATATGCCGTCTATCGCAACAACGTGACCGTCGGCCTGGTGAAGGCCCTTGAAGCGAATTTTCCGGCAGTTCGGCGGTTGCTGGGGGAGGCGTACTTTGCAGGCCTGGCCCGTGCCTTTGCCCAGCGCCACCCGCCGGAATCTCCCTTGCTCTTCCACTACGGCGCTGCATTCCCGGCTTATCTCGCCGCGCAGGACGATCTCTCAGGCTTTCCATACCTGGCAGATGTGGCGCGGGTGGAGCAGGGGTGGCGGCGGGCCTACCACGCGGCTGACGTTCAGGTGCTTGAGGCGGCGGACCTTGCACTGGCCGCGGACCGGTTGATGACACTCCGCTTCAAGCCCCACCCCGCAACCTTCGTGCTGGCGTCCTCCTATGCGGTGCATGCCATCCTTTCGGCCAATCGCGGCGGTGATGGCGTGGTCGCCGACCCGGCAAGACCGCAGGCGGTGCTGATCACGCGCCCGGCCCATGACGTGATCGTCACCGCACTTCCTGCCGAACAGCACGCATTCCTCGCCGCGCTCATTGACGGCGCCCAGCTGGCCGAGGCGGCTGAACGGGGCTTTGCCGCCGGTGAGAGCTTCGACCTTGCCGGAACCATCAGACTCATGGTCGAAGCGGGTGTATTCCAATCACTGATCACGCAGGACGGGACATGAGCATCGTTGCATCCGTGAACTCCATTGAACGCAGCGTGGCGCGGCTGCTGCCCTATTCGCTGGTCGCCCTGGCATTGCGGCTGGCGCTTGGCATTCCGTTCTGGTTTTCGGGACTCACCAAATGGGAGGGTTTCCTGAAGCTCTCGCAAACCCCGATCCTGCTGTTCGAGAACGAATTCCGGCTGCACGTTCTGGGCAAGGCCTATGCCTATCCGTTTCCGGTCGTGGCGGCCTGGGGCTCGTCCATTGCCGAAATTGTCTTGCCGATCCTGCTGGCGATCGGGCTGGGCACGCGCCTTGCGGCCTTCGGGCTGCTGATCATGACGGGCTTGATTCAACTCACCATTCCGTCGGGGTGGCCCATCCATGCCACCTGGGCGGCCATGGCCGTGGGGGTGATCCTCCTGGGGCCGGGCCGGATTTCGGCAGACGGAATGCTGGGCCGGGCCTGACCCCTTCCACGCGGCGGGCAGGGTGGTTTGACAACCCCGCCGTCCTCGGCTAAGGCCCCGCCCGTTCAACACTCACACGGAGGTTGGATTGTCTCATGCCTGCCGAAAGCGGGCCACATAGAGCCAGTCCTTCCGGTGCCGGGACATCCCGGTGCACAAGCCTCCGTGGCGGATCAACCGGAGAAGGAAAAGATATGGGCACGGTACCCTTTACCATGCGCCAGCTCCTCGAAGCAGGCGTTCACTTTGGCCACCAGACACACCGCTGGAATCCCAAGATGCAGTCGTTCATCTACGGCTCGCGCAATGGCATCCACATTGTTGACCTGTCGCAGACGGTTCCGCTGCTGCATCAGGCATTGAACGCCATCAGCGACACGGTTGCCAAGGGCGGCCGCGTCCTGTTCGTCGGCACCAAGCGTTCTGCCCAGGAGCAGATCGCGGAAGCTGCCAAGCGTTCGGCTCAATACTACGTGAACTCCCGCTGGCTCGGCGGCATGCTCACCAACTGGAAGACGATCTCGAACTCGATCAAGCACCTCCGCTCGCTCGATGAAATCGTCGCCAAGAACGGCGCGGGCCTCACCAAGCGCGAGCTTCTCAACGTGACGCGCGAGCGCGACAAGCTGGAAAAGGCCCTGGGCGGCATCAAGGACATGGGCGGCGTTCCCGACATCCTGTTCGTGATCGACACCAACAAGGAGCAGATCGCCATCAAGGAAGCCAATCGCCTTGGCATCCCGGTGGTCGCCGTCATCGACACGAACTCGGATCCTGCCGGCATCACCTATCCGATCCCCGGCAATGACGACGCAGCCCGCGCGGTCGCGCTCTACTGCGAACTCGTGACGAAGGCAGTCATCGAAGGCATCTCGCAGTCGCAGGTGGCTTCGGGCGTTGACCTCGGCGCTGCCGAAGCACCGGTCGAAGAAGCTGTCGCAGCGCAGTAAGCGCCGCACCTCCCATCAAGCTCCCGTCACTCCGCCAGGCGCGGAGTGACGTTTCGAGATTTGCACTCCCAGGAGAATTCCCATGGCTGAAATCACAGCTGCACTTGTGCGCGATCTGCGCGAAAAAACCGGCGTCGGCATGATGGACTGCAAGGCAGCCCTTGCCGCCACCAACGGCGACATGGAAGCCGCCGTTGACTGGCTGCGCGCCAAGGGCCTTGCCAAGGCCGCCAAGAAGTCCACCCGCGTGGCTGCCGAAGGTCTTGTCGGTGTCGCCACGCGCGGTACGACGGGCGCGCTCGTTGAAGTCAATTCGGAAACGGACTTTGTGGCCCGCAACGAGAAGTTCCAGGCCATGGTGGCCGAGATTTCGAAGCTTGCCGTCGATGCCGAAGGCTCGACCGAGAAGCTCAAGACGATGAAGTTCCCCGGAACGTCGCACGACGTGGCCGCCTACGTGGCCGAAATGGTGGCCACCATCGGCGAGAACATGACCGTGCGCCGCACCTCCTCGCTCAGCGTGAAGGACGGCATGGTTTCATCCTACGTGCACAACCAGGCGGCGCCCGGCATGGGCAAGATCGGCGTTCTGGTCGCGCTCGAAGGAACCGGCAACAAGGACGAACTGGGCTCGTTCGGCCGCATGCTCGCCATGCACATTGCCGCCACCAATCCTGTTTCGCTCGATCTCGCCTCGGTTCCGCACGATGTGCTGGAACGCGAAAAGGCGATCCTTGAGGAAAAGAATGCGGGCAAGCCCGCCAATGTGATGGAGAAGATCATCGCATCGGGCCTCAAGTCCTACGCCAAGGAAAACTGCCTGCTGGAACAGGCTTACGTGCATGACGGCTCCAAGACCGTTGCCCAGGCGATTGCCGAGGCCGGAAACAAGTCGGGTGCTGCCTTGTCGCTGAAGGGCTTCGTGCGCATGCAGCTTGGTGAAGGCATCGAGAAGGGCGCTGACGATTTCGCCGCCGAAGTGGCGAAGATGTCCGGTCAGGCCTGAGCCATCCCCCACATCGGGAATAGGAAAGGCCCGGTTCACGCCGGGCCTTTTCTGTTCAACGCTTGCCGAAGGCCGGGCGCGTGGTGCCGGGCGAGATCGTCGGCAATGGACGTGCATAGGTGGATTGGACGGCAGGTTCAGCGGCGCGCTTGGCTTGTGCGGCTGCATAGTTCCTGAAGTAGTCGTCATCCAGCTTGGCGAGATTGCCGTTCGAAACGGCGTGCGCGGCTGTGGACGGCTCGTTTCCGCTGCTCCCTCCAGGAGGAGGGCCATACTGGTTCTCTTCATCGTCACCCGAACAGAAGCCGCATTCCACAAGCTGCCAGATGCCGCCGATGAATGGCACGAAGACGATCAGGAACCAGGCACCGCTCTTGCCGCGATCGTGGAACCGCTTGATGGTGGCAACGACGTTGATCCAGATGCCGATCACCAGCGCGGCTGCAATGACCAGAAACCCTGCACCGCCCGCCCATGCCGAAGAAGCCCCGCCGTCTACGCTCGCTGTGCCGGCGAGGGCCGCAAAGCCCACAAGATAGACAATGGGGACGGCGATGAATTCCGCCAGCCACCAGCTTCCCCGGCCGATGCGGCCACGCCATCCAAACAGCAGGTTCAGCATTGCTTTCCTCCGGGCGCCGTCCGATTCACGGGGCGGGAGTTAAACGCGGCAGTTGCTAATCCCGCGTTAAATGCTTCACTCGATAGTACGCGGGAAAACTCCCTATTTCGGGCGAATCGCCGCGAAAATGCTAAGCCTCAACCAACGACCTGCCCGCATCAGGAACATCCATGGCCATCACCCACAAGCGCATCCTCCTCAAGATCTCCGGCGAAGTCCTGATGGGGCCGCAGTCGTTCGGGATCGATCTTCCTACCGTTGAACGGGTGGCCGAGGAGGTCATTGCAGCCAAGGCCACAGGCGCCGAGATCGCGCTCGTGATCGGCGGCGGCAACATCTTTCGCGGCATGGCCGGAGCAGCCAAGGGCATGGACCGGGTGAGCGCCGACCACATGGGCATCATGGCGACGATCATGAATGCCCTGGCGATGCAGGGCGTGCTGTCGAGCAAGGGCGTTGATACGCGCGTGCTTTCGGCAATTGCAATGCCCACAGTCTGCGAGACCTACGCAGCGGGCAAGGGCATTCACCATCTGGAACAGGGCAGGGTGGTGATATGCGCGGGCGGAACGGGGCTTCCGTTCTTCACGACCGATACCGGTGCGGCCCTCCGCGCGGCCGAATTGCGCTGCAGCGCCCTGTTCAAGGGCACCAGCGTGGATGGCGTCTATGCCGCGGACCCCAAGAAGGTTCCAGACGCAAAGCGTTACAAAACAATCACTTACAAGGACGTTCTGGCCCAAGATTTGAAGATCATGGACAATGCCGCCATCGCCCTTGCGCGTGACAACGGCATCCCCGTCGTTGTATTTTCCATTCGCGAAGCCGGAAACGTTGCGCGCGTGCTCAACGGCCAAGGCACTTTCACGACGATTACCAAAGACTGATTTTCAAGGACCCATCATGGCTGCACCCGCCCCATACAACGCCCAGGACATCAAGCGCCGCATGCACGGTGCCGTTGATGCATTGAAGCATGACTTCGGCGGCCTTCGCACGGGCCGTGCCTCTGCAACGCTGCTCGACCCCATTCACGTCGATGCCTACGGCGCCAACATGCCGCTCAATCAGGTCGCTTCCGTCAGCGTGCCGGAACCCCGCCTCTTGCAGATCAGCGTATGGGACCGGGGTCTCGTCATTGCGGTTGAAAAGGCAATCCACGCCTCGAACCTCGGCCTCAATCCCCAGACCGAGGGGCAGGTGATCCGCCTGCGCATGCCCGACCTCACCCAGGACCGCCGCAAGGAACTGGTGAAGGTTGCCCACCAGTATGCCGAGAAGGCGCGCGTTGCGGCCCGCAACGTGCGTCGTGACGGCATGGACCAGCTCAAGGCGCTGGAGAAGGCAAGCCTGATGAGCGAAGACGAACACAAGACCAAGGCTGACGAAGTCCAGAAGTTCACCGACGAGACGATGAAGGAGATCGACGCGGCACTGAAGGTCAAGGAAGCCGAAATCATGCAGGTGTGACTCGTCAGCGTATGCGTACCGGCCTCAAAATTCCCCGTCACGCGGCCATCATCATGGATGGCAATGGCCGTTGGGCATCCGCTCGCGGCTTGCCGCGTTCTGCGGGTCACAAGGCCGGCATCGATGCGCTGCGGAGCGCCGTTCGCGCCGCCGCCGACTTCGGAATCGAATACCTGACGATCTATTCCTTCAGCACGGAAAACTGGAAACGACCCCGCGCGGAAGTCCTGTTCCTGCTGGAGCTGCTTCGCCGCTTTATCCGTCAGGATGTGGCCGAACTCCACGCCTCCGGGGTGCGCATCCGGGTGATCGGCGACCGGCAGGGACTGGAGAAAAGCCTCGTCACCATGCTGGAGGATGCTGAAGCCCTCACGCGCGAGAACACCAAGCTCAACCTCGTCGTGGCGTTCAACTACGGCAGCCGGCAGGAACTGACCCGCGCCACCCGCGTGATCGCGGAGAAGGTGGCGGCCGGGGAACTCGATCCGGCGCATATCACGCCCGAACTCCTCGACACGTATCTCGACACCGCCCACATGCCCGCTCCCGACCTGCTGATCCGCACGGGTGGCGAGGAGCGCATTTCCAACTTCCTGCTCTGGCAATCGGCCTATGCCGAATTCGTTTTCATCCCGGAGTTCTGGCCGGACTTCAATGCCGAGATCTTCGCCCGCGCCTTGCAGGAGTATTCCTCGCGTGAGCGCCGCTTCGGCGGGCTGAAAGCACAATCGGCATGACGACCGAACCGCAAGCGCCGCCCGCAGATGGCAGCGCCAAGTGGCAGGATCTGGGCGTGCGGGCGCTGTCCGCCGCCGTACTGATTCCAGCCGTGCTGCTCGACATCTGGATCGGCGGATTGTGGTTTGAACTCTTCGCGGCCTTTCTCGGAATCCTGATGGCCCATGAGTGGACGGTGATTGCCCACGGGCGTTCCACCTCGCAGTTCGCACTTCACGCCCTCGCGGCCCTGTGTGCCGCCTTCCTGCCACGCGAGGTGGGGCCACTGATGACGGTCTCCGTCATTCTCGGCATCACCGCGGTGGCCTATGCGGGTGTGGCGTTCGGACCCCGCCGGAAAACCGCGTGGTGCTTCGTCGGGGTGCCCTACGTGTCCCTGCCGGTGCTGGCACTTGTCGTGCTGCGCCACGATCCGCAGTGGGGACTGCACGCGATTGTCTGGATCATGCTCACGGTCTGGGCGGCTGACAGCCTGGCCTACTTTGCGGGCCGCATCATCGGCGGACCAAAGCTGGCCCCGACGATTTCGCCCAAGAAGACCTGGGCCGGGCTGGGCGGGGCCATGGCCGGTGCCGCCCTCGCCAGCGGCCTCTATGGCGTCTGGTTCGTTCCCTCGGTCTGGCCGCTCGTGATCCTGGCGGCACTGCTGGCCGTGGTGGAGCAGGGAGGCGACATCCTGGAAAGCGCCTTCAAGCGTTTCCACGGCGTGAAGGATTCGGGACATCTCATCCCCGGCCATGGCGGCATCATCGATCGGGTGGACGGCCTGATCGCTGTCACGGTCGTTGCGGCAGTCATCGGATATCTGCGCCATGCCCCCTCGGCGGCCCAGGGGCTTCTGGTGTGGTAACCATCTTGCCGAAATGTTGACGCAAAAGCCCGGCTTTGTAGTTAAGACTTCGTAAACGCCCATGTCAGGGCGCGGGTCATCAGAACAACAGGAAGTGTCTATGGAACTGTCTTCACTGGTGAATTTGCCCCTGGGCTACATCCTGCCCTTCCTCGTGGCGATCACGATCATCGTGTTCGTTCATGAGTATGGGCACTTCCAGGTGGCCCGGTGGTGCGGCGTCAAGGTGGAGGCCTTTTCCATCGGTTTCGGCCGGGAAATCTTCGGCTGGTTCGACAAGCATGGCACGCGCTGGAAAATCTGCTGGCTGCCGCTGGGCGGTTACGTCCGCTTCGAGGGGGACGCCAATGCTGCGAGCATGCCCGGCGAGGTGAACCCCGAAGCGGTGCGCGGGCCGGGCAATTTCCACAGCAAGCCAATCTGGCAGCGCGCCCTTATCGTCGCAGCCGGGCCCTTTGCAAATTTCATCCTGTCGATTTTCATTTTCACGGCAGCCTATTCGGTGATCGGCGTTCCCTATGCCGAGCCTCGCGTTGACGAGGTGATCGCAGGCTCGGCAGCGGAGCAGGCGGGCCTGAAACCGGGGGATTTCATCCGCAAGGTTGACGGCAAGGAAACCAGGAGCTTCTCATCCGTCCAGGAAATCGTGTGGCAGAAGGGCGGCGTGCCGCTCGCCATCGTGGTGGAGCGCGCCGGGGCCGAGATCGATCTCACCCTTACGCCGCGGGCACAGGAGGTGCCTGACGGATTTGGCGGCACCATCAAGGTCGGCCTTCTGGGCGTGAAGCACGATCCCAAGACGGACCAGCCGCTGTTCGAGCATTATTCGGTGCCCGAAGCCTTCGTGAAGGGGATCGAGCGGACCTGGTACATCATCGCCACGACGGGTCATTACGTCGGCAAGCTGTTCACCGGCAACGAGAGCATCAACCAGATCGGCGGCCCCATCGCCATGGCCAAGGGGGCGGGCGATACGGCGTCCTCCGGTGGCTTGGCCTTCATCAGTTTCGTGGCTCTTTTGAGCGTCAGTATCGGACTTATTAACCTCTTTCCTGTTCCTATGCTGGATGGTGGGCACCTTGTGTTTTACGCCGTCGAGGCGTTGCGCGGGAAGCCGCTTGGACCCAACGCGCAAGAGTGGGGATACCGCATCGGATTCTCCTTCGTGGTGATGCTGATGCTGATCGGTATCTGGAATGACGTGGTGAGGACCATCAGTGTCGTTCTGGGCAGTTGAAACAAAGACTTAGTTTCAGTTGCATTGGAGCGGAAAGAGGTTAAAAGGGCGGACGCGGATCGCGACTGATTTGGGGAGCCGATTGCGCCATGGTGAGGTCACAATGGGTCGCAAATCAGGCTTTGGGGTCGGGTGGAGACGCACGATTCGCCGGAGTGGGGAGCATATCGAGCCTTGTCCGGTCGCGGGTGGATGGCACGGCACGAGTGAGATTGGCTGTTTTGATGCTTAAGAGACTTTCAGTTATCGGCGTTTTGGTGCTTCTTGCACTGGCGGTTCTGCCTGTGCTTTCTCCGGTCAGCTTCTCCAGTCCTGCCTATTCGGCCACCGTCAGTGGCATCGTGATCCGCGGCAACCAGCGCGTCGAGAACGAAACCATCCTCTCCTACATGCAGATCGGCGTCGGCAACCAGTTCGACAGCGAAGCCATCGACGAATCGATCAAGGTGCTGTTCCAGACCGGTCTTTTCCGTGACGTTGCCATCGACCGCAGCGGTTCCCAGCTTGTCGTGACCGTTGTCGAAAATCCGCTGATCAGTGTCGTGAATTTCGAAGGCAACAGCGAGATCGACGACGAGACCCTTGCCAAGGAAGTCGAAGTCCGCGAGCGGATGATCTTCACCAAGGCCCGCGTGGCCAGCGACAACCGGCGCATCATTGCGCTGTACCAGAAGCAGGGCTTCTACAACGTCACCGTTGTGCCGAAGATGATCCGTCTGCCGGAAAACCGCATCAACCTGGTTTTCGAGGTCAATGAAGGCGGCAAGACCTACGTGAAGCAGATCAACTTCGAAGGCAACAACAGCTTCTCCGATGGCGACCTTCGCGACGTGATCTCCACGAAGAAGCGCAATTGGCTGCTCTTCTTCCTCCGCAACACCACCTATGATTCCGACCGCCTGCAGTACGACAAGGAACTGCTGCGCCGCTTCTATCTGAAGAACGGTTTTGCCGACGTGCAGATCGTTGACGCCAGCGCGCAATATTCGGGCAGCGAGGAGGGCGGTTTTGTCCTCAATTTCTCCGTGGAGGAAGGCCCGCGCTATACGGTTGCAGACGTGGCCGTGAACATCGGTGACGCCAACCTCGAACCGAAGAAGCTCACCAGAGTCGTGAGAACCGGCGTGGGCGACACCTATGATGCCTCGAAGGTGGACAGCTCGGTGGAAAAGCTGACACTTGAAGCCTCGAATCAGGGTTTCGTCTTCGCCCAGGTGGAACCGAAGGTGGATCGCAATCCTGAAAAGGGTTCGCTGAACATCACCTACGACATCCGTGAAGGTCCGCGCACCTATGTCGAGCGCATCGACATCGTGGGCAACGACCGCACGCTCGATACCGTCATCCGCCGCGAGCTTCAGCTTTACGAAGGCGACGCCTATAACCGCACGCTCGTGGAACGCGCCCGTCGCCGCCTGACCGCACTTGATTACTTCTCCAGCGTGGAGTTCAAGGAAGAGCCGGGCTCCGCCCCCGACAAGGTGGTGCTCGTCGTGGAAGTGGTGGAAAAGTCCACGGGCCAGATTTCGTTCAGCATCGGCTATTCGACCGTTGAAACAGTGATCGGATCGGTGTCCCTCTCCGAACGCAACCTCTTTGGCCGCGGCTTGCAGGCGAAGATCGACACCTCGCTGAGCTTCAAGAAGCAGTCGGTGAACTTCTCGATCACCGAGCCCTATTTCATGGGCAAGCCCATCTCCCTTGGCCTCGATATCTTCGCCAATGCCTCGGACAACAAGGCCGCTTCATCCTACAACAGCAAGCAGCTCGGTGGTGCCATCCGCACCGGCTTCCGCCTCGACGAGTATTCGTCCCTCGGCCTGAAGTATCTGATCGCCGCCCGCGACGTGAGCGGGATCGATGCGACGGAATCCTCTCCGATGATCCTTTCTCAGGAGGGCAAGAGCCTCAAGTCGGCGGTCACGGCGGTTTACACCTATGATGACCTCGACAACCCGGTGAAGCCGGCAAGGGGCCTTCGTGCCCAGTTGGAAACGGAAATCGCCGGCCTCGGCGGTGATGCACAGTACGCCGCCGTGGAGGCCCACGCCTGGTACTTCATTCCCTTCTTTGATGAGAAGGTGGTGCTGAAAATCGAAGGCAACGCCGGGCATATCCAGTCGCTTGGCAATGACATCCCGTTGCAGGATCTCTACTTCAAGGGCGCCGACACCTTCCGTGGCTTTGCGCGCTCCGGCATCGGGCCGATGCAAATGGGCAACGACGATGAGCTCGATTCCATCGGCGGCCAAACCTATGCCATCGGCACGGTCGAGGTGAACTTCCCGGTCGGCTTGCCGGAGGAGTGGGGCATCGAGGGTGCTGTGTTCAGCGATTTCGGCACTGTGTTTGGCACAGAGGCAGACGATGTCCCGAAGGGTTTAGCGCCATGTAATGCTGGCAGCGGATCGAAGGACTGCGATGTCTTTGACTCCATGAACCTCCGCGCCTCGGTCGGCGCAGGTATCATCTGGACCTCGCCGTTCGGACCGTTGCGTCTCTCGGCCTCCTATCCGGTCCTGAAGGAAAAGACCGACCAGACTGAATACTTCCAGTTCTCGATCGGCACGCGCTTCTAGACCGGATTGCAATTTCAGCTAAAAGGGGCGGGATTTTCCCGCCCTTTTCCATTTCAGGACAGCACATGAGCGAAGCGTCACAGACCCCAGCAAAATCCGGCAAGACGGTTGACATCACCCGTATCCTGAAGCTTCTGCCGCACCGCTATCCCTTCCTGCTCATCGACAAGCTGGTCGACCTCAACGGCGAGGAGGGGGGCACCGCAATCAAGAACGTCACAATGAACGAGCCGTTCTTCCAGGGGCATTTTCCTGGTCGCCCCGTGATGCCGGGCGTGCTTCTGATCGAGGCCATGGCACAGGCCGCGGGCGCCATCGTCCTCGAACACCTGGGCGATGCCCATGCGGGCAAGCTGGTGTTCTTCATGTCCATCGACAAGGCCCGCTTCCGGAAACCGGTGGTGCCGGGCGATCAGGTGCACTTCCATGTCAAGCTGAACCAGAAGCGCCCGCCGGTGTGGAAGTACTGGGCAGAGGCCCATGTGGACGGCAAGAAGGTTGCAGAGGCCGAAATCGGCGCAATGCTGATGGACGAGCGCGGCGCCTGAACCGCAGATCCCCCGCACATGAAAAAAGGCTCACCACAGTGAGCCTTTCTTGCAAGACCTGTCGGAGGGTCGCGGTTCTTAACCGCGCTTGCTCATGTCCACGTATTCGCGCCGGGCAGGGCCGGTGTAGAGCTGACGGGGACGGCCAATCCGCTGGTTCGGCTCCTCGATCATTTCCTTCCACTGCGAAATCCAGCCGACCGTACGGGCG
>JAEUMJ010000200.1 GCA_016792865.1 Hyphomicrobiales bacterium | reverse complement strand
ACCAGTTTTTCGTAACACGCAAGGGCTTCTTCCCGACGATTCAGGGTCTGCAGAACACCGGCGAGATTGTTCAGGTATTCAGCCCGCCGCGGATCGATTGAGGATGCCTTGCGGTAGTCTTCGGCAGCCTCTTCGAGGCGGCCCTTGCCGCGCAAGAGGTTTCCCCGATTATAGTAGGTGTCGGCGGCGCGGGGATTCAACACAATGGCCTTGCCGAAATCATCGAGAGCCTGCTGCACGCGATCCAGGCGCCCCTGCACGATGGCCCGATGCACATAGACAGAAGGCACATCAGTGCGAAGGCTGAGTGCGCGATTGAGCAGGTCAAGCGCCGAATTGAGATCGCCTTGCTGGAGACAGCACAGCCCAAGCAGTTGCAGCGCATCGAAATTCCGGCTGTCGCGGGCAAGAACATCAGCATAGGCCTGCCTCGCCTGCGCAAGCAGTCCTTGCTGATGCAATTGCACAGCCTGTTTCAGCCGAGGCACGTTTTCCGGCTTCTGCTGCATCACACTCACCATCCTTGCCCGGTTCGGCGGCCTGCTCACCCTGCCTATGGCATTCCCCGGAATGGCGGGCAAGTTTGCAGGCGGGCCTGCATTCTTGCGGGCAGCGGAAAGTCGCGAGACGGCGTGAGACCCCTCAATCAGGATGAATCCCACATGAATGCGGCTTTTAGGGCGGCTTCAGGCGGGCACGGCTATTCCGCCGCCCGTCACCGGTTCGAGGGTCCGGCGTGACAGCAACCCCCGGCAAGGCCGATGCGCCTTGCCACCAGGAGTAATCGAAATGAACTTCAAGACCCTGAAGAATGCCACGCTTGCCGTTGCCTTCTCCGCCTTTTCCGCTGTTCTCCTTTCTGCCAATGCACAGGCCTATCAGTGCAAGACCGGCTTCACGCAGGTCGAAACCATTGCCAACACGAGAATGTCTGCAAAGGCATCGGGCCGCGCGGCATGGACCAACACTGTCAAGAACGCCTACGGGCTCGGCTGGTCGGTGTGGACCATTGCCGCCAGTGACAGCCAGACCTGCCAGAAGACCGGCAACAACTGGTATTGCGTGAGCAAGGCCAAGCCTTGCCTGTATGTCGTGCAGTGACGCATGACCGGAGGCCGGCACTCGCCCGGCCTCCTTTTTTTGCCTGACGTCTCCGGGACATCCCTTGCCAATCCCGTTTCCCTGCGTAGAGTTGCGCCCGCAACAACGCTTGAAGAAAATGGGAAGTCGCAAATGTCCACGCACGCGCTCAAGACAGCCGTTCAATTCATCAACAAGAAGGAAAGCCTCGTCGTCGATGCGCTGGATGGCCTGTTGCGGGCCAGCGGCGGCGCCAACCTGGCGCGCCTCGACGGCTATCCCGGCGTCAAGGTGATCCTGCGCACCGATCACAAGCCCAACAGGAAGGTGGCGATCATCGCGGGCGGCGGCTCCGGCCATGAACCGGCCCACGCGGGTTTCGTGGGCAAGGGCATGCTGACAGCGGCGGTGTGCGGCGAGGTGTTTGCCTCGCCCGCCATCGACGCCGTCTTTGCCGCCATCATGGCGGTGACGGGCAAGGCCGGCTGCCTCGTGATCTTCAAGAACTATACGGGCGACCGCTTGAATTTCGGTCTGGCGGTGGAACGCGCCCGTGCGCTCGGCAAAAAGGTGGAAGTGGTGATCGTGAAGGACGACATCGCCCTTCCCGAAATCCCGCAGCCGCGCGGCATTGCGGGCGTGATGTTCGTGGAAAAGGTGGCGGGCCACTACGCCGAGAAGGGCGCCGACCTCAAGACCGTGGCGGCCATGGCGCAGAAGGCGGCAGATGGCCTTGTCTCGCTGGGCATCTCGTTGTCTTCCTGCACGCTGCCCGGCATTGGCCGGGAAGACCGCGTGCCCCACGGCAAGGCCGAGCTGGGCCTTGGCCTGCATGGCGAGCCCGGCGTTGACCTCGTCAACCTGGAGAGCGCGCGCCAGGCGGCCCTGATGGTGGCGGATCGCCTTTTCGCTGCCGCGCGGCCCGCCAAGGCCTATGCCCTGCTGGTCAACAACCTCGGTTCCACCACGGCGCTGGAAATGAGCCTGCTCACCAATGAGGTGCTGGCCAGCAAGCACGGCGCGAAGATCAAGCTGGTGCTTGGACCGGCGATGCTGGTGTCGTCGCTCGACATGCACGGCTTCTCGCTCAGCCTGCTGCCCCTGACGCCGGACTTCGAGAAGGCGCTGCTTTCGCCCGCCAGCCCGCTGGTGTGGCCGCCGATCCGTGCCCACGTCAAGCCGAAGCTGGTCAAGCTGCCCAAGGAAATGAAGGCCAAGGGCTACAAGGCCAGCAAGAACGCTGCGCTCTCCGCCCTCGTGAACAAGGCTTGCGACATTCTCATCACGGCGGAGCCGACGCTCAATGCCCTTGATGCCAAGGTCGGCGACGGTGATACCGGCTCGACCATCGCAACTGCCGCCCGCCATGTGCAGACCGCATTGCCCTTGATGCCGTTGGCCCGGCTCGACCAGTTCTTCGCGGCAACCAGCGATGCCCTGACCCGCACCATGGGAGGCTCGTCGGGCGTCCTGCTGGCAATCTTCTTCTCGGCTGCCAGCCAGGCCGCCGCAGGTGGAGCAAACTGGCAGAAAGCGCTGCAGGCCGGACTCGACAAGATGATGGCCTATGGCGGCGCAAAGCCAGGCGACCGCACCATGATCGATGCGCTGATGCCCGCACTCGCGGCCTTGCCGAAGGGCCTCGACGCGGCGGCGAAGGCAGCGCGTGAAGGTGCAGACGCCACGGCGAAGATGAAGTCGGCGCGTGCCGGGCGCTCCAGCTATGTTTCCGCTTCCAATCTTGCAGGCGTGACCGATCCGGGCGCGGAAGCGATTGCCGTGCTGCTCGAAGGTCTTAGATGATCAATCCGCCAGTTCGGCGATCACCGCATTGAGGATGCGACGCCCGGCTCCGGTTGCCCGAAGCCGGGTTTTTTCCTGCTCCACCAGCCCCAGCTCCGTGAGGGTGGCGATCTTCCCTGGCGGGATGGGCTTGTTGCTCAGGCGTCCATGGGCGGCAAGATCGATGCCTTCAGTGATGCGAAGGCCCATGAGCAGCATTTCGCGGGCCTGTGCCTCCGGTGGCACCGTCTCCTCGCTGACGATGCCGTGCCCCTTCGTCCGCACCAGTTGCGCCCATGTTTCCGGGTGCCGTTCAGCGACGAGGGCGATGCGGTTGCCGCCATCGGCTAGGCGGCTGTGGGCACCGGGACCAACGCCCGCATATTCGCCATAGCGCCAATAGAGCAGGTTATGGCGGCTTTCGTGGCCGGGCCGGGCGTGATTGGAAACTTCATAGGACGGAAGCCCCGCCGCTGCCGTCATCTCCTGCGTGAGATCGTAGAGATCTGCTGCGAGATCGTCTTCCGGCAGCGTGAGCTTGCCCGCCGCGAAGAGATCGGCATAGCGCGTATCGGGTTCGATGGTGAGTTGGTACAGCGACATGTGGCCCTGCTGCTCGGCGAGGGCGCGTGACAATTCCTCACGCCACGCCGCAAGGTCCTGACCGGGCCGGGCATAGATCATGTCGAAGGAGACCCGCGGGAAAATCGTTGCCGCAAGGCGGAATGCCCGCAGCGCCTCGTCGGGCGTATGCTGCCGGCCCAGTGCCTTCAGGTCATCTTCATTCAGGGACTGCACCCCGACCGAAACGCGGTTTATCCCCGCGGTGCGGTAGCCCCGGAAATTCCCGGCCTCCACGCTGGTGGGATTGGCTTCGAGGGTGATCTCCGCATCGGCGGCGACGGGCCAGAGCGACGAGATTGCCTCAAGCACCTGCGCCACCGCCGCCGGCGGCATGAGCGAGGGCGTTCCGCCGCCGAAGAAGACGCTGCTGACGCGCCGGCCCGGCGTGCGCTCGCGCATCATCCGCAGTTCCGCGGCAAGGGCGGAGGCGAAGGCGGCGCTGTCCACCGGCTCGTGGCGCACATGGCTGTTGAAGTCGCAATAGGGGCACTTGGCCTTGCAGAAAGGCCAGTGCACGTAAACGCCGAAGGCGCTCACAGGAGTTCCTTCATCAGCAGGGCAAGGGCGCGGGCGCGATGGGAAATGGCGTTCTTCTCATCGGCCGAAAGTTCAGCGAAGGTCTTGCCCTTGCCGCCGTCGGGCACGAACATGGGGTCATAGCCATGGCCCAGCGCACCGCGCGGCGGCCAGGTGAGGTGCCCCGGCGCCTGCCCCACGAAGATGCGTTCACGGCCATCCGGCCACAGCACCACCAGCGTGCAATTGAACGTGGCACCGCGACGTTCCGGCGTGGTGGCGCCCTTGGCCTGAAGCTTTTCCTCCACCGTGCGCATCGCCATTGTCCAGTCGCGCGAAGGACCGGCCCAATCGGCGGTGTAGACGCCGGGCGCGCCATCGAGGGCGTCAACGCACAGGCCGGAGTCATCCGCGATGGTGACAAGCCCTGACGCCTCCATCGCCGCCTTCGCCTTGATGCGGGCATTGCCCACGAAGCTGTTTTCCGTTTCGGCAGGCTCAGCCAGGCCCCGCTCTCCCGCACTCGTGACGGCGATGCCGAGCGGCGCGAAGATCTGCCGGAATTCCTCCAGCTTGCCCTTGTTATGGGTGGCGATCAGGATGGTTTCGCCCTTGAGCGTCGTTGCGGTCATGTCAGGTCCAGATCTTGGCTTCGGCAAATTCGACGGAGTTCCCGGCGGGGTCGCGGACATAGAACGAATGCCCGCCGCCGGGCCAGCGCATTTCCTTTTCGATGGCAATGCCGTGAGCCGGGAGATGCGCTTTCCACAGGGCCTGCTCCGCGAGGGTGGCGCGGAAGCAGACATGGCCCTGGCCCCTCGCGCCATGGGGCGGCGGGCCATCCTGAAGGGACTGGGATGAAGTCACCGCCGGGTTGAAGACCAGCAGCATTTGTTCACCGCAGCGGAAAAGGGCAAAGCGGTTCTCCACGGCGCGGAACAGGGAAAGGCCGAGCACCTGCTCATAGAAACGCTGTGCGGCAGGAATGTCATCCGCATAGATCACCGTTTCAAGCAGAGGGCCGGCCTTCATTCATCTCATCCCGCAATGGCAAGCTTCTGCATGGCTACGAGTTCCGTCACGCCCTGGCGGGCCAGGCCCAGAAGGTCATGCAGCGTCTGCTCGCTGAAGGGTTCGCCTTCCGCCGTGCCCTGGATTTCGACAATGCCGCCCTTGCCGGTCATGACGAAGTTGGCGTCGGTGCCGGCGGTGGAATCTTCGGCATAGTCGAGGTCGAGCACGGCCTGGCCACCATGCACGCCGCAGGAAATGGCAGCGACATGATCGACAAGCGGCGAGGCGGAAAGAAGGCCGCGCTTCACCATGACGGCGAGGCAATCATGCAGCGCGATCCAGGCCCCGGTGATGGCGGCGGTGCGCGTGCCGCCGTCGGCCTGCAACACATCGCAATCAAGGGTGATCTGGCGTTCGCCCAGTGCTTTCAGGTCAACGACGGCGCGCAGCGCCCGGCCAATGAGGCGCTGGATCTCCTGGGTGCGGCCCGACTGCTTGCCGGCAGCGGCCTCGCGGCGGGTGCGCTCGTGGGTGGCGCGGGGCAACATGCCGTATTCGGCAGTGACCCAGCCCTTGCCCTGGCCCTTGAGCCACGGCGGAACCTTCTCATCGAGCGAGGCCGTGACGAGCACATGGGTATCGCCGAACTTGACGAGGCAGGAGCCTTCGGCATGCTTGGTGAAGCCGCGCGTGAAGCTGACGGCGCGCATTTGGTTGGCTTTCCGGCCGGACGGGCGCATTCTGGGTCTTTCCTTGTTGTTGAGCGCGGGGTCATACTCCGGACATTGACCCCCGCCAACCCGCTTTCTATCTTTTGCCCATGACGCTCCTTCCGGCCAAACCCCTGGATGAAAAACTGTCCGGCATCGCCGGCCTTGATCAACGCAGCCGCGACATCTTCCGGCGGCTGGTGGACACCTATCTGGAAACGGGCGAGCCGGTCGGCTCCCGCACCATTTCCAAGGTACTGCCCCACACGCTCTCTCCCGCCTCCGTGCGTAATGTGATGAGCGATCTTGAGGAAGCGGGATTGATCCATGCGCCGCACACTTCGGCAGGGCGGGTTCCCACCGAAGTGGGCTTGCGCTTTTTCGTGGATTCGCTTCTGGAGGTGGGTGCGATCAGTGAATCCGAACGCGCCTCCATCGATGCCCAGATCAAGGCGTCGAACCGCCAGCGCCGCACCGAAGACGTGCTGGGCGAGGCAACGACGTTGCTCTCCGGCCTCTCGCAATGTGCGGGGGTGGTGTTGACCCCCAAGCTCAACACCAGGCTGAAGCACATCGAATTCGTCAATCTGGGATCAGGCCGTGCCCTTGTCATCCTGGTGGGTGAGGACGGCACGGTCGAGAACCGCGTGATCGACGTGCCGCCGGGGCTGCCCGCTTCCGCCTTCATTCGCGCTACCAATTACCTGTCCAGCATGGCGCAGGGGCGCTCGCTGGATGAGGTGCAGGGACTCATCGTGCAGGAAATGCAGAAGCTCCGCGCCGAGCTGGATGAGCTGTCCGCCCGCCTGGTGCAGGATGGACTTGCAATCTGGGGCGGGGACGGGGCCAGCGACAACCGTTCGCTCATCGTGCGCGGGCAGGCAAACCTGCTGGAAAACGCCAGCGCCATCACCGATCTTGAGCGCATGCGCCGCCTCTTCGACGACATCGAAAACAAGCGCGACCTTGCGGATCTCCTGGGACTTGCGGAAAGTGCCGATGGCGTGCGCATCTTCATCGGCTCGGAAAACCGCCTGTTTTCGCTCTCCGGCTCCTCGCTGGTGGCGGCGCCCTTGCGCAACGAGCAGGAGAAGATCGTGGGCGTTCTGGGCATCATCGGCCCCACACGGCTGAACTATGCCCGCATCATCCCGATGGTGGATTACACCGCCAAGGTGGTGGGAAAGCTGATTGGCTGAGATGAAGACGCTTCTTGTGCTGGCCCATCCGCTGCCGGACAGCCTGAATGCCACGCTTGCGGAGGCGGCAGAGCAGGAGCTTCGCGCCCAGGGCCACGACGTGCGCCGCTGCGATCTCAACCAGCAAGCCTTTGCTCCGGCCCTCACGGCGAGAGAGCGGCAAGCCTATTATGCGGCCTTCGATGCCGCGGGCGTGGCGAAGGAAGTGGCGGATTTGCAGTGGGCCGAGGCGGTGGTGCTGGTGTTCCCGACGTGGTGGTTCGGTCTGCCCGCGATCCTGAAGGGCTGGATCGACCGGGTCTGGGCACCGGGCGTGGCCTATGACCATGCACCCGATCAAGGCCCGCTGCGTCCCCGGCTGCACGGCCTGAAGCACATGCTCGTCATCACCACGCTGGGGTCGCCATGGTGGATCGACTGGCTGATCCTGCATCGCCCTGTCGCCCGCGTGCTCAAACGCGGGGTTCTCGGCGTGTGTGCGCCAAAGGCCGGATTTTCCGCGCTTTCCTTCTACAACTGCGAAAAACTGTCTCCGGCCCAGGTGGAGAAGATGAAGGCCAGGGTCCGCGCGCGGGTCCGTGCCCTGCCGGGAACTTGAGCCCCGGCCACCGAACGGCTTGATTTTTGCGACGCAAACCCCGATATGCGGGCCACAAATCCACGACATTTGGTTGCAAGACATGAGCGATAATCCTGCACAGGCCAACGCCGAACTTGAGGCTGCGGCAGACGAACTTCTCGCGAAAGCCGAGGCCGACACCCTTCTGGAGCCGGAGCTCGATCCGCGTGACGCGGATATTGCCGCCCTGAAGGAAGAAGTTGCTGCGGGCAAGGACCGCCTGCTCCGATTTGCCGCCGAAGCCGAAAACACCAAGAAGCGGCTTGAGCGCGAGAAGGCCGAGGCGACGCTCTATGCGGCGTCGAACTTCGCCCGCGACCTGCTCTCGGTGGCCGATACGCTGTCGCGCGCCCTCGCCACCTTCGATGACCGCGAGGGTCTCGACGACAAGACCCAGAAATTCATCGACGGCATCGAGATCACCGAGCGTGAATTGCTGTCGGTGTTCCAGCGTCACAATATCCGCAGGCTGGACACCATCGGCGCCAAGTTCGATCCCAATTTCCATCAGGCCATGTTTGAAGTGCCGACCAGCGAAAAGCCGCCGGGCACGGTGATGCAGGAAGTTCAGGCTGGCTATGCCGTGGGCGAACGCTGCCTGCGCCCGGCCCTGGTGGGCGTCGCAAAGGCAGCGGGCTGACGTTCTTGGCCGCGCGTCAGCCACTCACCGGTGGGTGCCTGTGCGGCCACATCCGCTTCGAGGCCGAGGGCAAGCCGGACAAGCCACACACCTGTTCCTGCCGCATGTGCCAGCGCCATTCCGGCAGCCTCACCCTGACCTGGGTCGAGTTTCCGAAGGACAAGGTGACATGGACCGGGCCAGGCGGCACGCCCGCCACCTACCGCTCGTCCAAGATTTCCTCGCGCGCCTTCTGCCCGAAATGCGGATCGACGCTGGGCGCAATTGATGACGGACCCATCGTGGCGCTCGCCACCGGTGCCTTCGACAAGCCGCAACTTGTTTCGCTGAAGCCCACCGGTCACTCCTACAAGGGCGGGCGGCCGCGCTGGTGGCACGTCGATGTGGACGGCTGAGTCAGCCACCGGCGACTGAAATCTCCTGTTGAGAACACTGTACGCCACTGGACACACAAGGCGTCGTGGTTCCAGCAATGGTGGTGGAGAAATTCCACTCCAACTGGGGATTGACCATGTCTGACTACACGCTCGAATTCTACAAGGACAAGAGTGGCGGCTTCCGCTGGCGCCGCACCGCCTCGAACGGCGAGATCGTCGGGGCTTCGTCGGAAAGCTACGCATCGAAAAAGGACTGCGAGGCCAACGCCCGGCGCGACACCGCCGCCGACAAATGGGAATTCTACAAGGACAAGGCGGGCAAGCATCGCTGGCGCTGCTTCTCCACCGCGAACGGCAAGCAGGTGGGCAAGGCCACTGAAGCCTTCTCATCTCCCGCAGCGTGCAAGAACAACGCCCGGATGAATGGCTGGAAAGGCTGAGGAAGCCTGCCGCCCCGCCCATCCCTCAACTGTCGATCGCCTCTCATTCCACCCAGCTCCGCGCCTTGCCTGCCGGGCCGGGTGGAATGACGGCTCTCGGGAGGATTACCGTTCCAGCACCAGCAGGTCGAAATCGGATTCGTAGGCCGGCTTGGGGAATTGCAGCACAAGCCTGTTTTCGCCGAGACGTTCCACCACTGCAATCTGGTTCTCGCGGGCGTCCTCGCCGTACTTGCGCGGCGGCTCGTCATGGATGTGGCCTGCGCCCAGATAGATCATGCGGGTGTCGCTCTCGCTGTAGAAGCGGCCTTGCGTGCGCTGCGATCCCGAGAGCTTTTTCAGGAACCAGCCGGAGCCGTCATCGCTGACCGAACACCTGAACGGGGAATAGACGGTGAGTGCCAGCCCGCCGCCCATCTTGATCGTGCGGCAGCTCCACTTTCCGGTGGCATCGAACGCGCCTCCGGTGGAGAGAGGTGTTCCCGCCATCGCATCGTTCAGGATCCTGATGTCGGCGCCCGTGCCGCCTGACCGCGCCTCCTTCAGCGCCTTCTCCTTCACCTCATCGAATTGTGCCAGCCTGGCCTTGTCCTCCGCGGTGATCAGGTCTTGCAGCACCCCATCGGCCTGTGCGGGACAGGCAGGCAGCAGAAGCAGGAGAAGGAAAGCGGCCAGACGCATGGGGAGACTCCGTTGATTGTTCTAGTGTGACGGTTTGTACACGCGCCGCAAGGTGAGATTGATGCGGCCGCCATCCTTCAGGAGCGTGGACGTGCCGGGATAGATGCGGTCGATGCCGTGGAAGCAGAGCCGCTCCGGTCCTCCGAAGACCAGAACGTCGCCCGATGCGAGCTTCAGGGATTGCGTCTTGCCGCCCCGCACAGTGCCGCCGATGCGGAAGAGGGCGCTGTCTCCGAGCGACACCGAAACGACCGGCGCATCCAGATCCTGTTCGTCGCGGTCCTGATGCAGGCCCATTCTGGCGCTGCTCCCGTAGAAATTCACCAGGCAGGCCTCCGGCGGCGCGGCATAGCCCGACACATCGCGCCAGAGATCGAGAAGGAGCGGCGGGATGGGGGGCCAGGGCCGGCCGGTGACCGGGTGCGCCTCCTGATAGCGGTAACCGTTTTCCCGGTCCGAGACCCAGCCGAGCGACCCCATGTTGGTCATCCGCACGCTGAAAGGCTTGCCGGTCCTGGGCATTTCAGGCGTGAAAAGAGGGGCCGCCTTCGCCGCCTCCCGGATGTGCCGGAGAAGTGCTTCCTGGGCGGCGGCGTCAAGATACTGGGGATGAAAAACGATCCCCTCCCGGATTGTCGTGACCATTCCCTGATGATAGGGACCGGCTTGCCGGGGCTCAAGATTGGTGGATGTGATGAAAGACTGCAAACTTGTTCGAAGCGGCGAAGCCTTTCACGGCAAGCAGGGACTTGACTATTTTTCGGGAATTTCAGCCGAGACGGCGGGTTCGACCGGCATCTGCATGCACATGCTGGCCATGCCGCCCGGAGCCAGGGCCAGGGCGCACTATCACGAGTCCCACGAAACCGCGATCTTCATGCTGGAGGGCGAAAGCGAGATGCTTTACGGCCCCAACCTCGACAAGGTGATGCGGGTGAAGCAGGGAGACTTCCTTTACATCCCTCCGGGCATGCCCCACCAACCCTATAACCCGACCGACAAGCTCGCGCGGGCGGTGATTGCCCGCACCGACCCGAACGAGCAGGAGAGCGTCGTCCTGCTGTGAGGGTGCGGCACAATTTCCCGTCTCCGGGGCCGATCACGAATCCTTGATAGGCCCGGAACGCCTCACTATATACGCCCCGAACGCCGGAAAGAGGCGGGTAAGAACCCAGCGCATTTCCGGGGATTTTTTGACATCGGAGGCGGTACCGGACGGAGGCCCGAACGGGCAGTCCACAGCCGCCTGCCTCAGGAGGACTGAAATGGCTAAAGTGATCGGCATTGACCTCGGCACCACGAACTCGTGCGTCGCGGTCATGGAAGGCAAGAACCCGAAGGTGATCGAGAACGCGGAAGGTGCACGCACCACCCCGTCCATCGTGGCCTTCACGGCTGACGGCGAAAGCCTCGTGGGCCAGCCCGCCAAGCGTCAGGCTGTCACCAACCCCGAAAACACCTTCTTCGCAATCAAGCGCCTCATCGGCCGTCGCATGGAAGACCCCATGGTGGCGAAGGACAAGAAGCTCGTCCCCTACAACATCGTGAAGGCCGACAACGGCGATGCCTGGGTGGATAGCCGCGGCACGAAGTATGCGCCCTCGCAGATCTCCGCCTATACCCTCACCAAGATGAAGGAAACCGCCGAGCGTTATCTGGGCGAACCCGTGACGCAGGCCGTCATCACTGTTCCCGCCTATTTCAACGACTCGCAGCGCCAGGCCACCAAGGACGCCGGCAAGATCGCCGGTCTCGAAGTGCTCCGCATCATCAACGAGCCGACGGCGGCGGCGCTCGCCTATGGCCTCGACAAGAAGGAAGCCGGCACCATCGCGGTCTATGACCTCGGCGGCGGTACCTTCGATATCTCCATCCTTGAGATCGGCGACGGCGTCTTCGAAGTGAAGTCCACGAACGGCGACACCTTCCTCGGCGGTGAAGACTTCGACATGCGCATCGTCGATTATCTTGCCGACGAGTTCAAGAAGGAGCAGGGCATCGACCTGCGCAAGGACAAGCTGGCCCTGCAGCGCCTGAAGGAAGCCGCTGAAAAGGCCAAGATCGAACTCTCGTCCTCGATGCAGACCGAAGTGAACCTGCCCTTCATCACGGCCGACGCATCCGGCCCGAAGCATCTCACCATGAAGATGACGCGGGCCAAGCTCGAAGCCCTTGTGGATGATCTCATCCAGAAGACGGTCGAGCCCTGCCGCCAGGCCCTCAAGGACGCCGGCGTCACGGCTGGCCAGATCGATGAAGTCGTTCTCGTGGGTGGCATGACCCGCATGCCCAAGGTGATCGAGGTCGTGAAGCAGTTCTTCGGCAAGGAACCCCACAAGGGCGTGAACCCGGACGAGGTGGTTGCCATCGGCGCCGCCATCCAGGCGGGCGTGCTCAAGGGCGAGGTGAAGGATGTCCTCCTCCTCGACGTGACGCCGCTCTCGCTCGGCATTGAAACGCTGGGCGGCGTGTTCACGCGCCTGATCGACCGCAACACCACGATCCCCACCAAGAAGAGCCAGGTGTTCTCCACCGCCGACGACAACCAGACGGCAGTGACCATCCGCGTTTTCCAGGGTGAACGTGAAATGGCTGCCGACAACAAGATGCTGGGCCAGTTCGACCTCATGGGCATTCCCATGGCGCCGCGCGGCATCCCGCAGATTGAAGTCACCTTCGATATCGACGCCAACGGCATCGTGAACGTGTCCGCCAAGGACAAGGCCACCAACAAGGAACAGCAGATCCGCATCCAGGCATCGGGCGGCCTGTCCGACGCCGAGATCGAGAAGATGGTCAAGGAAGCGGAGGCCAACGCTGCCGAAGACAAGAAGCGCAAGGACCTGGTGGAAGCGAAGAACCAGGCCGAGGGCCTTATCCACTCCACCAACAAGACGCTGGCCGACCTTGGCGACAAGGTTTCGGACGCCGACAAGTCTGCGGCTGAAGAAGCGATTGCCGACGTCAAGCTGGCGATCGAAGGCGGCGACGCCGCCGAGATCAGCAGCAAGACCACGGCCCTTGCCCAGGCAGCCATGAAGCTTGGCGAAGCCATGTACAAGCAGGCCGGCGGTGCCGCCGCCGGTGATGCGGGCGACGGTTCGGCTTCCTCCAAGTCGTCCAGCGATGATGATGTTCTCGACGCCGATTTCGAAGAAGTCCGCGACGACGACAAGAAGTGATGATGAACCAGACCCGGCCCTTGCCCCGGTGCTTCCCTTGTGGACGCCGGGGCGGGGCTGGGGGCTGGTGCAGCCAAGCCATTCCGACTATGGGTTTCGCCGACCCTCACCAGTGATCCCATGCCCCCCGTGAGGGGCGGGAGAGAAACCAAGCACAACCATGGCCAAGCGCGACTATTACGAAGTTCTGGGTGTTGCAAAGAACGCCGATGAAAAGGCGTTGAAGACAGCCTTTCGGAACATGGCCAAGAAGTTTCATCCCGATGCCAATCCGGGAAACAAGGATGCCGAGGCCAAGTTCAAGGAAGTGAACGAAGCCTATGACGTGCTGAAAGACCCTCAGAAAAAGGCGGCTTACGACAGGTTCGGCCATCAGGCCTTTGAGAACGGCATGGGCGGCGGTCCGGGCCGTGGTCCCGGCGGCGCTGGCTTCGGCCCCGATTTCTCGTCCTCCATGTCCGACATCTTCGAGGATCTCTTCGGGGATTTCATGGGGGGTGGCCGCGGCCGCCAGCAACGTGGACGCGGGGCAGGGGGTGCCCAGCGCGGCTCCGACCTTCGCTACAATCTCGAAATCAGTCTCACCGAAGCCTATACCGGCAAGACCGCGCAGGTGCGCGTTCCCTCGTCCGTGTCCTGCGATGTCTGCAAGGGATCGGGCGCAAAGCCCGGAACGGCACCGAAGCAATGCGGCACCTGCGGCGGTGCTGGCGTGGTGCGCTCGCAATCCGGTTTCTTCACGGTTGAACGGGCCTGCCCCACCTGTCAGGGCCGGGGCCAGGTGATCAGCGATCCCTGCACCGCCTGTGGCGGCCAGGGCCGCGTCACCAAGGAGCGCACGCTGTCGGTCAACATTCCGGTCGGGGTTGAGGACGGAACGCGCATCCGC
The DNA here is from genome assembly GCA_016792865.1 of Hyphomicrobiales bacterium. Taxonomy (GTDB): domain Bacteria; phylum Pseudomonadota; class Alphaproteobacteria; order Rhizobiales; family Aestuariivirgaceae; genus Aestuariivirga. The sequence goes on along the minus strand of JAEUMJ010000200.1, from coordinate 11,601 downwards.
CTGGCGGGCGAAGGCGAAGCGGGCCTGCGCGGCGGGCCGGCGGGCGATCTCTACATCTTCCTCTCGGTGCGCCCGCATGAATTCTTCCAGCGCGATGGCGCCGACCTCTACTGCAAGGTGCCGATCTCGATGGCGACGGCGGCCCTGGGTGGCGAAATCGAAGTGCCCACCATCGATGGCAAGAAGGCGCGCGTGAACATTCCCGAAGGGGCACAGAACGGCAAGCAGTTCCGCCTGAAGGGCAAGGGCATGCCGGTTCTGCGCTCCTCTCAATCGGGCGACATGTACATCCAGGTGGCGGTGGAGACACCCGTCAACCTCACGCGCCGCCAGCGCGAGCTTCTCGCCGAGTTCGACAAGGAAGCCCGCAACAACTCGCCAGAGTCCGAAGGCTTCTTCGCCAAGGCCCGCGCCTTCTGGGATGGCTTCGGGGGCTAGCCTCCACATGTGCCCGGAGGCCAGCCCATGACCGTTCATGCCACGACCCGCCGCATTGCCTTTGCCGCCGTGACCATCCTCATTGCGGCGGCGATCGGTGCCTATGCGCTGATGTCCTCGCCGCAGGGGCCGCGCTCCACCGGCGAGGCGCTTGTGGGCGGGCCGTTCACCATGGTGAACCAGAAGGGCGAGACCGTCACCGACAAGAGCTACGCCGGAAAGCCCATGCTGCTGTTCTTCGGCTACACCTATTGCCCGGACGTTTGCCCGACCGAGCTTCAGGTCATGGCGGAGGCGCTCAACCAGTTGGGCGACAGGGGCGCGGACATCCAGCCCGTTCTCGTCTCGGTGGACCCGGCGCGTGACACCCCGCAGGTGCTGGCCGATTACGTGGCGAACTTCGGCCCGCAATTCACCGGCCTCACCGGCACGCCCGAACAGGTTCAGGCCATGGCAAGCAGCTACCGGGTGTATTACGCCAAGGTGGACAACAAGGACGACCCCGCCGCCTACCTGATGGACCATTCCTCCATCATCTACCTGATGGGGGCAGACGGCAAATTCCTGAAACATTTCACCTATTCGACCGACGCCAAGGCCTTGGCCGAGGGCATTGCGGCGGCCCTGGGCCGCTGAGACGGAACCTTTTGGCGGCTCCGCCCTTCCAGACCTGCATTGGCTGCATGGCACGGCGTCCACCCTTGTCCTCAACGATGGTCCAATCCTGCAAGCCATTGTTAATCCGGACGCGCGAAGCTATCTTGCACCGCATCATCAGGCGTAGGGCGCAAGTGATCTGGGGGCGCCCCAAAAAGGGCCAAACCTATGCTCTACCAACTCTATGAAATGAACCACGCTGCCGTTGCCCCCTGGCGCACCGCCTTCGAGGCCGGGCGCGCCTACTGGGACAACGCTGCCAACCCCTTGTCCCAGACGGTCTTTGGCCGTTCTGCCGCGGCCTCCCTCCACCTTTTCGAGCGCCTTACCCGCCGCTATGCCAAGCCGGAATTCGGCATCACCGAAACCACGGTGGGCAAGCGCCAGGTTCCGGTCCGGCAAGAGGTGATCTGGCAGATGCCGTTCTGCAACCTGATTCACTTCCGCAAGGACGACGACGCCGCTGCCAAGCGCCAGGAGAAGGTGCTGATCGTGGCCCCCATGTCCGGCCACTATGCCACCTTGCTGCGCAACACCGTGGAAGCCATGTTGCCGTCGCATGACGTCTACATCACCGACTGGGCCGACGCCCGCAACGTGCCCTTGACCCATGGCAAGTTCGGCCTCGACGACTACACCGACTACGTCATCAACATGCTGCATCACCTCGGCGAACGCGCCCATGTGATGGCCGTGTGCCAGCCCTCGGTTCCGGTGATGGCAGCGGTGTCTTTGATGAGCGAGCGCGAAGATGCGCTGCTGCCCAAGACCATGATCCTCATGGGGGGTCCGATCGACACCCGCCGCAATCCCACCGCCGTCAACAAGCTGGCGGAGAGCAAGGGCGTGGAGTGGTTCCGCAACAACGTGATCATGACCGTGCCCTTTCCGCTTCCGGGCATGGGCCGCGCGGTCTATCCGGGCTTCCTGCAATTGACCGGCTTCATGACCATGAACCTCGACCGTCACATGTCGGCGCACCGCGAGCTGTTCTGGCACATGGTGGAAGGCGATGGCGACAGCGTGGAGAAGCACGAGGATTTCTACGACGAATACATGTCGGTGATGGATCTCAATGCCGACTTCTACCTTGAAACCGTTGACCGGGTCTTCGTGCATCATGACCTGCCCAATGGCACCTATGCCTATCGCGGCCACCGCATTCATCCCGAGCGCATCAAGCACACCGCGCTCCTGACGGTGGAAGGCGAGCGCGACGACATTTCCGGTGTCGGCCAGACCTATGCCGCCCACACCATTCTCGCAGGGCTCGCGCCGGAGATGAAGCATCACCACCTGCAATTGGGCGTTGGCCACTACGGCGTTTTCTCCGGCTCGCGCTTCCGCAAGGATGTCGTTCCGGTGATCTCGGACGTGATCGCGCGCCACAAGGCGTAACTGCCGATGCGTCTCTTGCGTGCCTTCACGGATCGCAAGAAAAGTCCCTTGCCGCAGCCTGTGAGCGAAATGCTCCTGGTGGCGGGCGAGGAGGTGAACCTCACCTACAAGAAGCATGCCTCTGCCCGCCGCTTCACCCTGCGCCTGTCGCGGGACGGCACGGGCTTCGTGATGACCATGCCGCGCCGCGCCAGCATGATGGATGCACGCGCCTTTGCCACGAAATCGCAAGCCTGGATGGAGCGTGCACTGTCGCGCCGGGTGAAGGCGCTTGAGGTGGTCGATGGCGCCGTGATCATGTTCCGGGGGGTGGAACACCGCATCGTGGCGACCGGAAAGGTCCGGGGCCATGTGGTCCTGGATGCGGAAGCGAAGCTCATTCATGTGCCGGGGGCAGCGGGCCACATGCGCCGACGCCTGCTGGACTGGCTGAAGGCGGAAGCCGCCCATGACCTTGATGTTGCCTCCACACGATATGCGATGGCCATGGGCGCAAGCTTCCGCAAGCTCAATGTCCGTGACCAGAAGAGCCGCTGGGGTTCCTGCTCCACAGACGGGGTGCTGAACTATTCCTGGCGGCTGATCCTGGCGCCTGCCTTTGTGCTCGATTATGTGGCCGCCCATGAGGTCGCCCACCTGCGGGAAATGAACCACTCCATCCGCTTCTGGCGGCTGGTGCTGACCCATTGCCCCGACAGTCACAATGCAAAGGTGTGGTTGAAACACTACGGCAACCGCCTCCACGCCCTGCGCTGACAAGCCCTGACAAGACCTGACGACGCCCCGCGAGGGTCGCACCTGCGCCGCCTGCAATGGCCTGGCGAAGGGCCGGGCAGGTGCATCTCCGAAGCCGCCGGACATTGCGCAAGTGCTTAATGCAATGGCCCTTTTTGGCACAGGATTAACGCAACATTAACCTCTGAAACCTAACCCTAGTTTAACTTCGTGAACCAGCTTTGTTTGCTGCTTGCGTCCGAAGCGATCGGGGCAATTGTGTACTCAGGGACTGCAAGCCCTGCCACCTGATCTCCAATAACAGTTTGTTATTACGTGTGTTTTTGGAGAGATAACGGTTTTGACGCGCGGTCAACGCACAAAGAGGAATCTCCTCGATGCAACCACTTTTGGTTGCGTCGTGGAAGAAACACGCGCGAAGCGTGGGGCATGCTCGACAGCTGGGAGGCCTGCGACCCACCCTTCGTTCCCGTTGATCCGACGTCAGCACCGGTTCGCGGAGGTACCACCGCGACCCGGAAACGAAGACCGGCCGAGAGTGCGGCCCTCTCCCCCACCCCTGTGTTCAACCCAGCCCATCAAAACCAAGAAACGCGTTTTGCAACTCTCGACGGAGATTTGAAATGGACTTCAACAACTTGCCGCGCCAGTTCGCGCGGTTCGGGCCAAGACCGCAGTTGCGGTTGAGGCTTTGGGGAGCAACGGCCCTGGCCGCACTCCTCATCGTGGCGCAAGCCTCTCCGGCTTACGCAACGATCGACAACACTGCGACCGCGACTGGCACCACGCCCAGTGGCGGAAGCGTATCCGACACCGATTCCGTCAGCGTCGATGTCCAGAATGCGGCGCCCGGAACCACGGTCGCCAAAACCTGGTCATTCAGCAGTGATGCGAACGGGGATGGCAACGCCGACATCGGCGATGTCGTCACCTACACCTACACCGTCACGAATTCGGGCAATGTCACGCTTCAGAACGTGGCCCTGACCGATGCCCATGCCGGTGCCGGTGCAGCCCTGGTGTTCACCAATCCCAACGCCGTCACCACGGACAACACCGTGGCGGGCGACGTGACGGGAACGACGAACGATTCCAGCAACGTCGATTTCACCGACAGTGACTGGGACGTTCTCGGGCCTGGTGACGTGATCACCTTCACCGCGACCTACACCATCGTTGCCGGTGACTTCACGGCTCCGGCGGCGTCCGATGGCGACATCGACAACACCGCTTCTGTGAACGCCACCTTCAATGGCACGCCGATTGCGGTGTCGACGGCATCGGCAGCCGTGCCGCTGGATGCAGCGCCGCGGATCGCACTGGTCAAGACTGCGGATGACACGACCGACCGTGCCGTGGGTGATGTGGTGGCCTACACCTACACCATCTCCAACACGGGCAACGTGCCGATCACCAACGTGACCCTGACCGATATCGAAAACGGTTCGGGTGCTCTCGTCGGCCCGACCTTTGGCAGTTTCACGACTGTCAACGGCTCGGTCGCGGCAGGCAACACCATCACCACGTTCAATCCTGGATCGGTCGCCGTCTACACCGCGGCATATACCGTCACCCAGTCTGACGTGAACCTGTTGCAGTGACGGCAGCCTGACCGCTGATGAAACACAACGCCCCCACGCGGTTGCACGAGGCAAAGGGAAGCAGGCGCAAGCTTGCCGCTCTCTTTGTCTCGTTCGCGCTCGCGTGGGGCCTCGCCTCTGCCGCCGATGCGGCCCTCGTCAATACCGCTACGGTGAGCGGCACCGCCAACGGACAGCCCGTGACGGCATCGGCCACCGTCAGCGTTGATCTGGTCAATGCCGTCCCCGGCCTCACCGTCGTGAAAACCGGCATCGTGAACAACGGCGGCGACGGCCAGGACGATCCCGGCGACACCATTTCCTACAGCTTCACCGTTACCAACTCCGGCAATGTCTCCCTCACCAATGTGATCCTGGCTGACCCGGCCGTCACGCTCTCCGCGCCGACGCTGAATGACCAGGGCACAACGGGCGACTCCAATGACGGCCTTCTCTCGGCGGGCTGGGATGAACTCGGACCCGGTGACACGCTCACCTACACCGCCACCTATATCCTCACCAATGCCGATGTGAATGCAGGCCAGGTGGTGAACACGGCAAGCGCAAGCGCAAGCACCCATCAGGGCGCGCCGGTGAATGCCAGCGACACAGCCACGACCCCGCTCAATGTCGTCTCGACGCTGTCACTGGCGAAGGTGGCCACGCTCAACGACGGCGGCGACGGCATCGTCAACGCGGGCGATACCATTTCCTACGCCTTCACCGTCACCAACACCGGCAACATCGTCCAGAACAATGTCTCGGTGTCCGATCCGCTGCTCAATGTTGCCGATCTTCCGGGGCGTGCGCAGGCTTACCAGATGATGGCGGCTGCCGCAGCGGGCGCCGACCCGATGACGACGGCCTCGACCGGTGCGGCTCCGTTTGATCCGGCGCTGGCCTTCGAAGGCGAGATGCGCCTCTATGCGCCGAACGCTGTCGAAAGGGCGGCCCGCATGATCGGACGCGATGTGCCGCAACTGGCCGTCGCGCTGCACGCCGAGCGGCGATTGGTGCTGCTCTCCGGCGATCCCGGAAAGCCGAAACCGGGCGATCTTCTTGGCATCTACTTCGAGCTGGTGAACGCGGGCGAAGGTCCGCTGACGGCTGTCACGGTGGAGCAGCAGGGTGCGGAAGCCTATGGCCGCGCCCTCGATCTCCTGCCCGCCAACAGCAAGGATGCGGCATCGATCATCTTCTCGCGCACGTTGACGGAGGCCGACATTGCCAGCGGCATCATCAGCGCACCCGCCACCGTCCGCGCCAACTCGCGGGGCCGCACCACAACGCTTGCGCTGGACGGCGACATGGCGCTCGCAGCCGTGTCGGGCCTGGAGGAACTTGCGACAGCCTCGATCACGCCTGCGAATGTGCCCAGCCTCAATCCGGGCGAGAGCGCCAACTTCAGCGCCACACTGGTGCTGACCCAGGCAGACATCGATGCGGGCGTGGTGAACAATACCGCCGTTGCCACATCAACGGATTCGCTCGGTGACACGATCACCGCCAGTGGCAGTGCCTCGACCCCCATTCCGCCGCTGCCCTCGCTTGCCGTAATCAAGGAAGGAACGGTGAATGCGGGCGCCGACAACATCGTCAATGCCGGAGACAGCGTGACCTATGTCTTCCGCGTGCGCAACACCGGCAACGTCACCCTTTCCGGCATCACCATCACCGATCCGCTGCCCGGCGTGGTGCTGTCTGGCGGACCCATCGCATCGCTCGCCCCCAACCTTGTGGACAGCACCAGCATCTCCGCCACCTATACCCTGACCCAGGCCGACATCGACGCCGGCCGCGTGGACAATCAGGCCCAGGCCTCCGGCACGGCTCCGGGCGTCGGCGGCGCCACCGTCACTGATCTCTCGGACGATGACAGCGACACCGAGGACCAGCCCACCTCCGTGGCCCTTGCTGCCGCCCCGCAAATCGCCCTGCTGAAGACGCTCGACACCTCGACTTATCCCACCGCCGTGGAGGACGTGAACGCCAACGGCCTGAATGATGCAGGCGACCGCATTCACTATGCCTTTGCCGTCCACAACACCGGCAACGTCACCCTGGGCAACGTCCATGTGCAGGACCGCAACCCGGCCATCATCACCACGCCGCTGCCGCCCACAGGAATCCAGCTTGCGCCCGGCGCTTCCGACACCGCGAGCTTTGCCGCAATCTATACCCTCACACAGGCCGATGTTGATGCGGGTTCCTTCAACAATACGGCGGACGCCTTCGGCACCGACCCCGGCGGCACCATTGTGCAGGATGAATCCGATCCCGGGGTGCTCACCGGCAACTCGCCCACCGTCCTCACCATCCCGCCGCAGCCCGGCCTGTCGGTGCTGATGGCGGTCTCATCCATCACCGACACGAACAGCAACGGCATCAACGACGCGGGCGATGTCATTCACTATGTGCTGACCGTCATCAACAACGGCAACGTGACGCTGGGCAATGTCACCCTCAGCAATCCGAATGCGTCGATTTCGGGCGGCTCGCTTGCGGCCCTGCTGCCGGGCACATTTGACAATACCACCTTCACCGCCACCCACACGATCAACGCAGCCGACATGCTGGCTGGGCGGGTGACGACACAGACGACCGCAACCGCCAGCACTCCCGCCGGCCCGACGGTCACCGATCTCTCGGACACCTCCGACCCGGCCGAGAACGATCCCACCGTCACGCCCACCGTGATCCAGCCTGCCATCTCCGTGCTCAAGCAGGTGGACGGCATCACCAATACCAACGGCAACGGCATGGTCGATGCGGGCGACACCATCCAGTACCGCTTCACGGTGCGGAACACGGGCAACGTGGACTTGAGCAACGTGACGCTCCAGGATTCCCTTGCCGGGGTGACCGTTGCAGGCGGCCCCATCGCCCTGATGGAAGCGGGCGACACGGATTCCACCACCTTCACCGCAAGCTACGTGATCACGGCGGCGGATATCGTCGCGGGCCAGGTGGTCAACCAGGCCACGGCGCGGGGCACAGCGTCGAATGCCGCCAATGTCTCGGATCTCTCGGATGAATCCGATTTCAACGGCAACGATCCCACTGTCACCTACCTCGCCAATGCGCCCGCCATCGGCCTGGTGAAGACCGTTTCCTCGATCACCGACAGCAACGGCAACGGCATCAATGATGCGGGCGACATCATCAACTACACCTTCACCGTGGTGAACACCGGCAACGCCGCGCTGACCAACATCTCCATCACCGACAGCAACGCCACGGTGACGGGCGGGCCTTTGGCCTCGCTCGCGGTTGCGGCAACGAACTCCACCACCTTCTCCGGTGCGCATGTGATCACCGCGGCAGACGTGAATGCCGGCGGCGTGACCAACCAGGCCATGGTGCAGGCCACCGGACCCACGGGCGCGATCAGCGACGTTTCGGACGAATCCGATCCTGCCGACAACGACCCGACCTTCACCTCGCTGACGCAGGTGCCGCGCATCGCCCTGATCAAGACGGTTTCGCAGGTCCAGGACGTGAACGGAAATGCGCTGGTGGACGCGGGCGATGTCATCCACTACGCCTTTGCGGTCCACAACCTCGGCAACGTCACCCTCGCCAACGTCACGGTGACCGATGCCAATGCGGACATGTCCGGCGGTCCCATCGCCTCGCTCGCAGCGGGAGCAGTGGACTCCACAACCTTCACCGCCAGTCATGTGGTGACACTGGCCGACCAGGATGCAGCCGAGGTGCTCAACCAGGCGCAGGCGTCCGGCAGCGACCCTGCGGGCGGCACGGTCACGGATCTTTCGCACCCGTCGGACCTGATGGCTGACGGCGATACGGTGCAGGCCGTGGCCGTGCCGCCCCCCAACTTCACCAAGACGGTGGCCAAATCGGAAATCCATCGCGGTGAACGGGTGGAGTACACCATCACCGCCACGAGCCTGCGCGACGGTCCCTACGACATTACCGACATCATGCCGCCGGGCTTCAACTTCGTCACCGGCACGGCGAGCGTGAACGGTGTCGCCTTCACGCCGGTGCAGTCCGGCAATGTGCTGACCTTCGCCAACCTGTCGCCGGATCCCGTGAACGACCGCCTGATCATCAAGCTCAAGCTGGTCGCCCCCGCCTCGCTGGCCACGGGCCGCCATGTCAACCGCGCCCGCATCATGGACACGGCAACGGGCGGCATCCTGGCAACTGCGCAGGTGGCCGTGACCATCAAGGAAGAGCATGTCTTCGATTGCGGCGATGTGATCGGGCGCGTCTTTGATGATCTCAACGCCGATGGCTACGCCAATGACGGCGAGCCGGGAATTCCGGGTGTGCGTGTGGTCACGGTGAACGGCCTGCTCGTCACCACCGACAGGAATGGCCGCTTCCATGTGCCCTGCGCCGATATCCCGGATGCGGCCATCGGTTCCAACTTCCTGATGAAGCTCGATCCCCGCACCTTGCCTGCGGGCTACCGCCTGACATCGGAAAATCCGCGCGACGTGCGCCTGACCCGCGGCAAGGTGACGAAGCTCAACTTCGCCGCCGCGCGTGACCGCGACCTCGCCCTGGACCTCCGCCGCGAAGCCTTCCTGGGTGACGGCGTTGACCTGCGGGATGAGTGGCTTTCCGGTGTTGACCGCCTCGTCGGGCTGCTGGCGCAGGGCAGGGGCGGCCTCAGCATCACTTACCGTTGCAGCCGCTACGCGCCTGTCGCCGCAACCCGCGTGCAGGTGGTGAAAGACCTTGTGGCGGCGCGCTGGCGCGAGGCGGGCCACGCCGCGCCGCTGAAGATCAGCACCAGGGTGGAGTGCGCGCCATGATGAAGCGCCTTCTCCTCTCCGGCCTTGCCACCGCAAGCCTGCTCGCGCTGGCCCATTCGCCCGCGTTCCCGCAAGAGGGCGCACAGCCCTTCCAGATCACGGTCGATGGTCAGGTGGTGGCGGGCGACACGCTGCCCGCGCCTGCCGACAGCGGCAAGGTGCAGGTGGACGTGAAGTTCGATGGCCTGGGAGTGCGTCCCATGCTGAACGTCTCCACCGTGCCGATGCGGGCCACCTTCAAGGCGGGCGATACCATCGGTTTCCTCGGTTCGCTCAACTATGCGGCGTGGATTGCCCGTGGCGAAATCCGCATCTCCAGGGCGGGCGACGCCTCGCAGGATGCCATTGTGGCCGTGCTGCCCATCTCGGACATGGCGACGGCGGAATGGCTGATGCCCGCCGATGGTCCCGCCGACATGCAGTATGTCTTCCGTGTCTATGACGACAAGGGCCGCTTCGATGAAACCGTGCCCCTGCCGCTGTCACGCAGCGCCAGCGATCTTCCCGTCCATGATTTCGGAAGCAAGGCAACCGCGCCCGGCTATTCGGAAGACCGAACGGCGGTCCGCAACATCGATGTGCGCGGCGGTGCTGTGACCGTTCATGGCCGCAACGTGCCGGAGGGGCATGATGTTCTGGTCATGGGTGAACCCATCCCCGTCGATGCCGATGGCAGTTTCGTGGTGGAGCGCATCCTGCCGCAGGGCACGCATGATGTCTCCGTGAAGGTGAATGACGGCAACGAAGGGCTGGATTTCAGCCGCAGCGTGAGCATTCCCGAAAATGAATGGTTCTATGTCGGCCTCGCCGACTTCACCGCGGGCATGAACCTGAAGGACCATGTGGAAAACCTCAGCCCGGATGACTTCAAGGATGATGCCTATACGCGCGGCCGCCTCGCCTTCTATCTCAAGGGCAAGATCCGGGGACGCTACATCCTGACGGCCGCTGCCGATACCGGGGAACAGAAGCTCAGGTCCATCTTCAAGGGCCTCGACGAAAAGGATCCCCGCACCTTCCTGAAGCGCCTCGATCCGGATGACTATTATCCGGTTTACGGAGATGACTCGGTGGCGGTCGAAGATGCCCCGACGAAGGGCAAGTTCTACGTGCGCCTCGACAAGGGGCCGAGCCATGTGATGTGGGGGAATTTCAAGTCGGGCATCACCGGCACCTCGTTCCTGCGTCATCAGCGGGCGCTCTACGGCGCACAAGGCGTCTACAGGTCGGAAAGCCCGGCGCCCGACGGTGGCGCCGCCACCGATCTCCAGGTGCATGCGGCCATGCCCGGCACCGTGCCACAGAAGGATGTGTTCCGGGGAACCGGCGGCTCTGCCTATTTCATCAAGCATCAGGACGTGACGCCGGGATCGGACACGGTGGAGATCGAGGTGCGCAACGCCGTCACCGGATGGGTGGTGGAGCGCCGCAGCCTGACATATGGAACAGACTATGACTTCGACTACGTGCAGGGGGTCATCATCCTGCGCACGCCGCTGTCCTCGACCAACTCCGTCGGCACCGAGAACTATCTCGTGGCGTCCTATGAATACACGCCCGCTGCCCGGGACGTGGAAGGCTATGTGCAGGGTGGCCGCGCCCAGCAGTGGCTTGGCAATCATGTGCGCGTAGGCGTGACGGGACTGAAGGAAAAGACCGAAAGCGCCGACCAGTTGCTCTATGGAGCAGATGTGCATGTGCGTGCCTCGGAAGGCACATGGCTTGAAGGCGAGGTGGCGCGCTCCGACGGTCCGGGCTTCGGCTCCTACTATTCGGCTGATGGTGGCCTCACCATCCAGACCAACGCCTCGGCAGGTGTCGCCGGGAAGACGGCCGAAGCCTGGCGCGTGGAAGGCCGCGTCGCGCTTGAGGACCTCACCGACAGGGCCAAGGGCCATGTGGGCGCACGCTACGAGCACCATGGCAAGGGCTTCTCCTCCCTTGAGGTGGATGCCGACAAGCAGAAGCGCCTGATGGGCGCGGAAGCGGACGTGGAGATCACGAAC
>JAEUMJ010000027.1 GCA_016792865.1 Hyphomicrobiales bacterium | reverse complement strand
TGCCTTGCTGAGGCAGACGAGCAGGAGCGGCGGGTCCAGCGACACGGACGAGAACGAATTTGCGGTGAAGCCGCGCAATGTGCCGTTGGCTTCGCGGGTTGTGACGACCGTGACGCCGGTCATGAAGGTGCCGAAGGCCTTGCGCAGGTCCTTGGAGTCGATCACCGGCGTGACCTCCTTCAGCAGATCGCGCAGCGCCGATGCGACGGCCGCAGGATTGGTGAGGTTCATCATGTGACGCTCGCCTGCGAGAACAAGGGCTTTGCCCTTCTGCGCCTCAGCGGCCATCGCTTTTGCCATCTCGGGCGACGAGTTGGCATCGTCAGAGCCGGTGGCAAAGAGGGCAGGCATGGCGAGGGCCGGCAACTGCCCGGCAAAGGCTTCGTCGCTGTCAGCAAAGATGCTGTAGGCAGTAGCATAGCCTCGCGGGTTTGCCGTCTGCAGCCAGGCGCGAACGCTCTGGGCGATTGCGGGTTGCTGCTCGCGCGGTCCGAACCAGCGTTCGAGTGGTTCCTCGACGTTCCCCACCGTTCCTCCAGCCGCGAGTTCTCTGGCCCGTGCCTGCACTGCGGCACGACGTTCTGCCGAGCGCTTGTAAACCGAATTGAAGACACCGAGGCGGAGCGTGCGCTTCGGATGCGCAATGGCGAAACCTAGTGCCACAAGTCCGCCCATGGAGTGGCCGACGATGTTGGCGGCCCCGATGCCGAGGGTGTTCAGCAGGGCTTCGACCTGGACGACATAGGAGGCGAGTGTGATGTCGCTTTCGCCGACGTCACTCTCGCCGTGCCCAATCATGTCGAGGGCGATGACGCGATGAGTCTTGGCAAGGTCTTCGATCTGCGGGCCCCAGGCATCGGCATTGAGGCCGACACCATGGATGAACACCACGGCTTCGCCGCTTCCGGCCTGACGGTAGCTTGTGTTGCCCGCACGCTCGCGCTTTTCCAGAAGCGGAACAGCGGCGTGGGGTTTGGCAAGCGCCTCAGACATTCGTACCGCCAAGCTCCTTCAGGTCCTGGTAGCGGTCGCCGATGCGGTGATGCGGGCGTCCACCGATGGAGGCGCCAAGCGCCACCACGATTTCGTCATGGGCAGGAGCATCGGGGATGGAGAATTGCATCGTGAGATAGTGGGAGCGCATGCCCTCATCCATCTTGTGCATGATCGGGATCATGATTGGTGCGTTGGCGGGGCCGCGCGTGTTGGTGAAGGCGAGGTAGCTCTTGGCGCCCACCGCTTTCCGGTAGTGATTGCCGAAGCGCAGCGTGTGGATGAGGGCGGAGGCATGTTCCACCTCGCCCGAGGTGCCCACCACTGCGGCCTTGCCATAGCCTTCGATCGCCTCGCCGGAGCCCGCAAGCTGCAGCATCATTTCGGTGAGGAGGGCACCCAGTTTGGGCGCGATGTCGAGAATCTCCGGCTTCAGGTCCTCGACGAAGTGGCCGGTGGCCCAGGGATTGGCAAGCACGGCGGCGGCGGCGAACATGCGCAGCGGCTTTGCCGCGTCCTTGTGCCCTTCGATCAACGTTGTCTCTGAAACAGTGTATGTCTTGCGGATTCGAAGCGGCATCGCGAAAGTCCGTATGCAGTTGTGTCATATGACCGTATGATGGTATACAATCTGAGTCAAGAACTTCTAAGAGCCTGACATGAATGGGAAATTGAAATTGACGCCTGCAGCACGCCCGGTGCCCACCAAGAAACTCCGCATCGAAGAGGTGCCGCGGACGTTACGCGAGCTCGCGCTGGAGAAGATGCGCGCGGCGATCGTGGAGTTTCATTTCAGGCCGGGCCAGCGGCTCGTCGAGCGTGACCTGTGCGAGCAATTGGGTGTGAGCCGCTCGGTGGTGCGCGAGGTGATCCGCCATCTCGAGGCGGAAGGGCTGGTGCACACGGTGCCCCATTCAGGCCCCATCGTGGCGAAGCTTGATGCCGAAACGGCGGCACAGATCTACGAGCTGCGCTCGCTTCTCGAAAGTGCAGCAGCACAGGCCGCAGCAACACACGCCAGTGCCGATGACATTGCGCGCATGGGGGCTGCCCTCGATGCCATTGGAGCCGCCTATCGTCAGAAGGATTTTCACAACGTGCTGGCTGCAACGAACAGCTTCTATGAAGTGATGTTCCTCTGTGCTGGCAAGTCCGTCGCCTGGGAAATGGTGCAGCGCCTGAACGGCCGCATCAGTTGGTTGCGCTCACTGACGGTGTCGTCGGTCGACCGTGGCGCGACGGGTCCCGTGCAAATGCGGAAAATCCTCAACGCGATCACGGAGCGGGACGGAGCCGCTGCAGCGGCGGCTTGCCGTGATCACCTCGCAACGGCGGGTCAAATCGCGCAACGGCTGATTGCCGCTGAGACGATTGCAGCCGGGTAATCGGAGGACCAATAATTGGGCCAAAGTTCATAGTTGAGCGGAAATTTCTTAAGCCACTCATTTGCCCCCCCCTCTTGCTAATTCCGAATTCTTACACACTCAGTTACATCTGATTTTTGCATCATTTCTTCCCGACTTCTGATGGAGCTGAGAAGTGAGCATGAATGAAGACGCAAAAAAACTTGCGCACCCTCTACAATTTTCTTGAATGTAGGTTTGTCCATAACAGCAAATCCGCCTTCATTCTCTCGAAATGCTTGCAGAAATTCTAAGTGAGGCCAAATCTCAATTCCCATCCCACGCAAATACTGAAACAAGATGCACGACTGCAAAAATCTATCGTTCTCTTTCCCGTGGACGTAGATGAAGAACCTCTTGATCTCCTGATCATTGACCTGCTGGACAAGCAAGCAATGCGCAATTCCGGTTCTTATGATCCGATCTTTTGGCTCAACCTCGTACGACGGATTGTCTGGAATCTCACTAGCATCGCTGTAGAGAACAATGTCAGCTTTGGCTCCCATTGAGGTGTACTCGATTCTCTGCGCCGGCAATTGGAGGCCGGAAAGAATAGCCCTACTTCTTTCACATTCCATAGGTAGGCAGAAAACAGTCAGCTGATTGAACATGGTATAAGGAGGGAGTTGTCTACTTTTGGCTCCAGAGCGGAAGACAGACTCCAAATATGAATTTAACAGCGATTTGAGCGGGGTGTTTGAATCCGCCCAACTTGCATGCGAAAGCGCTGGCCAAACCAAAAGCACCAGAGCGAGGACAAGGCAAAATGGGTATCCTGGATTTCTCAATAAGTTGCCTTCCACAGACTAACTCCGCTCATGGCAAGTGTGAATTCGGGTAAAACTGATGCGGTTATGATCATGCCCGAACATCAAATCCAGGTTTGATGGATCTATTGAAGAAGTGAACTGCCACTGAAGCTTCATCCAGCCACCAGAGTCTCCAGCAATTGTTTGCCCGGTTGGGCAGGTTCATCGACAGAGCGGAACGCGGAGCCATCAGCGAGCGCGGCCTGAAGTCTTCTTGCGGTAAGTTCCACATAGAACGCTACCGACGTCTGTTTGGCCAGATATAAGATTGGTCTCTTGGCAATTGCCATTTGTTCCACTGTGCCGACGGCTCGGCGAACAGGGGGCGAGAGGTTTATTGATACTCATGATTTTTGCCGACAACCATCCAGACGAGTTTGTGTCGCTTGGTGACATGGAGGTGACACGGCCAGATCGTGAAAGCGCCGAGAATAGCGCCGATCTTTATAAGCTATTGAAAGATTGGAATTAAATGGTGGGCGATACTGGACTCGAACCAGTGACCCCTGCGATGTGAACACAGTGCTCTACCAACTGAGCTAATCGCCCTTAACCTTGGGGTGGGCGTGCTATAGGCGGGCGGGTGGGCGAAAGTCAATGGCGGCTTTGGCGGTTTCCGCGGCCGTCCGGTGGGGGCATCACTGGTCTTGCATCTGGTGCCGCTTTCTGGGCGTATCCCGTTCATGCGGCTTGCCTTCACGTTCCTCGGCGTCACCCTCATCGTGCTGGGGGTGCTGTATCATTTCGCTGCCCTGCGCGTGTTCAACCTGCTGGTGCCCAAGGACCGGGACGCCCAGCGCACAGGTGTGGACCTCGCCTATGGCGATGCGCCCCGTCAGCGGCTGGATCTCTATGCCCCCGTGGCCGCGCCCGGCCGCGGCCCGCTTCCGGTGCTGCTGTTCATCTATGGCGGCTCATGGGATTCAGGCCGGAAGGAGGACTATGCCTTCGCAGGCCGCGCCTTTGCCGCCAGGGGCTTCCTCACCGCCATTGCGGACTATCGCCTCGTGCCTGACGTGCATTACCCCGAATTCGTGGATGACACGGCATTGGCGCTGGAATGGCTGTGTGCGCACGCGACGGATTTCGGCGGCGACCCCGCGCGCATCTTTTTCGCCGGGCATTCCGCCGGAGCCTACAGCGCCGTCCAGACGGTGTTGCGCAACGGGCTGGGCAACCATGTCAGGGCCGTGGCCTCGCTGGCGGGGCCGTTCGATTTCCTGCCGCTCGATTCCCCGAAAACCATTGCGGCCTTCGGCAAGGTCGGCAACCTCGCCGAAACCCAACCGGTCAATGCCGATCTTTCGTCCGCGCCCCCCATGCTCCTGCTTCACGGCGAAGACGACGAGACGGTGGGATTGCACAATAGCTGGAACCTCTATGCCCGCTCCATCGGGGCTGGCCGCCGCCCTGAACTTCTCTTCTACAAGGGCATCGGCCACGTCGGCATCCTGCTGGCGCTGGCAAAGCCGTTGCGCTGGCGGGCCTCCGTTCTTGATGATGTGGTGGGCTTCTTTCAGAGATACGACTGAAGGATCGGCCACGCCTCGTCGTAATGGTCGATGACGTGGGTCGGATTGAAAGCCGAGACATGCTGCGGCGTATAGCCGAAAGAGACCGCAATCACAGGCACGCCCGCGTTCTGGCCGGTGCGGATATCGGTCTCGCTGTCACCGATCATGATCGACGAGGCGACGTCGCGCCCCAGCCGGTGCAGCGCCTCATGGTAGGGGCGGGGATCGGGCTTGGCGATGCCGATGGTATCCGGCCCCACCACGGCACCGAAATAGGGCGACAGGCCAAGTGCCTGCAGCAACTGCACCGACAGGAATTCCAGCTTGTTGGTGCACACCGCCATGGCGATGTTCCTGGCCTTGCAGCGGTCCAGGAAGTCGAGAAGTCCGGGGAAGGGCTTGCTGTAGGCCGAGATGTTGGCGGCGTAGTAGATCACGAATTCCTGATAGAGCGTCTCGATGGCGCGGGGGTCAACCGGCTCGCCCGTTGCCTCGCAGCCCCTTGCAATCAGGGCGCGCGCGCCATGGCCCACGAAGCTGCGCACCTCTTCCATGGAAATGGATCGCCGCTTCAACGTTGAAAGCACATGGTTTGTTGCTGCGTGCAGGTCGGGCGCGGTGTCCACCAGGGTGCCGTCAAGGTCAAAAACAAGTGCGTCAACTGGCATTGCCAACTCCCTCTTCTGGCCTGTTTGTCCTGCCCGGCGGGCCATGCTATGCCGCCCGCCAGAACAGCCCGTTTCCCTTTCAGGAGCATTCCATGGACATCGCAAAAACTCAGGCCCTGCGCGACTTATTGAAAGACAAGTCGCTGCTCAAGGAGAAATGCTACATCAACGGCGCATGGGTCGGCGGTGCTGCCAGCATCGATGTCACCAACCCGGTGGACGAGCGCGTCATTGCCTCTGTGCCGAAGCTCGGTGCCAAGGAAACGCGCGAGGCCATCGAGGGCGCCGAAAAGGCCCAGAAGCTGTGGGCCAGGAAATCCGCCAAGGAGCGCGCGGCCATTCTGCGCAAGTGGTTCAACCTGATGATGGACAACCAGGAAGACCTGGCGCAGATCCTCACCGCCGAGCAGGGCAAGCCGCTGGCTGAATCACGCGGCGAAATCGCCTACGGCGCAAGCTTCATCGAGTGGTTTGCCGAAGAAGCCCGCCGCGTCTATGGCGAAACGGTTCCGGTGCCGTTCCCCAATGGCCGCGCCGTGGTGATCAAGCAGGCGGTGGGCGTCATTGCATGCATCACGCCGTGGAACTTCCCCAACGCGATGATCACGCGCAAGGCGGGTGCGGCCCTGGCCGCCGGTTGCGCCATGGTCTGCAAGCCTGCGGGCGAGACGCCGCTTTCTGCTCTTGCCATGGCAGAGCTTGGCGAACGCGCCGGCATTCCCGCCGGGGTTTTCTCGGTGATCACCGGCTCTGCCCGCGAGATCGGCGCCGAGATGACATCGAACCCCATCGTGCGCGGCCTCACCTTCACGGGTTCCACCGAAATCGGCCGTGTGCTGATGGAACAGTGCGCCCCGACCATCAAGAAGCTCGGCCTTGAGCTTGGCGGAAATGCGCCGTTCATCGTCTTCGACGACGCCGACCTCGATGCCGCCGTGGCCGGTGCCATGGCTTCCAAGTATCGCAACAACGGCCAGACCTGCGTCTGCGCCAACCGTCTGTATGTGCAGTCGGGTGTGTATGATGCCTTCGCCGAAAAGCTCTCCGCTGCCGTCAAGAAGCTGAAGATCGGCAATGGCGTGCAGGACGGCGTCACCACCGGTCCGCTGATCAACGAGGCTGCCGTGAAGAAGGTCGAGGAGCATATTGCCGACGCCCTTTCGAAAGGCGGCAAGCTGGCCGCGGGCGGAAAGCGCATGGGCGGCAACTTCTTTGAGCCGACCATCATCACCGGCGTCACCAGCGACATGGCCGTTGCGCGCGAGGAGACGTTCGGACCCGTTGCTCCGCTGTTCCGCTTCGACACTGAAGAAGAGGTGATCGAAGCCGCCAACAACACCGAGTTCGGACTGGCCTGCTACTTCTACAGCCGCGACATTGGCCGCGTCTGGCGCGTGGGCGAGGCGCTGGAATATGGCATGATCGGCATCAACGAAGGCATTATCTCCACGGCCGAAGTGCCCTTCGGCGGCGTGAAGCAGTCGGGCCTCGGCCGCGAAGGCTCGCAGCACGGCATGGAGGAATATCTCGAAATCAAGTACATGCTGATGGGTGGCCTGGGCAAATGAGTGCGAAGAAGGTGAGCGCCGCTAAGAGCGCCGACGAGCAAAAGAAAGAAGCCGCGCTTGAGGCCCTGAAGCTGGTGAAGCCGGGCATGAGCCTGGGCCTCGGCACCGGGTCCACCGCCAATCACTTCATTCGCGCCCTGGGCGAGAAGGTGAAGGAGGGGCTTGAGGTCAGGGGGGTTCCCACCTCGCGGGCCACGGCGGAACTTGCCAAGGAACTCGGAATTCCGCTCACCACGCTGGGCGACCATCCCTTCCTCGATCTCTGCGTCGATGGCGCGGATGAATTCGACGACAAGCTGCGCCTGATCAAGGGCGGCGGGGGAGCCTTGCTGATCGAGAAGATCGTCGCCACCTCCGCCAAGGAAGTGGTGATCATCACCGATGAATCGAAGCGGGTGAAGACGCTGGGCAAGTTCCCGCTGCCCATCGAGATCGTCAACATGGGCATCAAGGCAACCGCGTGGAAGCTGGAGCGGGCCTTCCGCATGCTGGGCATGAATCCGAAGATGGTCCTGCGCATGAAGGACGGTCAGGCGTTCCGCACCGACATGGGCAACGTGATCGTTGATGCGGCTTGTGATGAGATCAAGGAGCCGGAGCGTCTTGAATTCATGTTGAACAACATTCCCGGTGTTGTGAACAACGGCCTCTTTATCGGCATCGCCTCCCGCGTCATCATGGCCACATCCAAGGGAACGCAGGAAATCACCGCCACGTGAGCGCATTCGACCATGACCTGTTTGTGATCGGCGCAGGTTCCGGCGGTGTCCGGGCCGGGCGCATTGCAGCGAGGCACGGCGCCAAAGTCGCCGTCGCGGAAGAATACAGGGTGGGTGGCACCTGCGTGATCCGCGGCTGCGTGCCGAAGAAGCTGTTCGTGCAGGCCTCCCGGTTTGCCGAGGAATTCGAGGATGCCGTCGGCTTCGGCTGGACTACCGAGAAGGTGTCCTTCGACTGGTCAGCCCTTGTCGAGAACAAGGACAAGGAAATCGATCGCCTGAACAAGGCCTATATCCGCAATCTCGAAGCGGCGGGCGCGGAACTCATTCCCGAACGCGCAACGATCGTCGATCCGCATACCGTGCAACTCGCTTCGGGCCGGAAGGTGACGGCGCGCTACATTCTCGTGGCCACCGGTGCCTCGCCCTTCATTCCGCAACACCTGCCGGGGCGGGAACTGGCGATCACCTCGAACGAGGCTTTTCACCTTGAGCGCCTGCCGCGCCGCATCGTGATTGTCGGGGGCGGTTACATTGCCGTTGAGTTTGCCGGAATCTTCAATGGTCTCGGTGTCGAAACGGTCCTGCTCTATCGTGGCGAGCAGATCCTGCGCGGATTCGATGACGACTTGCGCAATCATCTCGCTGCCGAAATGAGGAAGAAGGGGATCGAGATCCGGACGGGTGTGGATGTCTCCGGGATCATCCGATCCGGAGACGGCGTGCGCCTCACGCTGACCGATGGCACGGCGGTCGGCGCAGGGCAGGTGATGTATGCGACAGGCCGCATTCCCAATACCTTCGGCCTCGGCCTCGAACATGTCGGCCTTCATGGCACGCCCCACGGCGCCATCGATGTGGATGCCCATTCCCGGTCAAAGGTGGATTCGATCTATGCCGTGGGAGATGTCACCAATCGCGTGAACCTGACGCCCGTTGCCATCCGCGAGGGACACGCCTTTGCGGATACGGTGTTCGGCAACAAGCCCACGACCGTCAATCACTCGCTCATCCCGACGGCGGTATTCTCCCAGCCGGAACTCGGAACCGTGGGCCTGACGGAAGCCCAGGCGCGCAGCGGGCATTCGAAGGTGGATATCTACAAGACCAGTTTCCGGCCCATGAAACACACGCTCTCTGGCCGTGACGAACGCATGCTGATGAAGCTGATCGTGGATGGCGAGACGGACCGTGTCCTGGGCTGTCACATCGCCGGGCCTGACGCCGGTGAGATGGCGCAGTTGCTTGGCATTGCCGTCACCTGTGGCGCCACCAAAGCACAGTTCGATGCCACCATGGCGGTTCACCCGACTGCCGCCGAAGAACTGGTGACCATGCGGGAGAAGAGCCTGTAGGCCGATTTCCCCGCACGGCCGGATCGTCATGCGATCTCGAAGTGAGCTTCCGTCGGCGTGCCGTTGTTGATGGGCAGCATGTCCTGCGGGCAGGCGGAAAAGCAGACGATGGCGTCCATCTCGGCCTTGAACACCACGCTGTCCCCCGGCTTGCACAGGCAGTTGCCCCAGTCGAGCTTACCGTCCGGGTGCCAGGGAATGTTCATGAACAGGTTCAGCGAGTCGGGCGTGTAGGGGATGGTGATGCCCAAGGCCGCAAGCCCGGCGTGGAGGTTGTCCCGGCAGTTGTCGTGGTAGTGGGTGCAGCCCAGCAGGCCGTAACGCTCGTTGTCGCAGGGGGCGATCAGCGTGTCGTGGCGGCCCGGCGAATTGTCCTCGGTCAGAGTCAGGATGGGGCGGCGGCGGTTGGTCAGCATCTTGTCGCCGGCAACCGGGAACAGGCGCGACCAGAAGGCCCGGCAGTGCTCCATCCCCATGTATTCCCGGAAATCATTGGCATTAAAGGCCCAGAAATCCACCACCTGGTTTCCATGGGTGTTGATGACCCGGACGGATTGACCTTTTTCGAGGCGGTGAGCCTTGCCCGAACGGGCCGGAATCGTGTGTTTCATGTCTACCTCCACAGACACTTTATTCCGCCCGGCAAAGCCGTTACAAGCCGCCACCATGACCGAACAGCCCAAAAAGACCGATCGTTACCGCGACACCGTTTTCCTGCCCAGGACCGACTTCCCCATGAAGGCCGGATTGCCGGAGCGCGAACCCCAGATCCTCAGGCGCTGGGCCGACATGGGCTTGTTCAAGCGCTTGCGCGAGCAGGGCAAGGGCCGCGAGAAGTTCGTGCTCCACGATGGCCCGCCCTATGCCAACGGCAACATCCACATCGGGCACGCCCTCAACAAGATCCTCAAGGATATCGTCAGCCGCTCGGCACAGATGGCGGGTTTCGATTCCCACTATGTGCCGGGCTGGGACTGCCATGGCCTTCCCATCGAATGGAAGATCGAGGAGCAGTACCGCGCCAAGGGCAAGAACAAGGATGCGATCCCGATCAACGAGTTCCGTCGCGAGTGCCGCGAGTTCGCGCAACACTGGATTGACGTGCAGCGTGAGGAATTCAAGCGTCTGGGGGTCGAGGGCAACTGGGATCATCCCTACACCACCATGAATTTCCGCTCGGAAGGCGTCATTGCCCGCGAGCTGATGAGGTTTGCCGAGACCGGACAGCTTTACCGCGGCTCCAAGCCCGTCATGTGGTCGGTGGTCGAAAAGACCGCTCTCGCCGAAGCCGAGGTGGAATATCAGGACTACACCAGCGATGCGATCACGGTGAAGTTCCCTGTCGCCAGTCACGACAAGGGCCATACCTCTTCCGTGATCACGCGGCTGTTTGAGCTGGTCGAACTGGTGGCCGGCGAAAGTCATCCCGGCCAAAGGGTGGACGAGCAGGAGTTCCGGTCCGACCAATCGCTTGACGATGCCTCCGTGGTGATCTGGACGACCACGCCGTGGACGATCCCCGGCAACCGCGCCATCAGCTATTCCAACCGCATCGAATACAGCCTTGTGAAGGTGACAGAAGCACCGGAAGGCAACTGGCTGGGCGTGGGCGAGAAGCTGATCATCGCCACCAAGCTCATCGAGCCGCTCATGAAGGCCGCCAAGGTCACCGGCTGGCGCGACCTGCGGGTGGTTGACGCCACGGAACTTGCATCCATCACCTGTCGCCATCCGCTGGCGGACATGGGCTACAGCTACCCCATCCCGATGCTCGATGGCGACCACGTCACCGATGATGCGGGTACCGGCTTCGTGCACACGGCTCCCAGCCATGGCGCCGATGACTACAACATCTGGATCGCAAACCAGAAGCGGCTGGCCGAGACCCATGGCCATGATTTCACCGTCATCCCGACGCCGGTGGATGCCGACGGTTTCTACACCAGCGATGCACCGGGTTTTGTGGGCAGGCGCGTCATCACCGACAAGGGCGAAAAGGGTGATGCCAACGAAGCCGTCATCGCAGCCCTGCGTTCTGCCGGTATGCTGCTCGCACGCGAGCGCCTGAAGCACCAATACCCGCACTCATGGCGTTCCAAGAAGCCGATCATCTTCCGCAACACGCCGCAATGGTTCATCTCCATGGGCGATGGCCAGAAAAACTCCCTGCGCGACAAGGCCCTGGCCGCCATCGATGCAACCGAATTCTTCCCCGCATCGGGCAAGAACCGGCTTCGCGGCATGATCGAGCAGCGTCCCGATTGGGTGATCTCGCGCCAGCGCGCCTGGGGTGTGCCGATCACCGTGTTCGTCGAGAAGGCCACGGGCAAGATCCTCAACGACCCGAAGGTGAACGCCCGCATTTTCGAGTCCTTCTGCAAGGAAGGCGCAGACGCCTGGTTTGCCGATGGTGCAGCAACGCGCTTCCTCGCCCCGGACTACAATTCGCAAGACTACGAACAGGTGCGTGACATTCTGGACGTGTGGTTCGACTCAGGTTCCACCCATGCCTTCACGCTGGAGGGCAATCCCGAACTCAAATGGCCCGCGGATATCTATCTCGAAGGATCGGACCAGCATCGCGGCTGGTTCCATTCCTCGTTGCTCGAATCCTGCGGCACGCGGGGCAGGGCACCCTATGACCAGGTGCTTACCCATGGCTTCATCATGGCCGAAGACGGTCGCAAGATGTCGAAGTCCATGGGCAATGTGACCGCTCCCCAGGATGTGATCAAGAATTCGGGTGCCGACATTCTCCGCCTCTGGGTTGCGTCTTCGGATTACTCCGACGACATGCGCATCGGGCCGGAAATCATCAAGTCGAACGTCGAAGCCTATCGCAAGCTGCGCAACACCTTCCGCTATATGCTGGGTGCGGTCGACGGCCTGCATGACTGGGAGCAGGTCTATTGCAAGGACATGCCGGAGCTTGAACGCTTCATCCTGCACAAGCTGTGGGAACTCGACCAGACAGTCCGCGCGGCCTACAAGGTTTATGACTACAAGCGCATCTTTGCATCGCTCACGCAGTTCATGAATTCGGACCTGTCGGCCTTCTATTTCGACATCCGCAAGGACGCGCTCTACTGCGATCCCTGGTCAAGCCTGAAGCGCCGCTCCTGCCGCACCGTGATCGACCAGTTGTTCCATTGCCTCACGACGTGGTGGGCGCCGATCCTTGTCTTCACCATGGAAGAGGTCTGGCTGTCGCGTTTTGCGGGCGAAGGGTCTTCGGTGCACCTGATGCCGTTTGCCAAGGCGCCCGCGGAATGGCGCGACGATGCGCTGGCGGCCAAGTGGGAGAAGATCCGCGATGTGCGCAGCGTCGTGACGGGCGCCCTTGAAATCGAACGCGCCAACAAGACCATCGGCGCGTCGCTGGAGGCGGCTCCCAGGGTTTATGTGTCCCGCGATGCCGCCGAGGTGGAGGCGCTTCGCAGCAACGATTTCGCCGAAATCTGCATCACCTCCGCGATCGAGGTGATTGCCGGGGAAGCTCCGGCGGGGGCCTTCACCATCGACAGCGTGAAGGGTGTCGGCGTCGTCTTTGCCAAGGCGGAGGGTGCGAAGTGTGCTCGCTCGTGGAAGATCTCGAAGGACATCGGCAGCGACAAGGACTTCCCGGACATCACGCCCCGCGATGCCGAAGCCGTGCGCGAATGGCAGACCCGCTTCGGGAAGACGGTATGACGGCGCTCACGGCAGCGGCAAACCGGTTCTGGGGGCCACTCTCCCGGCTTGGCCTGATGTTCGCCGTGTGGGTCTTCGCCCTCGACCAGCTTTGCAAGTTCTGGATCCTGAAGATCGTGAACCTCGATGAGCGCCCGCCCATCCAGATCACCCCTTTTGCCGATCTGGCGATGGCCTGGAACGAAGGCGTCTCCTACGGCCTCCTGACCACCAATGCCCAGATGCTGCTGGTGGCCCTGAGCCTGGTCATCACGGCGGCCTTGTGGCTTTGGCTGGCCCGGTCCACCACCCCCTTGGCGGCGGCTGCCCTCGGCCTCATCATCGGCGGTGCCCTGGGAAATGCGCTGGACCGCGTGTTGCACGGCGCAGTTGCCGATTTTGTCCACCTCCACTGGGGAACCTGGAGCTGGTACATTTTCAACGTGGCCGACGTGGCGATCGTTGCCGGGGTGCTGCTGCTGGTTTATGATGGGTTGAAATCCCCCCCTGTGCGGAGGGACTGAGAGCCATGCTTTCGCCGGATTCCGCCAGCAGATTGACGACGCTATGAAAACGCCTTTCCTCAGCATGTGCGCGATTTTGGCCTGCCTCGCCCTGGCCGGATGTTCCACATCGAGCCTTCTGAATGGCTCGCGCGGCCCGAACGCCGCTGCTGTTCCGGCGGGGCGCAACCTGGCCATGCCGCCGGATCTCCAGCTTCCGGCCCCGGGTTCCGGCCCTGTGGCGGCGTATCAACCCGCTGTTCCCGAAGCAGGTTACGGCACCGCCGCCGCGACCCCGCCTGCCGACGAAAGCGTTTATGGTGGGGCAGCACCTGTCACCCCGCGCCGCACAGTGGGCGGCACCCAGTGCAAGAACGGGACGCAAGCCCCCGACATTTACGGCTGCTACAACATCAGCAAGCTGACCCCCGACGGCAAGAAGAAGACCCAGGCCCAGCTTTCGTCGGAACTGCGCGTCGCCCTGCTGGAAGAGAAGCGCCGTGCCAATCCGAACTATGGCACGTTCAAGAACTTCGGCGAACTTTTCAACTGATCCCGTTTTCAACCGCCCGGTGAGAGCGGCTTGAGGCGGCGCGAAGGCGCCTGCTAATCTTCATCCATGCGAATCCGCCGCCTTCCCGAAGGCACCATCAACCGCATCGCCGCCGGCGAAGTGATCGAACGACCTGCCAGCGCCGTGAAGGAACTGGTGGAGAATGCCATTGATGCGGGGGCAAGCCGGATCGAAATCGTGTTCCGCGGCGGCGGCAAGACCCTCATCCGCGTGTCCGACGACGGCTTCGGCATGAGCGCCGATGAACTTGCGCTGGCCCTGGAACGCCACGCCACCTCGAAGCTGCCGGACGACAATCTCTCTGACATCCGCACGATGGGATTCCGTGGCGAAGCCTTGCCCTCGATTGCCAGCATTGCCCGCCTCACGCTTTCCTCGCGGGCGCGGGGAGCAGGGGCCGCTTTCAGCCTGGCGGTCGAAGGGGGCAGCAAGCCGGAGCTTCGTCCCGCCGCCCTCAAGGCCGGGACCGAGGCCGAGGTGCGGGACATCTTCTACGCCACACCGGCGCGCCTGAAGTTCCTCAAGACCGATCGCAGCGAGACCGCCGAGGCCCTGGACGTGGTTCGCCGCCTGGCG
>JAEUMJ010000003.1 GCA_016792865.1 Hyphomicrobiales bacterium | reverse complement strand
AGGCGGGCGACTTGCACCCGATCCCTATATCTGGCGGGTTCTCGGTTTCACGCTCCTGCAGGCTGCGCTTTCAACACTCCTGTCGATCTTTCCGGCCATTCCTGCCGCACGGGCGCTGGCCTTCCGGGACTTTCCGGGACGCGGGCTGTTGCTGGCCCTTTTCGCCGTGCCGCAGGCGCTTCCTGCCATCGTGGTCGTTCTGGCGCTGGTGCAGCTCTACGGCCAGTCCGGCTGGCTGCCGGACATGATCAATCTCTACGGCCTTGCAGGCATCCTGCTGGCGCATGTGTTTTTCAACCTGCCGCTGGCCTTGCGCTTCTGCCTGGAAGCCCTTGAAAACGTCACGCCGGAGAACCAGCGCCTTGCCGACCAGCTCGGCTTCGATTCCCGCGACCGCTGGCGGCATCTGGATTGGCCGGCGCTCAGGCCGCTGTTGCCGCGGCTCGCGGCGCTCATCTTCCTGCTCTGCGCGGCAAGCTTCGTCGTGGTGCTCACCTTCGGAGGTCCCGCCGCCACCACGCTGGAAGTGGCGATCTATCAATCCCTCCGGCTGGATTTCGACGTGACGCGGGCCGTGACGCTGGCGTTGTTGCAGGCCATCCTCTGCTTCGTGCTGGTGATCATGGCGGGGCAGCTTTCGGCGCCCCTGCCGGCCCAGCCCTCGTTGCGCATGTTCTCGCCCGCCCCCCGGCCCGTTGGCTGGATCGGCCTGCTCATGGTCGTCCTGGCGACGTTGCTGGTTCTGCCGCCACTGGCTGCCCTCGTCGTCTCCGGCGTGCAGGCCATCGACCTTCGCCCGCTGCTCTTCCAGGCCCTCGGCACAAGCCTGCTCATCGCCAGCCTCAGCGCCATCATCAATCTTGCCCTCGCCTGGCCGCTGGTGCTCCTGCACGTGCGGCTCACGCGCTGGCGCGGGCTTCTGTCTGCCGTCGCCCTCGCGGGCCTCATCCTGCCACCGGCGGTGCTGGCGACGGGCTGGTTCATCCTGCTGCGCGGGCTGATCACCACACCCGCTTCAAGCATGGTCTTGATGTCCTGCCTCAATGCATTGATGTCACTGCCCTTTTCGGTCACGATACTGGGTGCGTCGATGGCCGCGCAACTGCTGCCGCAAGATCGCCTGTGCGAACAGCTCGGCCTTTCCGGCTGGCGGCGCTTCAGGCTCATCGATGCGCCGGTGCTCACCCGCCCCCTCTTGCAGGCCCTGCTGGTCGCATTCGTCCTGTCTTTCGGTGATCTCACCGCCGTGCTGCTTCTCGGCTCACAGGGCCTCGTGACATTGCCCTCGCTCATCTCTGCCGAAATGGGGCACTATCGTTCGGCGGCGGCACAGGGCACGGCGCTGCTGCTTGCCGCGCTCTGCCTTGCCGGAACCCTCGCTGCCAATCGCCTCGGACGCAAAGCATGATGATCCGCATCGACAAGGGACTGTACCGCCACGGCGACTTCACGCTGGCCATGAACCTGGAGATCCAGCGCAGCGCCATGGTCGCGGTCCTTGGCCCCAGCGGTTCGGGCAAGTCCACGCTGCTCAATGTGATCGCCGGTTTCGAGCCGCTTGCCCGGGGCCGCTTGTTCCTGAACAACGCCGAGGCCACCGGAACACCACCGGCGGAACGACCGGTTACTGCCGTGTTCCAGGATCACAACAGCTTCGCCCATCTCACCGCCTGGCAGAACGTGGCACTCGGCCTGTCGCCTTCGCTGTCACTGACGGATGCACAAGGCAAGGCCGTGGACCGCGCCCTCGATCTTGTCGGCCTTGCCGCTCTCGCCCAGCGTCTTCCCGGCGAAATGTCGGGCGGCGAACGCCAGCGCATCGCCATTGCCCGCGTGCTGGTGCGCAAGCGGCCCATCCTTCTGCTCGATGAGGCATTTGCCGCGCTTGGCCCCGGCCTGCGCCGGGAGATGCTGCGGCTGGTGAAGGCGCTTCATGCCAGCGAGGGCCTGACGACCCTGCTCGTGACCCACCAGCCTGAAGACGCACAAAGCATCGCAGAGCGCATCGTGTTCGTGGACAAGGGCGTGGTGCATCCGCCCGTCGAGACGCGAAAGTTCTTTGCATCAACCGACAGGAACATCCGCAGCTATCTCGGCGAGTGGACCTGACTACCAGCCCGAACCGCCACCGCCACCGCCTCCGCCGCCCGAAAAGCCGCCTCCGCGCGATCCGGAAGAGGAACCGGGTGCGACGGATGCAGACGAGATCGACGAGGCAAGGCTGGACCCGAGATCGCGCGAGAAACCGCCGCTGCTCCAGTTGTTGCCATGATACCAGGAGGGCGAGGTGGCGGTGGCCGCTCCCGCTGCCGCCGCTGCCGCAAGCACCGCTGCGAACTTTGCATTCCACTCGTTCTCGCAATCGAGCGCCATGGCATAGGGCAAGTACCGCTCAAACAGTTCGGGAGTCTTTTCCGGCGGGTTCAGCACGTTCAGCCGGTCCTCCTCCGCCGTGGTCATGTACATGCGGAAACCTTCGATCTGGTCCAGCATGGCGCGTCCCTTCACCGTGGGGGCCTTCAGCAACCAGTAGAAAAGCAGGTTGAAGAGTCCCAGACCCACTGCTCCGGCGAGGAAAAACATCATCGGCCACGAGGCACCGGTGCCGAAGATCGTGGCAGCGGGAACGGCAATGCCGCCAAAGACAAACGGAACGAGGAAGATGAGCGTGAACAGCGACTTGATCCGCATCCACACGCTGCCCGACCGCACTCCCTGTGCCATGGCCCAGCCCACCGTGAGGACGACGCCCCACCAGATGGTCGAGAAGATGGCGGTGAAGGCAACGACCGCTCCCTCGCCCGACGGCATCATGAAGCCGGAGACAATCAGCCCGATCCCCGACAGCACCGCGCCGAGCACGAACCATTTGAGGTTCCGCAGGAACATGGTGCCGTCGAATTCGTCATCCAGCGCAGTCTTGATGGCGCTTCTCGCGCTGTTCACCGCAAGGTGGCTGCCGCGCTTCAGTTTCAGGGTTCCGGCCGGCAGGGCCTTCAGCAATTCCTGCTCGGTGCGGGTGAGCGGCTCCTGGCCCTGTCCCCCCTTGGAAATGGCGTAGTCGCCATCATCATCCTCGATCACCACGCGCTTCTTGACGGCAAGCCCCACCACCGCCGCCGCGAAGGCTTCGTTGTCGAACCCCTGCTTCCAGATGTAGCGCACCCCGGCGGGGCCAAGTCCTTTCGGCGGATGGAACAACGGCACGATCTGGCCGCCGGGCGGATCGCGGCCAACCTTGTTCCAGGCCCAGAGGTAATAGAGGCCGACAAGGATCACGGTCAGGCCAAGCAGGAAGTAACCGAGATTGTCCTGTATCCACCACCAGCGTTTCTGTGCCTCGCTCGGCGGGGCAACAATGCCCTTCTGCCAGTTCACGGCAATGGTGAAGCCTTCACCCGGTTCCAGTCGCCGCGTTGTTTCGGCCACGAAGCGGTTGCCCCCTGCCGAAACCA
This sequence comes from Hyphomicrobiales bacterium, assembly GCA_016792865.1. GTDB lineage: Bacteria > Pseudomonadota > Alphaproteobacteria > Rhizobiales > Aestuariivirgaceae > Aestuariivirga. The sequence goes on along the minus strand of JAEUMJ010000003.1, from coordinate 21,966 downwards.
CCCGCGCATCCTTTCCCGCCACGCCCTGGGCGCCGGTATAAAGCGCGTATTCGCCCGTGCTGGCACCTTCCGGCAGGCGCACGATGGCTTGCGCATGTTCGATGGGGAAGGTCCAGCCGTTGCCGGTGACGTTCCAGTACAATTCGTCGTAGCTGTCGAAGAAGCCCACCTGACGCGTGGTGCGATAGATGATCTTCCATGTCTGCTCGCCGTCAGTGAGATAGACATCGGCGCTACCGATCTTCAACTGAATGCCGTTGCTGATGTAGGTGCTGCTGTAGGGTTCGCTCTTGCCGTTGCGCTCCACGCTGACGACCTCAAAGCCGACCTTCACCTGCTGACCATGCTTGTCCATGTAGCTCAGCGGAAAGTCACGCTTGATGCCGTGCTTGATATTGTAGCCTTCCACATTGAAGGTCAGCGTCTCGCGCACCGTCAGGGTGCCGTCGCTGCCGACGGTCACATCGGAAATGAAGTTGCGGATGACCTCTTCTGCCCTGGCCGGCTGGCCAAGGGCAACAACAAGGCACAGGACGGCGGCGAACCAGCGCAACATGGTTCAGCGCGTCTTGAAATCCACCTTCGGCGTCTCGCGCTGCGCTGCGTCACCGATCTCGAAGAATTCGGCCTTGGCAAACTGGAAGGCGTTGGCCACGAAGTTTGACGGAAAGGACTCGATCATGGTGTTCAGGTTGCGCACCGCGCCATTGTAGTAGCGACGTGACATCTGGATCTCATCCTCGATGCCGGCCAGCTTGTCCTGCAGGTCGCGGAAATTCGCGTCAGCCTTCAGTTCGGGATAGGCCTCCGCAATGGCGAAGAGGCGGCCAATGGCCGCCGACATGGCCTGGCCCACGGCCGACTGGTCGGCCACGCTTCCGCCCGCAATGGATTTCGCCCGGAGTTCCGCAAGGTCGCGGAAGATCTTGTCCTCGTGGGTGGCGTAGCCCTTCACCGTTTCCACAAGATTGGGAATGAGGTCGGCACGCCGCTTCAACTGCACGTCGATGCCGCTCCAGCCCTCCGCCACCAGGTTCTTGTTCCGGACAAGGCCGTTGTACATGAAGATCAGATAGCCGCCGATGGCCACAATCAAGGCCAGTACGATGTAACCCAGGGTCATGAATAGGCCTCCCGCAAAGCAGGTGCATTATGGCCGTGTTCTGTATCCAGACAAGGGGCGCATTTGAGGCTATGAATTCTGGCTTGACTTGAGCAAAAGGGGTGTCGTCCGGCACACCCGGAGCGGAGTGATTCATGATCAAGACCTATTTTGTGGCGCCCCGTTACAAGGGGCCACCCGGCCAGGAAGACATGCCATGGCTGCTGTCGCTGGCACCTGTCACCACCTCGCGGGCAGTGAAGATTGCCATGCTGGTGGACTACAGCCCGGAGGACGTGGAATTCCGCGCCCTGCTCAGCGAACTGCGGCGCGACCTGAAGCGCCTCGCCGGTGCGGGTGCCGCCCATGAATGCGTGCTGCTGCCGGGAACCGCCGGCTTTGCCGTTGAAGCCGTCCTCTCCTGCCTGGCCCCGGCCAAGCGCAAGAAGACACTGGTGATCTGCAATGGCCGCGACGGCGAGCGGGCAGCGGCCATCCTGTCGCAACAGGACCGCCCGGTCATTCGCCTCACCAAGCCGGACAACGTTGTCGTGACGGTGGACGACGTGACCGCCGCCCTCGATGCCGACGGCGAGATCAGCCACATCTGGGTCGCTCACTGCGACAGTGCGGCGGGTCTGGTGAACACGATCGGCGACATCGGCAAGCTGGCGAAAGACCGCCAGAAGACCTTCATGGTCGATGCCACCAACAGTTTCGGTGCCCTGCCGCTCGATGTGGTGGGCGACCTGATCGACGTTCTCGTTGCCTCGCCGGACAGTTGCCTCGAAGGCGTGCCGGGGTTTTCCATCCTCATGGTGAAGCGCGATCTCCTGATTGCCTCGGAAGGAAAGTCGCATTCCGCCGCCTTCGATCTCCATGCCCATTGGCAGGATCAGGAAGGCATGGGGGTCCTGCGTGCCGCACCACCGCCCCACGCCGTCGCGGCCCTGCGGCAGGCATTGCGCGAACTGGAAACGGAAGGCGGCATCGGCATGCGCCGTGCCCGCTATCAGCGCAATACCGAGGAACTCATCACCCGCATGAAGGCCATGGGTTTCACGCCCTACCTGCCGGAGACGGAAGCCAGCCCCATCGTGCAGGCTTTTCTCGCGCCCCGTGACAAGCGTTTTGACTTCGGCGCCTTCCGGGAAGGATTGCGGCAACGCGGCTTCCTCATCGCAGCGGGCGCCCTGACCGGGCAGAAGAGTTTCCGCATCTCCTCCATCGGCGGCATTGATCACAAGGTGATCAAGTCCCTCGCGGGTTCGGTGGAAGAAGTGCTGAAGGAACTCGACATCCAGGAGTTCACGCCGCAAGAGGCGAGCGCCTGACATGACCCGACGCAGCCCTGCCGAGATCGAGGCTCACGCCCGCGCCGCGCTTGAGCGCCGGGGCCTGGGCCAGCATGCGGATTTTGCTGCCCCTGCCTGTGCATTCCTTGAAGCGGTATCCTATCCGGGCTTGAAGCTCCTGGCCGAGGCGCTGGAAGATCCGGCAAGTAGCGCCGCACTCGAAAAAGACCTGATGGGCCTCGACCTGCATCATATCTCGTGTGTGTTCATCGGCGCGGAGGTGGAGCGCCTGCGCGAGGAGCATGGCCGCTTGTTCCTGCGCAACGTGCGGCACGGGCTTTATCTCCTGCCGGGCAGCGTGAACCGCAACTATGGCATCGGCTGTCCGGTGGACCCCGGTTTTGCACTGGGTGGCGAGCGCAGCAAGAACCCCTACTCCGAAAAACTCGAAATCAGTGCGCGCGATGGCGTCTCCGTCGATGATGCGCTGTGGCAATCCCTCGCATAGGTTACATCATGACAGGCCCGCTTTCCGGCATTCGTGTTCTTGATCTCACGCGCGTTCTCGCCGGGCCATGGGCCACGCAGATGCTCGCCGATTTCGGTGCCGAAGTGGTGAAGATCGAAAAGCCCGGAGAGGGCGACGATACCCGCGGCTGGGGCCCCCCCTTCCTCACCAACGCGGACGGATCCCGCGGCGATGCCGCCTATTTCCAGTCGGCCAATCGTGGCAAGTGGTCGGTCTGCATCGACATGGCCTCGCCGGAAGGACAGGCCCTCATTCGTGGCCTCGCCGCAAAGTCCGATGTGGTGATCGAGAACTTCAAGGTCGGCGGCCTGCGCAAGTATGGTCTCGACTACGAAAGCCTGAAGACGGTGAATCCCCGTCTCATCTACTGCTCGATCACAGGCTTCGGGCAAAGCGGCCCCTACGCGCAACGGGCCGGCTATGACTTCATGATCCAGGGCATGGGCGGCATCATGTCGGTGACGGGCCAGCCCGACGGAGCGCCCGGCGCCGAACCCATGAAAGTCGGCGTGGCCTTCGCCGACATCTTCACCGGCCTCCATGCCGTGATCGGAATCGAGGCCGCCCTCTTCCACCGCGAGAGGACGGGTCAGGGGCAATACCTCGATCTCGCCCTGCTCGACTCACAGGTGGCCGTGCTCGCCAATCAGGCGCTGAACTACCTCGTCGGCGGCAAGGCCCCGACGCGGCTCGGCAATGCCCATCCCAACATCGTGCCCTATCAGACCTTCGAAACGGCCGATGGCTACATCATCATGGCCGTCGGCACGGACCGTCAGTATGCGGAATATTGCACCATCATCGGTGCGCCGCATCTCTCCGGCGATGAGCGTTTCAGGACCAACCGCGGCCGGGTGGAGAACCGCGCCGCACTCATTCCCCTGTTGCAGCCCTTCATGAAGGCAAGGAGTACTGCGGACTGGGTGACGGCATTCGAGGCGGCGGCGGTGCCGTGCGGCCCCATCAACAGCATCGACCAGGTCTTCGCCAATCCACAGGTCCTGGCCCGTGGCCTGCAAGTGGGCCTGACCCGCGACGATGGCGTTCAGGTGCCGGGCGTGGCAAATCCCATCGTCTTTTCCGAAACGCCGGTGCAGTACGAAAAGCCGTCGCCGCGCCTCGGCGATGGCACGGAGAGAGTGCTGCGCGAACACCTCGGACTCGCTGAGGGGGAGATTGCCTCGCTCCGGGCGAAAGGCGTCGTCGGTTAGGCTGGTCTCCTGTCGGGCGGCCACACGACCGTCCTGTTCCCCTATCGCCGCAGGAACGGATTGCCCTGGCGCTCATCTCCGATGCTGCTGGCACTGCCATGGCCCGGCAGGAACACCACATCATCGCCCAGCGGCAGCACTTTCTTCTCGATGCTTTCCAGCAGGGTTTCGTGGCTTCCACCCGGCAGGTCGGTTCGGCCGATCGACCCCTGAAACAGCACGTCGCCCATCAGCGCAAACCGGTTCGCGGCGTTGAAGAACACCACCGACCCCGGCGAGTGCCCGGGCGCGTGAATGATGGCGAAGCGGAATCCCGCCACCTCGACGTCATCGCCGTCCGTCAGCCAGCGGTCGGGCGTGACCTCGCGGGCCGTCAACATGCCGTAGCGCGCCCCTGATTGCGGCAGGCTGTCGAGAAGGAACTTGTCCCCTTCATGCGGGCCTTCGATTTTCACGCCCAGCCTTTCGCGCAGCTCGGCGGCACCGCCCGCATGATCGATATGGCCGTGGGTCAGCAGGATCTTCTCGATCGTCAGGCCCATCTTGCCGATGGCCTCCATGATCATGTCCACGTCGCCGCCGGGGTCGACCACCGCCCCCCGTTTGCTGACGTTGTCATAAACGAGCGAGCAATTCTGCTGGAAGCCGGTAACGGGTATGACTGCGACGCGAAAGGTCGGGGGGTTTTCCTGTGACATGGCATAGGCGCATAGCGGCCCCTCGGCGCAAGCGCAACTCACCGCCCCGGCCCTTGCCTCGCGTCATTGCCACAGCTACGAGCCGTTCATGACCACGGCCAAGCCAGCAATCCTGTCGGGCACGCTCGTTGCAGCCCTTGCAACGGTTGGCGTGTGCGATGTTGCCTTTGGCCTCACCCTCCAGCTCCAGCCCCTCCTGATGGATGCACGCGGCATTCCTGCCTGGCTCATCGGCGTGAACACGGCGGCAGGTGCGCTGGGCGTGCTCATCGCCGGTCCCTTCCTGCCCCGCATCATTGCCGCGGCGGGGGCGCGGCCGGTGGCGTTCTTCTCGATCGTCACCGTCCTCGTCTGCCTTGCGGCGATGGCATTGCTGCCCCCGCCCTGGTGGTGGTTCGGCTTCCGCTTCTTCATGGGGGCGGCCATCGGTTCGCTGTTCACGGTCAGCGAGGCATGGGTACTCACCATCGCCACCAACGAAACGCGCGGAAGGCTGATGGGGCTTTATACCTCGATGCTCTCCATCACCTTCGCAGTGGGGCCCACCATCCTGCCCTTCACCGGAATCGAGGGCTTCCTGCCCTGGCTCATCTGCATCGTGTTCGTGGCGGGCGGTCTTATCCCGCTTGCCCTGGTGAAGGTGCGCGAGGCCAGCGAAGACGGCGGGCATGGCAGCATCGTGAATGTCATGACGCGTGCGCCCATTCTTTTCGCCTGCCTGGGCGCGGCCACGATCTTTGACAGCGTCATCATCTCGTTCTTCTCGATCTTCGCGCAGCGCAACGGCCTGCCGCTGGCTGAAGCCAGCGCAATGTTGTCGGCGGGCATCGTTTCGGGAGTCATCTGCTTCTATCCGCTGGGCCTGTGGGCCGACCGCTGGAGCAGGAACGGCGTGGTCCTCATCTGCACAGCAACCACTATCATTGCAGCGCTCCTGCTCGGCCCCGTCATCCGCACCCCCTTCATCTGGCCCATGGTGATCCTGATCTTCAACGGGGCCTTCGGGGTTTATGTGGTGGCGCTTGCGGTCATGGGCGACATCTTCAAGGGCAAGGACATGGTGGCCGCATCTGCCGGAACCGCCGCCATGTGGGGCCTCGGAGGGATGATCGGGCCGCCGATCGCCGGACGCATCATCGACAGCTTCGGCATCAACAGTTTCCCGCTGGTGCTGGCCGGGTTCTATGGCCTGCTGATGCTGGGCCTCCTCTTGCAAGGAGGCCGCGTGGCAAGAGCCACCTGATACCTCCATGAACGGCCAACGGCTCATCAACCTCCTCGCAGCCATTTGCGCAATCACGGTGTTCGGCTTCACCTTGGGGCTGATGTTCCCGCTGCTGGCGCTCATCCTGGAGTCACACGGCATCAGCGCGGACGTGATCGGCTACAACGCCGCCATGCAGCCGCTCGGCATTTCCCTGTCGCTGTTCTTCATCCCCGCCGCCGTTCGCACCTTCGGCACCAAGCGCACGGTCATCGGTGCGGCCATCCTGACCGCCATCGTGATCTGTGCCTATCCCTTTGCGCCGATCTTCTGGGCCTGGTTCGGGCTGCGCATCCTGCATGGCTTCTTCGTCTCCGTCCTCTTCGCCATCAGCGAGGCATGGATCGTGAAGTTCGCGGAAGGCCCGTGGCGGGCGCGCATCCTTGCGCTCTACACCAGCATCATGGCCTTGAGCTTCGGCGCAGGCCCGTCACTCATCTCCATCACCGGCATCGAGGGGGCGCTGCCCTTCCTCATCGGTTCCGTGATCCTGGCTTCCGCCACCATTCCCATGTTCTTCGTCAAGGACGAAGAGGTGGACGAGGAAGACGAACGCGCGCTTTCGGTACTCGGCTTCGTGCGCAAGGCCCCGGTCCTGATCATTGCGGTCACGGCCTTTGCGGTTGTGGATGCGGCGTTCCTCAGCTTCCTGCCCGTCTTTGGCGTGAAGAAGGGGCTGAGCCAGGAAACGGCTGCGCTTGCCCTCACCTTCTTCATCCTCGGCAACACCGTGCTCCAGTTTCCCATCGGCTGGCTGGCCGACCACGTCAACAAGCGCATGGTGATCGCGGCCTGTGCTGCCGTCACCGGGCTGTGCACGGCGCTGCTGCCGCTGTCCTTCGGAACACTCTCCTTCTGGGGCCTGCTGCTGGTGGGCGGCGCGGCCTCTGCCGGCATGTACACCGTCGCTCTCGGCGAGTTGGGGGACCGGTTCTCCGGGCACGAACTCACCACCGGAACGGCCTGCTTCTCCACATTCTGGGGCGTGGGCGCACTCATGGGGGCGCTCGGCACCGGGCTTGCCTTCAATCACTTCGGCCCTGACGGCATGCCCTACAGCCTTGCCATCGTGCTGGCAGCGTTCTTCGGCATCATGCTTCTGAACTTGCGAAGCCCGCCCAAGGGCGCGTAAGTGGGCGCATGAGCACCGCAGACCTGAGCACCATCCGCGACTTTCTCCGCTACGCCGTCAGCCATTTCCGCGCCTCCGGCGTGGTCCACGGCCACGGCACCACAAGCGTGATCGACGAGGCCGCCTATATCATCCTGGAGACGCTGCACCTGCCCGTGGACGACATCAATCCCTGGCTCGATGCGAAGCTTACCAAGGCGGAACGCGCTGCCCTCGGCAAGATCATCACGGCGCGGGTGAAGACACGCAAGCCCGCAGCCTATCTGCTGAAGAAAACCTATATGCACGGCATCCCCTTCTATGTGGACGAACGGGTCATCGTGCCGCGCTCCTATATCGGCGAAATGCTGATGCAGGGCACATTGGGGCCCGACGGCATCGGCCTTTATGAAACGCCCGCCGCCATCGGCAGCGTTCTCGATCTCTGCACCGGCTCCGGTTGCCTTGCCATTCTCGCCGCGATGACATTCGAGAACGCGGAAGTGGATGCGGTGGATCTCTCAAGGGACGCCATCGCCGTCGCCCGGATCAACGTGAAGGACCACGGCCTCGCCGAGCGGATCACGCTCCGTCAGGGTGATCTGTTCCGTCCACTTGCGGACAGGCGCTACGATCTCATCATCACCAACCCGCCTTACGTCGCCAAGGCGGAAGTGAAGGCCTTCCCGCCGGAATACCGGCACGAGCCGGTGATGGCCCATCTGGGTGGCGATGACGGCTTCGACATCGTGCGGCGCATTCTCAAGGAGGCGCCGAAGCACCTCAGCGAGGATGGCGTGATCGTGTGCGAGATCGGCACGGGACGCGATTTGCTTGAGGCGGATTTCCCAAAGCTGCCGTTCATCTGGATCGATAGCGAGGAAAGCGAAGGCGAGGTCTTTGCCCTTCGCGCCCGCGACCTGCGCTGATCACTTCACCAGCCCTGAGACCGTCTTGAAGTTGTCCCACATCGTCCTGGTTGCCTTGTGCATGGACGGCATCAAGGGATAGCTCTCGCGCACCAGCCTGTCATATGCGCCGGGGCCGTTCAGCTTTTCCAGGGTCTGCACATAGTTCGGCATGGACGACCATCCCGCCACGGTCTGCGGGCTGAACTCGCAATGGAACTGTGTGGACAGCGCATGCGAGTCGATGGCAAGGGATTGCACGCCGGTTCGTGGTGATTGCGCAAGGATGCGCCCGCTCTGCGGAACGCGCTTCACCTCTGCATGATGCCACTGCATCACCTTCTGCGTGGCCGGAACATGTGTCATGAAGGGTGATGACGCGCCTTCGTCCGTCAGCGTGACATCGAAGACCCCCACCTCTCCCTCATCGGCCGGAGCAACCGCGCCGCCCAGCGCCGTTGCCAGCAATTGATGACCGAGGCACACGCCGAAGTAAGGCCGTGCCCGGTCCCACACCCATTCACGGATCGCCTGTTTCTCGGCCTTGAGATAGGGATACTCGTCTTCCTGCCAGGTGTCCTGTGCGCCACCCAGAACGAACATGAAATCATAGTCCGCAAGCGGGGGAATGTCCTGGCCCTCGAAGAGGCGCACCGGCACGGGCACGATCCCGTCTTCTGCAAACCAGTCGAGGAAACGGCCGGGATGGTCGTGGTTCATGTGTTGCAGGACAAGGGCTTTTTTCATCTTGGGCCTTCTTCAGCGCACGCGCGGCATGACCAGTGTCCTGGCACGGCAGGAGCGGTTTTCGTTAGGACCACAGGCGGCGAATTTTCCAGCCTTGTCGAGGCAGATGCGCAATTCGCTCAGCCTTGCCCGGTCGCGTGAATTTCCGCACTGGACCGAAACCATGCCGGAGGTCAGGTCGCGATTGGTCTTCACGAAATCCGTCACCAGTTGCTCAGGCGTGGTGATCACGTCTGCCGCCGGAGAGAGGTAGCGGGCGGGAATGCGCACCTTGGCGAAAAGCGAACGGATGGCATTGAAGTAGGCGGACTGCGATACGCCCGCGCAGGTGCCATGCTTCTTCCATTCGTGGATGATCAGCCTTTTCGATGGCATGATGTCCATCATGCTGCGGATCATGCGCTCATCGACCCAGCGCTCATCGGTCGCGCAGTCCTGCGGCCAGCCCTGAGTGTATTGCGGCCAGAGGCCATGCACCACGAAGGCGAAGCGCCGCCCCGGCCCGCATTGGCTGTTGTCATTCTCCCCGGCGGGCGAGGCGCAATAGGTCGGAGACCACGAGAGTGCCAGCACAAGATAGTCGAAATCGCCGCTGCGGCTGCTCCGCGCCGTCGCGGGCACGGTGCTTGCAACCAGAAGCAGGAGCAAGATCACGAAACGCATGCTGTCATTCCAGTTGCAGGCTCACAGCCTGTGGCCCACGGCCCCGTGTGTCGTCCTGCGTGTCGAAGGACAGGCGCATGCCATCTTCAAGCCAGGGAATGCCCGCGCGCTGCACGGTGGAGACGTGGACGAAGATGTCGCGTCCACCGTCGTCCGGCGCAATGAAGCCGAAGCCTTTGTCCTTGTTGAAGAATTTCACTATCCCGGCGCGTCGCATTCAGGCTCCCCAGTGGTCTTTATGGGGAAAGGCGCGGGGCTGCGCAAGTCGCCCCGTTTGCGGTTGCGGGGTGTCACGCCGTTGACAAAACCCTGCCCCCGCAGCATGCGGTTGCCATGAAAGCCCTCCCCCACCTGTTTGTCGCCGGCCTGGCCTGTGCCGCCCCTGCCGCCCTCGCTGCAGAGAATTCCGCTGTCGTCACGTATCCGGTGAAGGGCAACTCTGCCCGCGCCATCTACGAGGACATCAAGCAGAACGCGCCGCGCATTGCCCCCAATGCCACCTTTGCCTTCACCGCCATGGCGACGAAAACCGTGAAGGCCCACAAGGTGGATGGCTCCGGGTGCAGTTACAAAAGCTTCAAGACTTCGGTGATCTACAATTTCATCGTGCCGAAACGCGAAGGCACGAACCCGCTGGCCAAGAGCCTTGGCAAGAAATGGGATGGCTTCGTTGCCTACCTGCAAAAGCACGAGGAAGGCCATCGCGACATCTGGCGCAAGTGCATCGTGGAATACGACCAGACGGCCCTCACCTTGATGGCACCGGATTGCAAGGCACTCGATCTGCAGCGCGAGGACATGTTCACGGCCCTGAAACGCCGCTGCATTGCCCAGGACGAGGCCTATGACGTGATCTTCCGCAAGGACGTGGTGAACCATCCCTTCATGAAGGAAGCACTGGGCGCGCCTGCAAACGCACGCAAGGATTAGGCGCCCTTCAGAACCCTGCCCGCAACGGCATCAAGTTTCCGCAGCAGGTCTGGGTCGCGCTTGTCCGGGGCGGTCATGATGGCGAAATCGAGCGCCCGGTCAGAACCGATCGGGCATGGCGGGTGCTCCCTGGGAAACTCCGCTGCAAGCCGCAGCACGAAGCGCTTGGCCATTTCGCTGTTGCCTTTCATCGTACTGATCACCTGCGCCACATCAACGGCATCATGTGTCGGGTGCCAGGCGTCGAAGTCCGTCACCATGGCAACCGTGATGTAACAAAGCTCCGCCTCGCGGGCGAGCTTCGCCTCCGGCATGTTGGTCATGCCGATCACCGATGCGCCCCAGGCCCGATGCAGGTTCGATTCCGCCAGGGTGGAGAATTGCGGTCCCTCCATGACGACGTAGGTGCCGCCCATGGCGTGGGGAATGCGCTCGGCCTGCAACACCGCGCCCGCGAGCCGCGCCAGTTCGGGCGAGGTCGGGTGGGCAAAGGGCACATGGGCGACACAGCCCTCGCCAAAGAAGCTCTTGGCCCGCGCATAGGTGCGGTCGATGAACTGATCCACCACGACAAACATGCCGGGTTCCAGTTCCTCACGCAGCGAGCCGACAGCGGAGAGCGACACCACATCGGTCACGCCCACGCGCTTCAGGATATCGATGTTGGCGCGGTAGTTGATGCTGCCGGGCGATTGCACATGGCCGCGGCCGTGACGCGGCAGGAATGCGACAGGCAATCCGTTGACTTCACCCATGCGCAACTGGTCGGACGGCTCGCCCCATGGGCTTTTCACTGTCTCCCAGCGGGCACTGTCCATGGGAACGTCGTAGACGCCCGAACCGCCGATGATGCCGAGAATTGATTTCGCCATGCCGAACCTGCCCCGCGAGATAAGTGTCCCGATAAAACGGAAAAGGGGCTGCCGAAGCAACCCCTATTCACATCTGTTCAGGCGAATGCGGCGTCAGTGAACGTCGGCCCAGAGCTTCTTCTTCACGAGGTAGAGGAGCGCGGTGAAGACGGCAAGATAGATCAGCACCATGAAACCGAGTTCCTTGCGCTCTTCCATCTTGGGCTCTGCCGTGAAGGCGAGGAACGCCGCAACGTCGTGCGACATGGCATCAACCGTGTTCGGTGCGCCGTCGTCGAAGGTCACCTGCCCTTCCGAGAGCGGAGGCGGCATGCCGATCCAGTGGCCGGCGCCGAAGTACGGATTGTAGTACTTGCCTTCCGGCTGCTCTGCGGCGAGTTCAGCCGGGGTTTCCTCGTAACCGGTCAGCACGGAGTAGATGTACTGCGGGCCACCGATGCCGTTCCAGAGCTGGTTGAACGTGCCATACCAGCCGGGACGCGACTTGGTGAGCAGCGAAAGGTCCGGTGGAACTGCGCCGCCATTGGCTGCCTTTGCCGCCTCGTCGTTGGCGAAGGGCGAAGGGAAAGCGTCGGAGGGCAGGCCCGGGCGGTCGAACATCTCGCCGCTGGCGTCGGGACCATCCTTCACCGTGTAGGTGGCGGCCAGGGCCTTCACCTGTTCCTCGTTGAAGATGCCACCTTCCGCCAGGTTGCGGAACTTGACGAGCCGCATGGAGTGGCAGTTGGCGCAGACTTCCTTGTAGACCTTGTAGCCACGCTGGAGCTGCTGGCGGTCAAAGGTGCCGAAGGGGCCTTCGAAGGAGAAGCTGACGTCCTTCGCGGTCTTCTGGCCTTCTGCGGCCATGGCCGCGCCGGATGCGATCAGCAATCCGGCAAGGGCGAGTGATGCAAGTTTCTTCATGTCTCTTCTCCGGATCACTCAGCAGGGGCCAGCTTGGCCTTGGACTTGGCCAGCACATCATCTGAAATCGATGCCGGCAGCGGCTTGGGTGTCTCGATGAGGCCAAGCAACGGCAGGATGATGATGAAGTGGGCGAAGTAGTAGGCGGTCAGGATACGGGCCCACAGGACATAGATGCCATCCGCCGGCTTGGAGCCGAGATACCCCAGCGCCACGCAGACGATCGCGAAGATCCAGAAGAAGCCCTTGAAGATCGGCCGGTAGTTGCCCGAACGGACCTTCGAGGTATCAAGCCACGGCAGCGCGAACAGGATGAGGATCGAGCCGAACATGGCGATGACGCCGCCGAGCTTGGACGGGATGGCGCGCAGGATGGCGTAGAACGGCAGGTAGTACCATTCAGGCACGATGTGCGCCGGTGTCACCAGCGGGTTGGCCGGTTCATAGTTGATGGCATGGCCGAGGTAGTTCGGGCCGAAGAACAGCCAGGCCGCGAAGAACATCAGGAACACGGCGATCGCGAACAGGTCCTTCATCGAGTAGTAGGGATGGAAGGGAATGGAGTCCTGGCCGCTCTTGATCTCAACGCCGGTCGGGTTGTTGTTGCCCGGCACGTGCAGCGCCCAGACATGCAGGCCGACGACTGCGGCAAGCACGAAGGGCAACAGGTAGTGGAGCGAGAAGAAGCGGTTCAGCGTGGGATTGTCCACCGAGTATCCGCCCCACAGCCAGGTGGTGATGGCGTCACCGAACAGCGGAATGGCTGAGAACAGGTTGGTGATGACCTTGGCGCCCCAGAAGCTCATCTGGCCCCAGGGAAGCACGTAGCCCATGAAGGCGGTGGCCATCATGATCAGGTAGATCACGACGCCGATCATCCAGAGCACTTCGCGCGGCGCCTTGTAGGAACCGTAGTACATGCCGCGGAACATGTGGATGTACACGGCGATGAAGAACATCGACGCGCCGTTGGCGTGCATGTAGCGCAGCAGCCAGCCGTAGTTCACGTCGCGCATGATGTGCTCGACACTGTCGAAGGCCATCGATGTGTGCGGGGTGTAGTGCATCACCAGCACGATGCCGGTGATGATCTGGATGACGAGCATCATCGAGAGGATGCCGCCGAAGGTCCACCAGTAGTTCAGGTTCTTCGGGGCCGGGAAATCCAGCGCCGCTTCCTGAACCATTGCATAGATCGGCAAGCGTTCATGCATCCACTTACCGAAGGCGGTAGTCGGGGTGTACTTTGTGTGTCCGGCCATTGTTCTGGTTCCTATCAGCCGATCTTGACTTTGGTGTCGGAGAGATAGCTGTACTCCGGCACATGAAGGTTTTCAGGGGCCGGACCTTTGCGGATGCGGCCGGCGGTGTCGTAGTGCGAACCGTGGCAGGGGCAGAACCAGCCGCCGACCTTCAGCGACCCTTCGACGACGGCATATTCCTTGGCGGGGTTGTCACCCTGCGGAACGCAACCGAGGTGGGTGCAGACGCCCATCATGATCAGGAACTGTTCATGGCCCTTGATCACGCGGTTCTCGTCGGTGGCGGGATCGCCATCCTTCACGTTGGCGTTACGCGCAACCGGATCCTTCAGATCAGAGACTGCGACAGACTTGGCCAGTTCGATTTCCTTGGCGCCACGGTGACGGATGATGACGGGGTTGCCGCGCCACTTGATCGTCACTTCCTGGCCTTCCGCCAGGGGCGCCAGATCGAATTCGATGGAAGCCAGCGCCTTCACTGAAGCGTCAGGGTTCATCTGGCTGATGAAAGGCCAGGCCGTGAGGGCTGCCCCCACCGCGCCGACCGCGCCAGTTGCTATGTAAAGAAAGTCACGCCGTGTGACATCCGCATGTGATGCTGTGGCCACGTCCCTATTCCCTCGCGTTAAGACAAGCCGCGAGAGTCGGAATTCTCCCGCAGGTTCAATTCGGGGGCGTTTTGACATTGCTCCCAAGGGAAGTCCAGCCAAAGGTTGTCGCAGTTTCAACACCCCTCCCAAGTTCCGGCGAACTGGTCTAAACCCTTTGGAAGATGATCGAAATCGCTCTTTACCAGCCCGACATCGCGGGCAACGCCGGAACCATTGCGCGGATGGCCGCCTGCTTCGGGCTGCCGGTAACGATCATCGAGCCGGCGGGCTTTGCCTGGACCGATTCTGCACTGCGCCGCGCGGGCATGGATTATCTGGCCGCCGCCGGTCTCCGGCGCTCGCCGTCCTGGGCGGATTTCCAGGCCGGGTGCGCCTCCCGCCGGGTGGTCCTGCTCACCACCCAGGCGGACGAGAACTACCTCGATTTCCAGTTCCGCCATGGTGACATTCTCCTGCTGGGGCGGGAAAGTGCCGGTGTCCCGGACGAGGTCCACGCCGCGGTGCAGCGGCGCATCACCATCCGCATGAAGCCGGGCATGCGCTCGCTCAATGTCGCCATGGCCTGCGCCATGGTCACGGGCGAAGCGCTGCGGCAGCTTGCCTGAAGGCCAAGCTGGCAGAGTGTTGCGGAATGCACTAACCAGTCCAGCGGGAAACGGATATGCCAAGGGGTAACACATGAAGGAAGTCGCGCGCGCCTGGTTTGAAGGCTTGCAGGGCCGCATCGTCGCCGATCTCGAAAAGCTGGAAGACGAGGCGGACGCGGGCCTTTACGACACCGGTCCCGCCGGGCGCTTCGTCAGGACTCCGTGGCAGCGGGGCGAGAATGAAGGTGGCGGCACCATGGCCCTGCTCCATGGCCGGCTTTTCGAAAAGGCCGGGGTGCACGTCTCGACCGTGCACGGGGAATTCTCGCCTGAGTTCCGCAAGCAGATTCCGGGCGCCGACCAGGATCCGCGTTTCTGGGCGTCGGGCATTTCGCTGATCATCCATCCACGTAACCCGAATGTGCCCGCCGTGCACATGAACACGCGCCATGTGGTGACGACGAAGGCCTGGTTCGGCGGCGGGGCCGATCTCACGCCCGTTCTCATGCGCCGCCGCACCCAGGAAGACCCGGACACGATCGCCTTCCATGATGCCATGAAGGCCGCCTGCCAGGGCCACGCGATTGCCGATTACGAGCGTTTCAAGGCGTGGTGCGACGAATACTTCTACCTGCCCCACCGCAAGGAGCCGCGCGGCATTGGCGGCATCTTCTTCGATTATCTCGATGCCGGTGAGGCGGCCCTTTCATTGGTGAAGGACGTGGGCGAGGCATTCCGCCGGATCTATCCCGCCATCGTGCGCACGAACATGGGCAAGGCGTGGACGGCCGAAGACCGCGAAGAGCAATTGGTCCGGCGCGGCCGCTATGTCGAATTCAACCTGCTTTATGATCGCGGCACGATCTTCGGCCTCAAGACCGGCGGCAATGTGGACAGCATTCTCTCTTCCATGCCCCCTGAAGTGAAATGGCCCTGATACAGCAACGGTGAAAGACCATGGACCTCCGCAACGGCTTCGACATCAAGCGCTACATCCGCACCATTCCGGATTATCCCAAGCCCGGCATCATGTTCCGGGACATCACCACCCTGCTCTCCAACCTCTATGGGTTCCGTGCGGCGGTGGATGAACTGGCCTGGCCGTTCCTCAAGACGGGAGTCGATTACGTGGCCGGCATCGAGGCACGCGGCTTCATCCTCGGCGGCGCCGTGGCCCACACCCTCGGACTTGGTTTCATTCCCATCCGCAAGAAGGGCAAGCTGCCGTCAAAGGTGATCGGCCAGGACTACGCGCTCGAATATGGCGTCGATACGATCGAGATGCATGCCGATGCGATTGCCAAGGGCGACCGCGTCTTGCTGGTGGATGATCTCATCGCCACGGGCGGCACGGCAGGTGCCGCCATCGATCTCATCCGCAAGTCCGGCGGGGACGTCGTTGCGGCAGCTTTCGTGATCGATCTTCCTGAGTTGGGCGGCGCCGAAAAGCTCAAGGCCAAGGGGGTGAAGGTCCACACCCTGGTCGGCTTCGAGGGCCACTGAACTACCGGCCCGCGACCACCTTCGCGAACACCTCGATCACCTTGTCGATTTCCGCATCGCTGTGGGCGGCGGAGACCGAACAGCGCAACAGGCACAGCCGGTTCGGCGTGCCCGGCGGAAGCGCGATATTGACGTAGACACCGGCATTCAGCAGCGCATTCCACATCATGATGGTGCTCGGCTCGTCCTTGCACTTGACTGCGATCACCGGGCTGACCTCCTCGCATCCCATCTCGAAACCGAGATTGCGGAACCCGTTGAACAGGCGTTCGGAGTTGCGGCGCAGCGCATCGCGGCGCTCCGGCTCACGTGCCAGCGTCTTCACCGCCGCGATGGAGGTGGCGATTGTCGCGGGCGAGGACGAGGCCGTGAACATGTAGGGCCGCATGGCATAGCGCAATGTCTCGAACAGCGGATGGTCCCCGGCGCCGAAACCGCCGATGGAGCCGATGCTCTTGGAGAACGTGCCGACAACGAAATCGGCTTCCGCTTCCAGCCCCGCTTCATCGGCAAGGCCACGGCCATGGGGGCCGAGCACGCCGAAGGAATGGGCTTCGTCCACCAGCAACTGGAACTTGTGCTTTTCCTTGAGTGCCACGAAATCCCTGAGCGGGGCGCGGTCACCCAGCATGGAATAGATGCCTTCCAGCACAACCAGCTTGCCGCCCTCATTGTCTTCACTGCGCGAGAGGCGCTTGTCGAGATCGGCTGCATCATTGTGGCGGAACCGAACCAGCTTGGCGCCCGAGAGGGTGCAGCCGTCATAGATCGAGGAATGGGAATCCGCGTCGAGGTAGACGGTATCGCGAGGCCCGGCGAGACCGGAGATCATGCCGAGGTTGGCCTGATAACCCGTGGTGAAAACGATGCAGTGCTTGCGGCCCAGGAAGGTTGCCAGTTCCGCTTCGAGCTGCTTGTGCATGGCATAGGAGCCGTTGGCGATGCGTGAGCCTGTCGTGCCGGTGCCGAATTCATCCAGGGCCTTCTTGCCCGCTTCGATCACGCCCTTCTCGAAGGTGATGCCCATGTAGTTGTTGGTGCCGGCCAGGATTGTCTCGCGGCCCTGAATGAGGGCGCGGGTTGGCGAGAGCAGCTTGTCGTTGGTGATGCCGACGGCATTCACGCCCATCGCCATCATGCGCTCGAAGCGTTCGGCAATAGGCTTATGCTTGTCGAAAAGATCGGTCATGATCAGCCTTTCCTGACGCGGGCTTCCACCACCTTGACGAGGTCGCCGATGGTGTGGGTTTCGGCCACCACGTTCATGGGGATTTCAATGTCGAACGTGTCTTCCACTTCCATGATGAAATCGAGAACGCCCACGGAATCGATATTCAGTTCCTTTGGAATGTCGGTGGCTGCTGAGAGCGGAACCCCCTTGGGATTGTGGGGCGCAAGCAAGCGGCAGATTTCGTCGATGATGGCTGTGTCGGTCATGATGCGGCGCTTCTATCGGCAAGGGGGATTTGCGGCAACAGGCCTTGCGCCATGGCCCAGGCGAGGGTCCGGCGCATGCCCTGTTCCAGGGAAATGGCATGATCACGGGGCCAGCCCGGCGGGCGCGACACCCAATCGGGGTGATAGAGTTCGCGCATCTTTCCCGCCGATACCATGCCGGGCTTGCGGGTCAGTGCCGAAAGCCCGTCCGCAGCGTGGCCCACCGTCATGGCCAGGCTGCGTGGAAGGAAGTGAACGCGGTTCGGCCTGCCGCAGACGGTTCGCAGGCACGCGGCCACCTCGTTCCAGTCATAGGCTCCATGACCGTCATCCACCTCGCGCACCTCTTCCGTAGTCGCTGACAGGGCAGCGATGCAGATACGCGCCAGGTCCTCGGCATGGATGAGCGAGAATTTCGCCGTAGCACTGCCGGGCAGGACGGCGGTCCTGGCGGTCAGCGCCTTCAGCAGCGGCAAGGTTGCAAGGTCACCCTCGCCATAAACCGCAGGTGGCCTGATGATCAGCGTGGAAATGGTCCGCGCCGCCGCCCTTACAATGCTCTCGCCCGTGGCCTTGC
Organism: Hyphomicrobiales bacterium; assembly: GCA_016792865.1. Classification (GTDB taxonomy): domain Bacteria; phylum Pseudomonadota; class Alphaproteobacteria; order Rhizobiales; family Aestuariivirgaceae; genus Aestuariivirga. Next base: position 3,756 of record JAEUMJ010000003.1, on the reverse strand, counting down.
TATGCGCATAGGCAGACAGGTGCGGTTCGCGCGCCGCCAGCGACGAGAGATGCACGAAGCGCTTCACCCCTGCCCTGTCTGCGGCATGAAGGATGTTTGCCGTGCCGTCGGCATTCGTAGTCATCATCTGCGCGGGCGTGCCGCTCACGGCTCCGGCGATGTGGAGAATGGCATCGGTCCCCTCGCACAGGCGGGCAAGTGCTGCGGCATCCCGAAGGTCACCCGCAACCGGCGTCAGCTCCGGTGCCTGCGGCAGCGCCTCCGGCCGCCGGGCAAGGGCGCGGACCTGCACGCCTGTATCCGCAAGCAACCGCAATGCGTGGCGCCCCACAAATCCGGTGCCACCGGTGACGGCAATCTTCATGGTGAAATCAGGCTTTCGCCTGTTCGGGAGCAATCTCGCTGATCTCGCCGGAGAGATAGCGGTCACGCGCTCCGGCGCGCGAAAGCTTTCCCGACGAGGTGAAGGGCAGGCTGCGGGGCGGCACCAGGACAATGGTGCAATCCACGCCCGCCGTCTGCATCACCTTCATGTGCACGGTTTTCCGCAACTCTTCCTGCTGCAGGGGATCGGAGAGTTTGCATTCCACCAGCACGACAACCTCGTCATCGCCGTCATCACCCTCGACGGCAAAGGCCGCGACATCGCCGGACTTCAGCGGCGCAATCGTTTCTGCGGCCCATTCAATATCTTGCGGCCAGATGTTGCGGCCATTGTGAAGGATCAGATCCTTGGCGCGGCCGGTGATCACCACCTCGCCGTTGAGCAGGTAACCCATGTCGCCCGTATCGAGGAAGCCGTCGAGGCCCAGCGCCTGCGCGGTTGCCTCTTCCGCCTTGAAGTAGCCCGCCATGATCGACGGCCCCTTGACGAAGATGCGGCCCACCTCGCGGTCGGACAGAACCTTGCCCGCATCGTTGCGCACTTCGATGATGTGGTTCGGCAAGGCCGAGCCGCAGATCACGAAACTGCGCACGCGTTCACTGCCGGCCTTTGCCGGAACCGCCCGTTGCCTGGTCTTGAGTGCCGACACGTCCACCGTATCGAGCTTGATCGGCGAATCCACATCGCTGAACGAAATCGCCAGTGTCGATTCCGCCATGCCGTAGCTCGGAACGAAGGCGCGGGGATTGAAGCCGGCCAGCGAAAGCGACTTGGCAAAATCCTGCAACACTTCAGAACGCACCATGTCACCGCCGATGCCCGCGGCGCGCCAGTTCGAAAGGTCGAGCGTGATCGCTTCACCGTTGATGCGGCGGCCGGCAAGTTCATAACCGAAGGTCGGCGAATAGGAGATCGTCGAGCGGTTCTCCGACATCAGTTTCAGCCACAGCGTCGGGCGGCGGGCGAAGGCTGTTGTGGGCAGGTAATCTACCGTCACCTGCCCCAGCATCGGCGCGAGGCAGAAGCCCACAAGGCCCATGTCGTGATAGAGCGGCAGCCACGAGAAGGCGCGGTCACCGGGGCGCACCTTCAGGCCGTCGCGCAGGATGGCGTCTCCGTTCGCCATGATCGAGCGCTGCATGATGAGCACACCCTTGGGCGACGAAGTGGAGCCGGAAGAATATTGGATATAGGCCACATCTCCGGCGCCGAACCCTTCCAGCCGGGTCATCGATTCCGGGCAGGCGTTGAGTTCGGCATGCGAGAATACCACGCTCACATTGGCGCGCGCCGCTCCCTCGCGGATGTGTTCCTTCACGTCTTCCGAGGTGATGACGGCAGAGACATCGGCGGCCCGGAACATGCCGGCGACACGTTCGACATAGGCGTCGCGGCCCCCGATATACATGCTGTAGGGCACCGGACAGGGCACAAGGCCCGCATACTGACAGCCGTAGAAGACGGCCATGAAATCCCCACCCGTTTCGGCCACCACGGCCACACGGTCGCCGCGCTTCAGGCCAAGCGAGAGAAGCTTTCGGGCGGTGGAAAGTGCACGCTTCCTGAGTTCTGCATAGGGCAGGACTTCGGCCAGTGCGCCCCGTCCACCATAGAAATTGAAGCCGGTGACACCCCGGGCGGCGTAATCGAGCCCCTCGGCGATGGTTTTGAAACCGCCGAGCTGTTGCGGTAGCGCCATGCTGCTGCGCGGCGTACGGCTCAGCCCGGTCGGTTGCTCCTGTCGCTGGGTATCAAAACTCATGAATTCGTTTGCCGCTCAAAAAAGACTCGTTCGTGCCCGCCACCAGCTAACTAACAACGGGAACGGAACAGCGGAAATCAAAACAGATTTCAGATTGTAACAGCAGTTACAGGGCTAAAACGTGAGCAATCCCAGAAGGATAGCCAAGGTCAACATGGCCAGGACGCCAAGCGCCGCCCCCGTGAACCAGACATAGACCAACTCGCCGAGCCGATATTCCTTGCGGGGGTCTGACGCACGTACCGGCTGGCCCGCAGCGGCCTTTTCCCTGGCTATCACCCGGTGCGCGACATAGCGCAGAACCGCCTGGGACATGTCTTCGAGGTTTCGCGTCTCGTGCAGCAGCACGCGGTTGCCGTCCACATCCTGAACCAGGCGATAGGTCTGGGTGTCAGGCTCCACCACCACCGAGGAAATCAGGTCGATCCACAGGCGCGGCATGTCGCCCTGCTGCATGGTCAGTTCGGCAAACCCCTCGGCCAGCGGATGGCCCTTGAGATGGGGCAAGAGGCTGTCGCGCAGGGCCGTCAGCCGCAAGCCCCGCGCATCCCGCACATTGTGCAGGGCGTCAAGCTGTGCCGCTTCGGCAAACCGGGCCTTGCGCAGCGCTTCCGTAAACTGGTCGTGTGTAGCCAAACGGCAATTCCTGTTCCGAAATCATACGCTCCCCGGGAAGGGAGGAAGATTCAAGCAGTTTTCAGCAAGAAGAGTGCCAATGCAGGAATTAACTTAATTGCTCACATTATCCGCAACTGGCGGGCAGCGGCGCACTGCCGAACCACAATTCGAAGCTGTTCGGGCGGGTCTTCCCCGCCGCCCCCGGCACCGCCGAAAGGTCTTTCACCACCAGTGGCAATCCCACATTGGTGAACAGCGTGGCGATCTCGCCCGCCCGCACGCCGTCGGTGGCATGGTAAACGCGCAGCTCGTGGTTTGTTCCTGCCCAGGTGGCCCGGCCAAAACTGGGGATGACAATGCCCGACCGGTCGGTGTCCTTCATCTTTGCCATGAGGACACGCACGCAGGCCCGCTGCTTTTCATCGGTCGAGAGCACGAACAGGCGGCTGGGCATGCGCTCCAGCGCCTGACGGTAGGTTTCGGCCACGGTCTTGTTTTCGGCGGAAGCCTTGATCAGCGCCTGTTCCATCAGCGGCAGCAATTCCTTGTCGGACGATGAATTGGCATAGGCCAACTGCGCCGCCACGAACTCCACCGGCACCTTGTCGTTCTTCAGCAGGTATTCGAACATGGCCACACCATACTTGCGCTTTTCGGCGTTGGGGTCGCTGACAAGGTCGATCATGGTCTTGAGGTCGTTCAGGTTCTGCTGCCAGCGCGTGTAGTAGAGGCCCGTCCCGGCCACGCTGAGCGGGATCATCACGGTGGCGAGAAGCTGCACCAGTGTTTCGCGAAAGGGCTTTCCGGATACGGACATTCTGTTCCTCTGCTATGCGGGGGCCGAGATGACGCAAACAGTGCGACTGAGCGGCGCTTTAAGCCAAACAACGATTCGGCGCCATCAGGTGCGGCGGCGGCGGAAGGGCCGTGCCACCAACGTCAGGCCCGGCTTGTCCGTGAGACCTTCCACACCAATCGGCATGTCAGCCGT
>JAEUMJ010000169.1 GCA_016792865.1 Hyphomicrobiales bacterium | reverse complement strand
GTGACATTGCTTTGCCCCAGAGCATTCACCCACTGGGCGTTGTTCCGAGCCAGGCCGACGAGACGCAGGAAGCCGCGAGGATCGTCAGCGACAAGAGTTGCAGTCACGTCGCCGGAAGGCCCATCGGCACTGCTGAGGACGAGGCCATCCGCTTTCAGCCGCGCACCCCCGACGGAACCGATGTCGAACGCCTTGATTTCAAAGCCGCTCTGGCTGGTGCCGAGATCCAGTGCCACGTCCTGTGCCCGCACCCCGTTGAGCGTCACTGTCCCGGCATCGAGAACGAGATGCTGGTCGATGGTATGGGTGCCTGAAAGAAGTGGACCGAGCATGGCGAGAATTTCGAAGGCATGGCCCTTTGCCGTCGCGCCGCTGCTGCTGAGCAGGGAATCGAGGTCCAGTGATTCCGTATTGATCCGGACCGCCAGCGAAGGCACCTGCCCTTGGCGCAGGACGACTTCGCCCCTGCCCGGCAGTCCTTCCAGCTCATATTGCATCCCGGTGAGCGAAACCTGCGAGGGTGACCACGCGACATTGCCCTGCAACTTGAGGCGGCCGCGGTCCCCCTTCCACCAGCTTTCAAATCCGGCCTTGCGCGTAGGCATCGCCCACCCGGCAAAGGCCCGCAGGTCGCTGCTTTCGAAGGCGAGAACACCGGACAGCTCGGCTGCGCCGTCCCTGTTGATCACCTTGCCCTCGGTCAGGCGCATGGCCGAACGTCCGGGCAAGCCGGCCCTGGCGTTCTCGATCCTGATGCCCTCCGACGTGACCGTTGCGGCAAGCTGCACGTCATTCATCGTTTCCCCGCCAGCCGTGAGCACGCTCACATTCAGGCTGAATCGACCATCGATGTTCCGCGGCATGTGCCCGGCAAAGCTATGGGTCAGCGCCAGCACACCGCCGCTCCGCCACGCGGCCAGGGCTTCCGCTCCAAGAAGCGTATCGAGATTGACGCGCGGCGCCTTGAGATCGATCTCGCCCTTGAGGACACCGCCAAGATCCAGGCCCGCCGTACCTTCGATCAGGGTGCCGGAGTCCTGCGAGTCGGCGGGTGCAATCTTGATTTCCGCAAGATCGGCACGCTCGGCATTTGCCTTCAGCCGGGCCTTCAGCGCGAGCGGGCGAAGGCCGCCTTCGACGCTGCCCTTCTGTCCCTCCGCATCCTGCGGCGTGACCGAAAGGTCGCCCTCGAAAGTGGCGTCCTGCCAGCCGCCATCCACCGCAAGGACCGGCAAGGCCGGATCACCCGGCGTCAGGCGGATTCCAAAACGGAAAGGTTCGTTGTCCTTGTAGGTGCCGCTGGAAAAGGTGACGGCCATGGGCGTTTCGCGCCAGTTGCCGGTCCCTTTCAGGCGCCACGGCCCTTCGATGGCATCGGCCGACATGCTGGCATCCATGGCCACCAGATCGGTGGTGAAGCCCTGCTTCCTGTCGTCGATGCGGATGGTGCCATTGGTGATCGTGATCTGATCGAGGCGCACGTTCGAAAGCAGCGAGGAGCGGCGCAAGTCCTCGTCGGGCGACATGAGCCAGTTGACTTCGCCGTCGGCGGTGCGGATGAGCGTGACCCTGGGGTCCACCAGCTCGACGCTGTCCACATTGAGGTTGCCGTTCAGCAGTCCGCCCAGTTGCAGCGAGAGCGTGAGCACCTCGCTGTGCACCAGCGGGTCGCCCTCCACGCCTGCCGGGTTGCCGATGGCGACCTGATGCGCCGTGAGCTTCGGCCACGGGAAAAGTGCGATCTGCACGTCGCCGCCGATGCGGACGGTCCGGCCCGTCAGGCGATTGCCGTAGGCTTCAAGGCTTTCCTTGTAGCCATTCCAGTTCACCACATAGGGCGCAGCGAGAAGCGCCGTCACCACGGCGACGAGCAGGATGCCGAAGTAAAAGACCGGTGATTTCCAGACGCTCATGCCGCAGGGAGCCCTCTCGCAGGAAAGACTAGCGCACCAATCGTGGTTTTCAAATGGCCGCGTTCTTGCCGGGGTTCATGATGTTGAGGGGGTCCAGCGCCCGCTTGATGGCCTGCATGCAGGACAGCGCCGGACCATGCTCGCGGGCAAGATAGGCCCGCTTGCCGGAACCGATGCCATGCTCACCCGTGCAGGTGCCTCCCATCGCCAGCGCCCGGTTGATGAGGCGGTCATAGACCTCCTTCACGCGCTTCAATTCGGCAGCATCCGACGTGTCGCAGAAAAGGACGACGTGGAAGTTGCCGTCCCCCACATGACCGATCATCGGTCCGTAGATGTTGTTCGCCTCCAGGTCGAGACGGGTCTGCTCCACACATTCGGCAAGCCGGGAAATCGGCACGCAGACATCGGTGGCAAAGGTCTCGGCCTTTCCCGGAAGCAGGTTCTTGGTCGCCCAGAAGGCATCGTGCCGCGCCTGCCACAGGCGCAGGCGGTCCTCTTCCCTGGTGGCCCAATCGAAGCTGCCGCCACCATGACCGGCGGCGATTTCGCCGAAGCGTTCCGATTGCTCCCTCGTCCAGGCCGGGGTGCCGTGGAATTCCACGAAAAGCGTGGGCTGCACCGGAAGCGACAACTTGGAATAGGCGTTGATCGCCTTGATGTGTTCGGCATCCACCAGTTCGATCCGCGCCACCGGAATGCCCATCTGGATTGTCTCGATCGTGGTGCGGCAGCACGCCTCCACCGAGGGGAAGGCGCAGACCCCTGCCGCAATCGATTCCGGAATGCCGTGCAGCTTCAACTGCACTTCGGTGATGACGCCCAGCGTGCCTTCCGACCCCACCATCAACCGGGTGAGATCATACCCGGCGGAAGATTTCCGCGCCCGCGTTCCGGTGCGGATGACTTCGCCATTGGGCATCACCACGGTGAGGCCCAGGACGTTGTCCTTCATGGTGCCATAGCGCACGGCGTTGGTGCCCGATGCGCGGGTTGCGGCCATGCCGCCGATGCTGGCGTCCGCACCCGGATCAATCGGGAAGAAGAGACCTTGATCCCGCAGGGCGGCGTTCAGGGCCTTGCGCGTCACGCCGGCCTCGACCCGACAATCCAGATCTTCCGGGTTCACTTCCAGGATGCGATTCATCCCGCTGAGATCAATGGATATTCCACCGAAAGGGGCCGTGAAGTGCCCCTCCAGCGACGTGCCCGTTCCATAGGGAATGACAGGCACCTGATGGGCGGCACAGATTGCCACGATGGCGCTGACCTCACCCGTATCCCGCACGAAGGCCACGGCATCAGGCGGTGCACCTTCGTTCCAGGTCTGGTCCTTGCCGTGATGTTCGCGGACGGCAAGCGCCGTTGAAAGGCGCTCACCCAGAAGGTCGCGGATCTTGCCGATGGCATCCGTTGTGCTGTTCTTCAACTGTGGTGTAGTCATGGTTGCGAAGCTAACACAGCGGGACTGAAACGCGATGACTTTTCCGGCACCATTCACCTCCAGCGAAATGGGGATCGAGCCTGAGTGGATCGACTACAACGGCCACTTCAACATGGCCTATTACAACGTGCTGTTCGACCGGGCCGGTGACGAAGTCTTCGCGCTCGTCGGCCTTGGACCCGATTACATCAAGCGCACGGGCAATTCCTTCTTCACCCTTGAAACCCACACCTCCTACCTGCGCGAACTCGCCCCCACCGACCGGGTGAAGATCGATGTGCAGTTCATCGACCACGATCACAAGCGCGTGCACTACGTTCAGCAAATGCGCCACGCCACGGAAGGCTGGGTGGCGTGCGTGCTGGAGGTGATGGTGAGCCATGTGGACATGACGACCCACAAGACCTCCAGCTTCCCGGACGATGTTGCAGCGGGCATTGCCGCCATGCACGCCGCCCACAAGGCCCTGCCGGTGCCGCCGCAGGTCGGCCACAAGATCGGAATTCCCCGCAAGGGCTGAGATCGCCGGAAGAAGCACCGCCCTCCTCAAGGCGCCGGGCACGATCCTGCCCGTCGCCGGTCGCATTCCGATACACCTGTTCGCACGCCCGGCAATGTGCATCCTTCTAATGTGCAAACAGCCGCACGATCGTCACACCCTCGTAAAGTTGAGGACGTATTTGGACGTCATCAGGAGTGACCAGTCCGGGCGCTGAAGCCTGGCAGGAAAGGAGGCCCCACAATGACCCAGAACGGATTCGCATATTTCGCCGACGCCCTCGTCTTCGTGCATGGCCCCAAAGCCCTGGAAGAGGCAGCCCGCCACGCCGAGTTGTGCGAGCGTGAAGGCGACATGGAAACCGCTGCCCGCTGGCGCCGGACCATGGTCCTGGTCGGCAATCTCGGCCTGTCCTCCTCCGGCAAGACCAGCGGGACAAAGCAGAAACATTGCCTCGCAGCCTGAGGCCGCCTGCCCTATATAGGCCGGACAAGGAATCATTTGCCCGGCCCCATGTCCACACCGAAGAACCCGCTCGACCTCTCCGATTTCGGCGAGGATGACCTTGCTGCTCCGGCCACGCCAACGGGCGTCGTGCCGGGCGGCATTGCAGCACGCGCCATGCAGGGAGCGGAGCCGCCCTACCTGAAGGGCCTGAATCCCGAACAGCGTGACGCCGTCCTCACCACCGATGGGCCCCTGCTCGTCCTGGCCGGAGCAGGCACCGGAAAAACCCGCGTGCTCACCACCCGGCTTGCCCACATCCTCAGCACACGGAAGGCTTTCCCGAACCAGATGCTGGCCGTCACCTTCACGAACAAGGCGGCACGCGAGATGAAAGAGCGCATCGGCATGCTGATCGGCGGCATGGTGGAGGGCATGACGTGGCTCGGCACGTTCCACTCCATCGGCGTGAAGATCCTGCGCAACCACTATGAACTGGCAGGGCTGCGATCCGGCTTCACCATCCTCGATGACGATGACCAGATCCGCCTGATGAAACAATTGCTGGAGGCGGAGGGCATCGACGAAAAGCGCTGGCCCGCCCGGCAACTGGCAGCCCTCATCGACGGCTGGAAGAACCGTGGCCTGACGCCGGAGCGCGTTCCGGCGGGTGAGGCGCATGGCTTTGCCAATGGCCTTGGCGGCAAGCTCTACGCCGACTACCAACAGCGCCTGAAAGTGGTGAACGCCTGCGACTTCGGCGACCTGCTGCTGGAAGTGCTGCGCATCTTCCAGGAACATCCGGATGTGCTGAAAACCTATCAGCAACGCTTCCGCTACATGCTGGTGGACGAATATCAGGACACCAATGTCGCGCAATATCTCTGGCTGCGCCTGCTTGCGGCAGGGCATCACAACATCTGCTGTGTGGGCGATGATGACCAGTCGATCTACGGCTGGCGGGGTGCTGAGGTGGACAACATCCTGCGTTTCGAGAAGGACTTCCCCGGCGCCAGGGTGATACGGCTGGAGCAGAATTACCGTTCCACGCCGGATATCCTGGGAGCTGCTTCCGGGCTCATCGCCAGGAACGAGGCCCGTCTTGGCAAGACCCTGCGGACGCAGCGTGACGAAAGCGAACCCATCGTCGTGCGCGGCCACTGGGACGGAGACGAGGAAGCCCGCGCCATCGGTGACGACATCGAAAGTCTGCAACGCAAGGGCGAGCGCCTGAACGACATGGCCATTCTGGTGCGCGCCTCGTTCCAGATGCGCGCCTTTGAAGACCGTTTCCTGACCCTTGGCATCCCCTATCGCGTGGTGGGCGGCCCGCGCTTCTACGAGCGTGCCGAAATCCGCGACGCCATGGCCTATCTGAAGGTTGTGGCCTCACCGGACAACGACCTTGCCTTCGAGCGCATCATCAACACGCCCAAGCGGGGCATCGGCGATTCCTCGGTGAAGAAGATGTTCGACGTGGCGCGGGCGCAAGGCGTCTCGCTCTATCGCGCCGCCGACCAGATGGCCCTGACCGACGAACTGCCTGCCAAGGCCCGCACGGCCCTGCGCATCCTTCTCGAAAGCTTCAGCCGCTGGCGCAAGCATATCGACGTGCTGCCCCACACTGAACTTGCCGAGATTGTTCTCGATGAGAGCGGCTACACCGAGATGTGGCAGAACGACAAGAGTCCGGAGGCCCAGGGGCGTCTTGAGAACCTCAAGGAACTGGTGCGCTCCATGGGCGAGTTCGAGAATCTCGCGGGCTTCCTTGAGCATGTCTCGCTGGTGATGGACCGCGATACGGGCGATGCCGAAGACCGGGTGAACATCATGACCCTGCATTCGGCAAAGGGCCTTGAGTTCGGAACGGTATTTCTGCCCGGCTGGGAAGAAGGGCTGTTTCCGCACCAGCGTTCGCTGGACGAGAAGGGCCGCGCCGGGCTGGAAGAGGAACGCCGCCTTGCCTATGTCGGCATCACCCGCGCCAAGCGCCGCGCCACCATCTCCTTCGCCCAGAACCGCCGTGTGCATGCGTTATGGCAATCGGCCATTCCATCGCGCTTCATCGACGAGCTTCCGGCCCAGCATGTGGACGTGGTGGCGATGACCACAAGCTATGGCGGCTATGGCATCGGATCTTACGGCCAGAGCCGTTTTGATACGGCAAACACCTTTCGCGGCGGCAACACCTACCAGACCCCGGGATGGCAGCGGGCGCAGAACACCTATGCCAAGGGCCAGGGCCTCAAGTCCTCCCCGCGCTTCATTGAAGGGGAAACGGTCATCTCGGCGGAAGGCGCGGGCTATGTGAAAGGCGACCGGGTGTTCCACCAGAAGTTCGGCTATGGCACGGTGACATTCGTTGAGGGCAACAAGCTGACCGTGGATTTCGAGAAAGCCGGCGAAAAGCGTGTGATCGACAGCTTCGTGGAGCGGGGCTGAACCCCGCCTGCGCGGGTCGCGTCTGCCGGTCTGCGGAAAGCCTAAGCCAGCCTCGCGCTGATCTTCTCCCATTCGGCGGCGATCGAAGCGGCGTGCTGCCATTCCGCTCCGACGCGGCGATACCAGTAGTCACGGTTGCCGAGATCGCCCTCGATCCAGTGGCAAAGCGCGTGAACGAGGTCGTGCGCGAAATCACCTTCCTGCTGCTGGCAGATCATGTGCGCCTTCTGCCACTCCGGGCCGAGGCGGAATTCGCCTTTCCTGAGCCACCACAGTGCCACCTGCGGCGGTGAGAAATCAGAGGGCGGGACGGCGGCTGGGCTCATCGGCGGAAGGATAATGCAGATCGCCGCCAGCGCAAGCGACCGCTACGCGAAGGCGGCAATATGGCCTGGCATTGAATATGCCCTGCCCGCAACCGACTGAAATAAATAATCAAATACGTAAGCCGTGAAAACTTCGGGCATGTCAGGCCAACTCCCCAGCCATTGCATCTTTGCATGCGCCGCTGAGTGCAAAGGGCGTAAACCCCGCCGCTTGCTGCATTGCAGCATCACGAGGAGAAAATCATGACAGACACATCATCCCGTCCGGAGGCGCAAGAAGACCCCGGCATTGGTTCGGGCGGTCCGCGCCACAGGCACGGGCCGTCGTCCTTCTGGTATCTGACGCTGGGTGCCATCGGGGTCGTGTATGGCGACATCGGCACCAGTCCGCTCTACGCATTCCGAGAGGCAACGAACGCCGCGCGCGATGGCGGGGCAATCAGCGAAACTCTCGTTCTTGGCATTCTCTCGCTCATCATTTGGGCACTTCTGCTCATCGTCACCCTCAAATATGTGTTCGTGTTGCTGAACGCCGACAACAAGGGCGAAGGCGGGACACTTTCCTTGATGGCGCTGGCCATGCGTGGCCGCGGAAAGTTCATTTCCCTCATTCCCGTTCTCGGCATGGCCGGGGCGGCGCTCTTCTTCGGCGATGCGATCATCACGCCCGCAATCTCGATCCTGGGTGCGGTCGAGGGCCTGAACGTGCTGGCGCCTTCGCTTGAACACTATGTCGTCTGGATTTCGCTCGGCATCATATTTGCGCTGTTTGCCGTGCAGTCCCATGGCACGGCGGCGGTGGCGGGCGTGTTCGGCCCCGTCACGCTGTTGTGGTTTGCGGTGCTGGCGGCAACAGGCGTGGTCAACATCATGGCGGCACCGGTCGTCCTTCATGCCGTGAATCCGCTCCATGCCCTAAGTTTCCTCAACTCCCATGGCGCGATCGGACTGGTGACACTGGGAGCCGTTTTTCTCGCCGTCACGGGTGCCGAGGCTCTCTATGCCGATCTGGGGCATTTCGGGAAGAACCCGATCAAGTACGCCTGGCTGGTCATCGTCCTCCCCAGCCTCACCCTCAACTATCTGGGCCAAGGCTCGCTGGTCCTGTCCAATCCCGCAGCGATGGAAAACCCGTTCTTCTTCATGGTGCCGGAATGGGCGCTGCTGCCGCTGGTCGGCATAGCAACGGCAGCCTCCATCATTGCCAGTCAGGCAGTGATCACGGGAGCCTATTCGATGGCGCGGCAAGCCGTGCAACTCGGGTTCCTGCCGCGCATGAGCGTGAGCTTCACCTCCTATTCGAGCGCCGGGCAAATCTACATGCCACAGGTCAACTGGTTGCTGCTGATCGGAGTCACGGCGCTGGTGCTCGCGTTCCGCTCATCGTCGGCGCTGGCCACGGCATATGGCATTGCCGTCACCGGCACGATGGTCGTGACGGCGATCCTTGCCATGTTCGTGATCAAGAACCGCTGGAAATGGCCGATGGCCGGCATGCTGGCCCTGATGCTTCCGTTGCTGGCCATCGACGTGGTGTTTTTCGGGGCCAACGTCCTGAAGATCGCGCATGGCGGCTGGCTGCCGCTGGCATTGGGCGGTGTCGTCATGTTCCTGATGTGGACGTGGCGGAAAGGTTCACGACAACTGCTGGCCACAACACGCGCACTTCAGGCCCCGCTCAATACCGTGGCACGGAGCCTCAGCCGCAGTCCGGTACAGCGCATCGACGGCGCGGCACTTTACCTGACGCAAACGCCTGATGTGGCTCCCACGGCGCTGATGCATGGCCTCAAACACTATCAGGCACTGCACAGGCATAACGCCATCGTCTGCATCCGCATGGAAAGCGAACCGACGGTAGCAGAAGACAGCCGCTTGCGACTCCGGTCCTTGTCGGATGGATTTACGCTGATCGACGTGCATTTCGGTTACATGGAGACGCCCGATGTCCCGCGCGCACTGGCCAAGGCCGATTGGCCCGGTGCGAAGATGCCTGACATGAAAGTAAGCTACGTCCTGTCACGCCGCAGCCTTCAGGCAGTGCAAGGCGGTGACATGCCGGTGTGGCAGGACAGGCTTTTCATCTTCATGGCCCGCAACGCCGACGATGCCAGCCACTATTTCCATTTGCCTGAAGACAGGGTGCTCGAACTGGGAAGCCGGATCTCGGTGTGAACATGCTTCGCCATCCCCGTCTTGATGGCGGGGATGGCAACAAGCGCAATTCTATGCCGCGACGGGCGTGAATTTGAGCGCCAGGCCGTTGATGCAATAGCGCAAGCCGGTGGGCTGCGGACCATCGTCGAAGACATGCCCCTGATGGCCACCGCAACGGGCGCAATGCACCTCGGTGCGGGTCATGAACAGTGAATTGTCCTCGCGCCTGCCGATGGCCTTCGGCAGGTGGTCGTAGAAGCTGGGCCAGCCCGTGCCGGAATCGAATTTCGTTTCCGAGGCGAAAAGCGGCAGGTCACAACCGGCACAATCGAAGGTCCCTTTGCGGTGCTCATCCAGCAGAGGCGAGGTGAAAGGCCGTTCCGTCGCTTCTTCGCGCAACACGGCGAAGGATTGGGGCGGAAGGATCTTCTTCCATTCCTCCGGGGTCCTGGAGATTTCAAAGGCTTCACCCTCTGCCCGAGACGGGCGGCGCAACAGCGCAAGCCCCAGGAGAGAGGCGCTGCCCAGCGAGAGGATCAGCCTGCGGTTCAGGATATGGGAGGTCATCGGTTCAGTCTCCGTTTGGAGCTTGATACGACGGAGCGCCGGAAAAGTGCACTCACACCTGTTCAAGCCCGCGTGACTTCGGCGCGAGGATCATCGCCTTCCCCGGCGCGGCCAGAGATGCTCGCGCCCGCATCCGGCTCGAGCTTCAGATAGGAAATGACAGCGAAAGCCGAAATGGCCGCCGTGACGAAAAGCACGAAGGAAAAATCCGCCACGACAAGGTCTTGCCGGCCGCTCCACCACAGCCGGAAGTCGAGCAGGAAGGCGGCGACCGCCACGCCGAGGGCCAGGAAAAGCTGCTGGATCACGGTGTAGAGCGTATTGGCCTTGGCGATGTCGTTGCGGTCCACGTCGGCATAGGCCAGCGTGTTGAGGGAGGAAAACTGCAGGCTGCGCATGAAGCCGCCCACCAGAAGGACGGCCACCATGATCCAATAGGGCGTTGCGGCGGTGAAGAAACCGAGCGCCCCAAAGGTGGCACAGCAGAGCAAGCCGTTGACGATGAGCAGGCTGCGATAACCGAAAAACCGCACGATCCTCGCCACGGTGAACTTCATCGACAGCGCCCCGAACGCGGAGGCGAAGGTGATCATGCCGCTGGCAAAGGGTGAGAAACCGAAACCTAGCTGCAGCATCAGCGGCATGACGAAGGGCACGGCACCGACGGCAATGCGGAACAGGTTTCCACCCATCATGGAGTGGCGATAGGTCGGAATGCGCATCAGGCGAAGATCGAGGATCGGGGACTTGATCCGCCCCGCATGAAGCACATAGGCAACGAGCAGCAACAGCCCGGCCGAGATCATCACAAGCACCTCCGGCCCCGTGAACAGTCCCCTGCCCGCCACCGTGAGGCCGAGCACCGACAACGTGAGTCCCGCACCGGAAAGGACAAAGCCCTTCAGGTCCAGCGGCGGCGGCCGGTCGGCCTTGATGTTGGGCATCAGCCAGCTCGCCAGCGCGAAGGCAACGACACCGAACGGCAGGTTCATCCAGAAGATCCAGCGCCAGTCATAAACCATTGTTATATAACCACCGATCGGTGGACCTATGACCGGCCCGACGAGAGCCGGAATGGTGAGCCAGGCGATGGCATCGAGGAGTTCCGATTTCTTCACCGAGCGCAGGATGATGATGCGGCCCACGGGCACCATGAGCGCACCGCCAATGCCTTGCAGCCCCCGCGCCACCACCAGCCAGTGCAGGTCTTGCGCAAAGCCGCAGGCGGCAGAGGCCAGGGTGAAAATGACAATGGCGATGCGGAACACGGTCTTGGCGCCGAAACGGTCTGCCGCCCAGCCGCTGACCGGCAGGAAAACCGTCAGGCCGAGGAGATAGGTGGTGAAGGCAAGCTTCAATGAGGTCGGGTTCACGCCAAGGTCGGCGGCCATGGCGGGCAACGATGTTGCGATGATGGTGGAATCCATCTGTTCCATGAACAGCGCCGAGGCTATGACCAGCGGCAGGATTCTGGCTTGGGAACGCATGGGCCAGCCTCTAGCACATGCCCCGCCGCCCTACACCGGGCGTTAAGCAGCCCTGTGTTGCAGTGCCGCCATGACGGCTGCCGCCCCCCACCAGACCCACCTGCGCCTCGCTGACCTGATCGGCGCACTGAGCCATGCCCTTGACCTGACCGAAGGCCAGCCGCGCGGGCACTGCATCCGCTGCTGCTGGATCGGCTTCCATGTCGGCAAGGCCATGGGGTTTGGACCGGCACAACTGTCGGATCTCTACTATACGTTGCTGCTGAAGGACCTGGGCTGCTCGTCGAACGCGGCCCGCATCTGCCAGCTCTATCTCGCCAATGACCGCGAGTTCAAACGCGACTTCAAGCTGATCGACGGAAGCCTTCCGCAGGCCCTGCGTTTCGTGCTGGGACACACCGGCCTGACCGCACCGATGGCCGAACGCTTCCGGGCCATCATCAACATCCTGAAGAATGGCGGCGAGATTTCCCGCGAGCTGATCGAGGCCCGTTGCCATCGTGGTGCCGAGATTGCGGCGCGGATGCGGTTCTCGCCCGCCGTCTGCGCGGCAATCGAGGCGCTGGATGAACATTGGGATGGCCGGGGCAAGCCGGAAGGCCGCTCCGGCAAGGACATCCCGCCAGAGGCGCAGATCGCATTGCTGTCGCAGGTGGCCGACGTGTTCTTCAAATCCATGGGTCGCGAGGCCGCGATCAAGGAAGTGTGCGAAAGGGCCGGAAGCTGGTTTGACCCGTTGCTCGCAAGGGCCTTTGCCGACCTTGCCTCGGACCCGGCCTTCTGGAACGCACTCGCCGCGCCGGATTTGCCCCTGCGGGTGCTGGCGCTGGAGCCGCAAGACCTGCGGCGCGAAGTGGATGACGATTACCTCGATGACATTGCACTTGCCTTCGCCAAGGTGATTGACGCGAAAAGTCCGTACACGGCGGGTCATTCCGAGCGCGTTGCCGTCTTCGCGGACCTGATTGCCGAGGAGATGGGCGAAAGCCCGGAGATGCGACGCACGCTGCGCCGGGCCGCGTTGCTTCACGACGTGGGCAAGCTTGGCATTTCCAA
>JAEUMJ010000141.1 GCA_016792865.1 Hyphomicrobiales bacterium | reverse complement strand
CGGGATCGAACTTGCGGTCATGGGCGTTCATCGCGGGACTCCGGATCAGGACAGCCTGGCCATGGCCTTCTTCACGGCAGGGCGTTGTTCCATCGCCGCCTTGTGGGCGGAGAGCTTGGGGAAGCGGGAAAGGTCTACGCCGTCGCCCACCATCCAGAGGGTGATGATGTGCAGGTAGGGATCGGCAACGGTAAATTGGTCGCCCATCACCCATGGCCCGGCGAGATATTCATTCTCGATGATGGTGGCGCAATCGGTCATGTTGGCGGCCACCTTCGCCTTCATGGACTCGACCGCCGCAGCATCGTCACTCCAGCGATAGCCGCGCAGCTTGTGGGCATGGGCCACATGCACGGTGGAGGCGAGATAGGCGTTGAAGGCCTGGAGCCTTGCCAGCTCGAAGGGATCGGTGGGTGCCAGCTTCGCCGCCGGGTGGGTTTGCGCCACATAGAGGAGCAGGGCAACGGTTTCGGTGAGAATGCCCTTGTCCGTCACCAGCACGGGCACACGGCCCTTGGGATTGATCTTCAGGAATTCCGGCTTGCGCTGTTCGCCCGCCGCAAGATCCACCTTCACGTCCTTGTAGTTCGCGCCTGCTTCTTCAAGTGCGATATGCGTGGCGACGGCGCAGGACATCCCGCCTGAATGATAGAAGGTCAGCATGGCGTTCTCCCTTTCGTGAAGCGCAACGCTATCACGGTCTCCGGGTTTTGCCAGAGGCGGACCTTTCAATGCAGCAATGTGGTTTTCCGCCGCCGCCGGCGGGGATCAGGCCGCGACGCCTTTCTCCTTGAGCAGGCCGGCGAGTTCGCCCGACTGGAACATCTCGTACATGATGTCCGCGCCGCCCACGAACTCGCCCTTGATGTAGAGCTGCGGAATGGTCGGCCAGTTGGTGTAGTCCTTGATGCCCTGGCGCAATTCATCGGACGCCAGCACGTTCACATCCTTGAACGGAACGCCAAGGTGCTGGAGGATCTGCACGGAACGGCCCGAAAAGCCGCACATCGGCATCTGGGCCGTGCCCTTCATGAAAAGCACAACGTCGTTCGTCTTCACTTCGTTGTCGATCTGGTCGTGGATGGTGGTCATTGGATCAGTCCTGTGGTGCTGAGGTTGTGAGTGCGAGGGCGTGCAGCACGCCACCCATGTTTCCCTTGAGCGCGGCATAGACCATCTGGTGCTGCTGCACACGCGATTTGCCCTTGAAGGCGGCGGAAATGACCGTCGCGGCGTAATGGTTGCCATCACCGGCCAGGTCCTTGATCTCGACCTGCGCGTCGGGCAGTCCTTCCTTGATGTGTTTCTCGATGTCGGCGGCAGACATGGCCATGGAAAAGCGGTTCCCTTGTTTTCATGCCCTAAATAGGCCGTATTGGCCCCGTTTTCCAGTGTTGCTGCACGGGGACTGTATTGATCGGACAACAGTGCGGCGATACACTGGAACGCTCAACTGAAACGGGTTCACCTCATGCTGCTGTCCCGACGCGCCCTCCTTGCCGCCGCCGCCGGCCTTGCCTTTCCGGCAGCGGCACGGTCGCAGGAGCCGTACCCCGTCAACATGGACGAGTGGAAGAAGCTTCCCTTCAAGTTCCAGCGCCAGCAGATGGAATTCGAAACGACGGAGCCACCCGGCACCGTGGTTGTGGATTCGCGAAAGTGCTTCCTCTACCTCGTGCTGGGGGGCGGGCAGGCGCTTCGCTACGGCGTGGCGGTGGGCAAGGCAGCCCATGCCTGGGACGGCGAAGTCATCATCAAGAACATGAAGGAATGGCCGACGTGGACGCCGGCTCCGTATCACATCAAGACCAAGCCTGATCTGGCGAAGTGGTTGCCAGGCGGCATGCCCGGCGGCCCGGAGAACCCCTTGGGTGCCCGCGCCATGTACCTCTTCAAGGGCGAGGTGGACACCATCAACCGCATTCACGGTGCCGCTCATCTCGGAGACATCGGCAAGAAGGCCACGGCGGGCTGCATCGGCATGCTGAATGGGGACGTGATTGATCTCTACAGCCGGGTCCAGATCGGCACGCGGGTGGTCATGCTCAAGAAGTCGGGCTTCTTCGGCTAGCCTTAGACCCCGCCCTGCATCAGCCTGGGCAACCAGCCTTCGTGGGCGTCGCGCAGCGCCGCGAGCGCCACGGCGGTGCTGCCGGTCCTGACGCTCTGTTCCCCGGTCACGGTTCCGATGCGGATGACATCGATGCCCTTCACATGGGCCTGAGTGATGATCTTGGCCGCTTCGGCGGCGGGGCAGGTCATGACATAGCGTGACTGGTCTTCCGCATAGAGCTTCACATGATCCATGGCGTCGATAGTGGCGCCAAGGTTTCCGGCCAGCGCCATCTCGATCACCGCCGAGACAAGACCGCCGTCAGAGATATCATGCACCGCCGTCACGGCCTGATTGTTGATCAGATCACGGACGAAATCGCCATGCCTGCGTTC
>JAEUMJ010000135.1 GCA_016792865.1 Hyphomicrobiales bacterium | reverse complement strand
GCCTTCGGTCTTTGTCACTGATGTTTCGAGCAAGTTCTTCTTCGCCGTCATGCGGGTGTTGGCCTGTTCGATAGCTTGCTCCGCGAACCCTACGCGGGCCTGAACTTCGCCAAGTGCCTGAACGGACTGGGAAAGGGTCTTTGCGGTTGCATCGGCCACAACCTGGAAGGTGCCCTGCCCGATGTCGGTGCTTCCCAGTTCATAGGCCGCAACAGCCGCCTTCATCGCAAGCCGGAAGGCTTCCTCGTTGGCATTTGCATCGGTATCGACAAGCGTGGTGGAATCGATACGTGTCTTCTGGTTTTCCGCCGACGAGGTTGACCAGTCGCTTGACCACTGTGGATCCTTGAACAGATCTTCATAGCGGCCCTGCAGGAACGTCTGCATCTGCGACGGCGTGATGGTGGAGGTCAGGGGGTCGGTCTTGGCAAAGCCGAACTCGGCAATGAATGCCGCATCAAATGCACTCTGCGGCGCTTCCCCCACGTAGGACGAAAGCGGCGAGCTGTCAGGGGTCTTGCCGGAAAAGATATACTGTCCCGAATAGGTCGTGGTCAGGGCCTCCATGAAGCCCTTCATGGCGTTCTCGCCGGCCGTGCGGGCAAGCTGGGGACCGTTCGTCGCGGAACGTGCACCCACAATCGTGTTCATCAGGTAGGTGGATTGGCCCTTGATGGCTTCGATGCTGGCCTGGGTCACCTTGGCGCGCTCGGCCTGAAGATCGTTGCGCTTCAGCGTGGTGTGCAGGCGTTCGATTTCGTTGCGCCAGTCGAGATTGCGGCCCACATGCGCACCAAGAACAAGACCGGCATCGGCAAAGCGACCGGTTGACATTTCCGTCTGGGCGTTTTGCAGGTCAACTTGAAGCTGGCGCGTGGAGTTCCGCATTGCGCCGCTGAGGAGAGACGTGGTTGTACGTTCGAGGAGCATGCTACCTCACAATCCCCATCAGGGTGGCCATCATCGAATCCACGGTCGCCATGATCTTCGCCGATGCCTGATAGGACTTCTCCAGGTTGAGAAGCGTTGCCATTTCCTCGTCGATGTTCACGCCCGATTTCTTGGCAAGCGCGTCTGTTGCACGTTGATATGAAGCCTCGACTGTTTCGAGCTTCCGGTCGGCTTCTGACCGCTTCTGCTCTACCCATCCCGCCGACAGTGACGCGAATGTCTTGAGCGTGACATTCGGATCAAGCCCGGCAGCGGCATCGAAAGAGGAATTTGAATCAAGCCCCGACACAAGCGCCGTCAGCCTGTCCTGGAATCCACTCACGCCATCGGTGTTGTAGACGTAGGCAGCGCCATTGCTGCCGCCATCCCGCAACAGCGTGGCATTGCCCCCCTGCGTGGGATCGAAGGCGGCATTGATCCTGATCTGCGAAGCCAGCCCCGGATAGACCGTGCCACCGGTTGGAACAGCCGGCGAGCCGGTGTAGGAGAACAGGCCGGTTGCATCCGGGAGCGAAGGAACCGCGCTCTGGTCCTTTTCCGCGAACTGTTCGATGAGACCGCGCGCCACCTCGTCAAGCTGCGACTGGTAGCTGGTCGTGAGTGTATCGCGAACTTCGGTCTGGGCCACAATGCGGCCCTGGCGAAGTGGCATCGGCGCACCGGCGCCCGTCACCTGAACACCGTCGATGTAAACGGCATTGCCAGGACTTCCCGGCGTGAGGGATGGCGTTGCGCTGAAGGTGATCGGCCTTGCCTTCACGTCAAACAGCGTGACCCCGCTGTCGGTGTAGATCGCTATGCCGTTGTTGGGACGCTGCACCATGCGCACGCCCATTTCTTCCGACAGCCTCTTGATCGCGGCATCACGCTTGTCGAGAAGCTCGGCAATGGTTCCGCTGTCGCTCCCGGCGCCGGTGATCTGCGTGTTGATCTCCTCGATCTCCGCGAGGATCCTGTTGCTGTTGCTGACGGAGGCTGCAATGCCCGAATCCGCCTCCTGGCGCAGGTCGCTGACGATCGCCGATGCATCGTTCAATGATTGCGCAAGGCGTCCCGCGACGGCAACGGCATTGTTTGCCATGGTGGTGCTGCCGGGGGTGTTTTCGTAATCGGTCAAGGCCACCTGAAGCTGGCCGATGCCCCAGGCGATCGAGCCATCGGCTTCCACGTCACCGATGGTTGTGGCGAGGGTCTGCAGGGCGTCACTCATCACCTGCTGGCCGGACATGGTCGTCTTTGAACTGCTTACGGCATCCGTCAGCCGTTGTTCGACGACGCGGGAGATATTGGCGGCGCGCGCATTGCCCGCGAAGTCGGTGGTAAGACCGAGGATCTTGCGGGTGTAGTCTTCGTCCGACGCGCGCGTGATGTTGCGCGAGACAACAGCGGTCTGGCTTTGTGAAACCACCAAGCCAGACAGTGCTTGCGTCAGTGCTGTACTCAGGCCACTCATGATGTGTTACGCGCGCTGCACGGCCCTTATCGCTTGAGGTTCACAAGAACGTCCATCAGTTCCGCACCGGTCTGGAAGACCTTCGAGTTCGCGGTGTAACTGCGCTGGGCGTCGATCATGTCGGTGAATTCCGAAGCAATGTCCGTGGTGGACTGTTCGAGAACACCGGATTTCAGGGCACCAAGCCCGGCCTCGTTCGGAAAGCCGATGCGGATGTCGCCGGATTTCGAAGTCGGTGCAAAGGCGTTGCCGGAAATGGAGGCGAGATTGTCGGGGCTCGTGACCGTCGCGATCGGAACGCGATACAGCGGGCGGCGCGTGCCGTTTGCGAAGGAGACATAGAGCGTGCCGTCATTGGAGATTTCCACGATCTCGGCTGCACTGGCCGCATTGCCGTTGAGCTTTGCATCAAGAACCGAGTAGCCCGTGGCGAGCTGTGACATTCCCGAGAGGTCGAGGTCGAGCGTCTGGCCACCTGGAATGGCAATGCTCAGGGAGTCGACGCTTGCGCCGTCGAGCTTGCCGTTGTTGGGATCGAAGTCCAGGGTCTGGGAATCCAGGGCCGCGGAGGCATAGGGGAAGCCGCCGCCCGACGCCGCATCAGCGGCGTTGTAGACCGTCACTTCCCACTGGTTGGTGGCCGTCTTGGAAAAATAGACATCGAGGGTGATCTCCTCACCGAGGTTGCCATAGGTCACCAGCGAGGACTTGGCGGTGTAGGTGGCACCGGCGGCATTGGTGGAAGGCAGGTCTGCGGCTGCGATGACGGCGGCCGTCGAAGGAAGATTTGCGGCAAAGTTGCCTGTGGTGGTCGGCTCGGCCACAAGCTCGACATCGCTCACCGTCACGGGAACGAGGCCGGTATAGCCGTTGACGACAACTGTCGGATTTCCGTCCGTCAGCGGGTAACCAAGAAGCTGAAAGCCGCCCGTGTTGACGAGGGTGCCGTTGCCGTCGGGAATGAAGGAACCGGCGCGCGTCATGAAGTTTTCACCATTGGCATTGCGCACAAGCATGAAGCCGTCGCCATCAATGGCCAGGTCGGTGACGGAACCTGTGGCCTGCAACGTGCCCTGATTGTCAACGATGCGGTGAATGTTCGTATCGACGGAGCCCGAGTTGAAACTCGAAATGTTGTTGTTGATGAAGATGCTGGAAAATTCTGCGCGTACCGCCTTGTAACCGACGGTATTCGAGTTGGCGACGTTCTCGGCAACGGTCGAAATCCGGGTGGCCTGGGCGGCCATGCCGGACGTGCTCGTCCGCATAACACCATAAAGACTCATGGAACTGCTCCTTTGTGCAGCCCATTTTGACATCCGTAGCTTGTGGCGATCTGTAGCGGAGAATTTTACGAAATTTGAATGCTTTGAATCTGCCGGAGCAGTTGCTGCATTCTTAACGAACTCCGCAAAATGCTTTCGCTTCCGGCGTCCATTCACCGAAGTCACTGCGCACCAGATTTGAAATCACCGAACAGATGTATCTCTTCTGGGCCTTCTTGTTGCGGGCGCTGGCATGGTAACGCGCAACCGCCATGGTCCAGCTCCCATGTTCCTGCCGAAGCTGCTTCAGGAAGCGTGCGGCATAGGTCACGTTCTTGTCGGGCACCAGCATTTCAGCAGGGCCGGAGAAGTTCTCGCCATGGAAATGATGGTTCACCTGCATGCAGCCGAGGTCGATCAGCTTCTTTCCCTGCTTGCGTGCATTGGCAAACTCGCGCAATGCATCCTGCTTGCTCTTGGCGAAGACCGTCTTGCCTTCGATGTTGAGGGCATAGGGATGCAGGCGGCCCTTGTTGCCGCTTTCGGTAAGCCCGACGGCATAGAGCACAGGCAACGGAACCTGTTCCTCCTGGGAGGCCCGCGCCAACTGCCGCTCACAGATCAGCGATTGCTGGTCGGCCCGTGCAGCCGAAGCTTCATTAAAGGAAAACGCCGCTGCGCAGGCTGCGAGGAGCAGGCTCTTCCGCAAAGCGCTGAACGTTGCCATTTCCGTCCTCCCTCCCGGCGGGAGCACGTCCCTGCCCGCCCGATTGCGTTCCGGACCTGCCATGGGAAGCGCCGCCGGTCGAACCGGACTGCCAGTCCTGACGCGATGACTGATTGCCCTGCTGCATCAGATCTGATTGGCCCGTCGACGCAGTTTCGCGAACGGACCGCGCGGCGACGGAGATATCCATCAGCTCAACGGTGAGGCCCTGCTCGCCCAGGCCCTTGCGCAGGTCATCTTGCGCCAGGCGGACTGCACCTGCAGCGTCACCTCTTTCCATGATGATGCCGACTTCCAGCTTGTCGCCCCGGAGTTTCAGCTTCACTTCGATTTCGCCCAGATTCTCCGGTTGCAGCTTGAAGCGGATCGTCGCCGCCTTCTCTCCGCCCTGGGCAGGCTGCGCGTGCAGGACGGGCACGGCCTGCCTGATGTTGTCGGCGATCTGCTGCGCCGGCGGCTTGTCAGCGGGCCTGTTGGTGAAAACCTCGATGTCGCCCTGCACCGTCTGGGCGGCAGGCTGGGCCTCGATTTCATCGTCCGGACCATCCGTGCCTTGCTCGAATGACGGGCTTCCACCCTTGTTGTCGCTCCGTGCGGTGCTGCGGAACTGGACCACCGTATTGTCTGCATCCTCTTCTGGCACGGCAACATCCTGCGCGTCGGCAGGCTTCTCATGCCCCATGGCCCTGGGTGCGATGGTCTTGGTTTCGCCCTGCACGACGAAGGAATTGGATTTCAGCGCAACGCTTTCGGCTCGCGCCTGTTCCGGCAAGTTGATTTCCAGAATTTTCAGCGGGCGCTCGACGGGTTCACCCTCGTCAGCTTCCGGCAGCGGCAAGACCTCCGGTAACGTGGGGCGGGCTGCCTTCACATCCCCCTCCGCTTCAACCTCGATCTCATCGTCGTCCATCAGGAACTGGCGAGCCTTGTCAATCACTTGCAGGCTCGGAACGGCGGGAATCTCGGTACCTTCAGGAGGCACATCGGTCAGGGAGACTGACGCGATCTTGGTGGCGACGGCGCCCACGAGCGTGCCGAAATAGTGAAAGTCCAACATGCCTTCGCGGCGGCTGGCCTCGGATTCAGAGGAGGGACGGTCCTCGGTCGGTTCCAGCGCGGAAACGATCTGCTCCGCATCTTCCAGATTGGAGCGAAGCATTGAAAGAAAACCGGATTTTGCTTCCTGCTCAGCCGCATTCTCTGCCCCCAGCTTGCGCTTGAGGGCCTGTCCACGCGCGGCGACGTCCGGAAAACCAATCACATTTCCAGAAGTTTCGAGCTTCATTGCACAGCCTCTTTCAGTAACTCTTCACTAACCTGCAATTGTTGTGCGGCGCTGACCTCGGTGGCAGAGGTTTCGGAATCAGGCACTTCCGGCCCGGCGGCGAGGCCGATCTCGGCCGCATGGGTTTCGCCCAACATGGTTTCCGCCAGGCGCAGCGCATCCTTGCGGAGAGCCTTGTCTTCCTCCGGCAGGCCCTCCGCCGGAAGTTCCACAAGCGCCTGCTTGCTTCCTTCGGGATCCTCGACCACGTTGCAGGCAATGCCATAGAGCTTCAGGCGCTGGACATCGCCTTCGTCACTGAGATAGCGGAAGTGATCCTTGCTGGTCACATACAGGCACAAGTCCCGAAGACCGCGCTTCGTCGATTGCTTTGCAAGCTCCATGACGAGCGTGCGGGCCACGCCCCGGGGAAGCACGTGCAGCATGTGATCCAGGTCACTTCGCGGCGTCGGATGCTTGGCTTCCTCGAAATGCAGTAGGCCCTGACCATAGTTCTGCAGGAACTCACCGATGTAGAGGGAAGTCGGGAAGCGCCGCATGTAGCGCCGGGTCGAACGCACGAAGGCTCGCTGGTCCTCACTCTTGATCGCAAGCGCCACGAGACGCCTGTAGGCAGCTTCCTCGACCAATGTGCCGGGTGCGTAGCTGGCAGCGCGCTTCAGGGCCTTGGTCTGCGCTGCGGTATCAGTGGGATCAATCATCGCCGCCTGGGCCAGGGATATGCGTGCGGCCAGTGGCTGTGACACGGTGCTCAGGTCAACATCCATCAGGATTGCCTTTGCCTTGTTGGTCTCGCCGATCACGTAGTCATGGGCACCGCGCAGGAGCTTCTTGAGCGGGCTGACCGAAGGAATGTCCTCGATCAGGCCGGACAATCCGCGCGGATTGCCGCCGGACAGGAGATAGATGCCGAGCGCTTCCAGCTCTTCCGGATGTGCGCTCTTGGGGTCGAAGGTCTGCAATGCGATCTGAATTCGCGAAATGGCTTCCCGCTGTGATCCGACCTGCGCCACGCGGCCACTGGCGGCGGCCGATTGCGCCAGCATCAATGCCCGTACAGATGCGTTGAATTCACTGCGTCGTGGAATGTCCCAGACAATTTCCGGAATGGCGGCAGCTGCGCCATGTTCGCCGGCGGCAGCACCGTGCTCGCCTTCCGCCGCAGCACCGTGTTCACCGTCTGCCGCTGCGCCGTGCTCACCTTCTGCCTTTGCGCCGTGCTCGCCTTCCGCCGCAGCACCGTGTTCACCGTCTGCCGCTGCGCCGTGCTCACCTTCTGCTGCTGCGTGATCACCATCTGCCGCCTTGCCGTGCTCACCGTCTGCCGTTGCGCCGTGTTCACCTTCCGCGACCTTGTCGCCATGGCCCGCTTCCGGTTCTTCTATCGCGCCACGCAGCTCCGGTGTTTCCGCCCACGGCAAGGGCACGAGACCGAAATACGCTGCGCCACCTGCGCCACCACCCAGGATCAGCAGTGCGCCGGCGACGCCCAACATGACCCTGCGGGAGATGGCGATGCGGAACTTCATCTCGCCAACAGGAATTCAACGCGCCGGTTGGCGTCGAGCATGGTGTCACCCGGCACGATGGGTGATGAGGAACCGTAGCCCTCGATGCGCCTGATGCGGGCTTCGGCAAGGCCGCCGCGGATGAGCATGTAGCTGGCCATGTGGGCACGATCCGTGGAGAGCTGCCAGTTGTCATACTTGCGGTTGCGGAACTGACGGCCATCGGTGTGGCCCCGGACGACAACATTGCCCTCGGTTTTCGCAAGCAATGCACCGATGTCGCCGATGATGTCGATGAGCGCAGGATTGGGCTGGGCCGAGCCGACCGAGAACATGCTCCTTCCCTGCCCGTCTTCGAGGATGATCAGCAATCCTTCGTCGGTCACCTTGACGTGAGCATTGAGATCGATCTTGCCCTTGAACTTGGCAATCTCGCTTTCGATCTTCTCCCGGAAATCCTGGGCAAGCTTCATGACTTCGGGGGAATGGGTCTTGCTTTCTCCTGCCTTGGGCTGGACCGCATCCGGGCCGGCCTCTTGCGTCGCAGGCTTGGCGGCGCTTCCTCCCATGGCCTGCTTTTCGGCAGGACCGGCACCGTCTTGTGTTCCCTCCATGCCCTTGTCGGGCAGTTCGCTTGTGCCGCCCACCGCGGATTTTTCGGCCGGGCCGGTGCCATCCCTGGACCCCGGCGTGCCGTTGTGCGGCTCCTCGGTGGTGGCGCTCTTGGCTTCACCCTTGCCCACGAGATCGCCTGACTCTTCCTTGGCCATGCCGGGATTGGGCATGGCGCCGGGCGAGCCGTCCTGCGGTGTAGTCACCTGCAGTTCCGTGAGGTGCTCGAAGGAACGGGGATTGAAGGGATCGCCCTGGATGGCGTTTTCCTCAGGTGCCGCGCCCGCTTTTGCTGCGGCGTCCGATTGCTTCACAAGCTCGTCCAGCATGGCGTAGGGGTTCATGAGCAGCTTGTCTTCGCTCACCGTCAGTTCGGGTGGCTTTCCTTCCGTCTTTTCCTTCGATGCGCCACCGGCAGCCTTGGCTTCGTCCGGATAGGCCTTGTGGCTCTGGGCATCCACCTCCTCCTTCAGGCCGCGACGGACCGGGGAGGCGTCAGTCATCTTGATGGGATTGAAATAGCTCGCCACACGGGCCTTGGTTACCTCGTTGGCGGAGTTGATGAGCCACATCACCAGGAAGAAGGCCATCATGGCGGTCACGAAGTCGGCGTAGGCAATCTTCCACGCGCCGCCCTTGTGTGCAGCATTGTCGTCGCCGCCGCCCCTGCGGATGATCAGGATTTCCTGGGCGCCTTCCTTACTCATTGCTGCAAAACTCCATTCAACTCTTCAACAACTGACCCGATCCTGGTCTCGATATGGGTGTCGCCCATTGCGACCGAGATCTCTTCCTCGCCTGACTCCTTTGCCTCAAGCTTGAGGCCGCGCTTTTGCAGCTCCTCCTGGAGTGCGGCGTGCAGTCGCGCAGGCACGGAAATGATCGAATTTTCAAAGATGCTGCGGCTTGCCGCCTTTTCCATCACGTCGCAGAAATCATCGATCGCCTTCTTTTCGATGACCTCCTTGAGGAGAGGCTCCACTGCTCCCGCGACGGCATTCACCAGATTCGAGCGAAGCCGCGCCGCCTGCTCGGAAATGCTGGTTTCGACCAGTTCCCCTTGCCGCTTCACCCATTGGCGAAGCGTGGCGCGTTGCAGTTTCTGAAGTGCGGCCAGCTCGTAAAGCGTCAGCGTCTTCATCAGCGTATCGCTGATGGCTCCAATCTCGGCCTCAAACTCTCCTGCTGCATCCAGTTGTTCGACCGAGTTTGACTTCTGAAGCCGTGCCGCATCTTCGCGGTCTACCGACCACGCCGACCAGCTTTTCATGCGGCCTCCTTAACCGGTCTTTCAAGCCACTGCTTCAACACCTGCGCGGCGCGGTCCATGTCGATGCCGACGATCCGGTTCAGCTTGTCAATGGGAACGGCCGCAGCGGGATCGGATGTATCCATGCCTCCGCCGCCGCCCATGTCAAAGTTGTCCGGCAAGGCAATGGCAGGATTGTCCAGCGAGGGCAGTGAACCCATGGCAGAGCCGCCTTCGGCTTCACGCGGCTGTGCTTCCAGCAGCATTTTCATTGTAGGCCGCAGGCCCAGCATGATCACCAGCACAATGGCCGTGAGCAAGGCGCCCGCGTTGATGATGGTGCCGAGGTTGCCCATCAACTGATCCATGACTCCGGGGCCGGACACTTCTTCCGTTCCAGCCGGTTCCTCAACGAAGTCCATCATCACCACGCGCACGGTGTCCTTGCGGGCCTCATCGATGCCGGATGCCGATTTCACCAGTTCCTCGATTTCAACCAGCCTTTCCTTGAGCTTGGCTTCATCGGGGGCGGTGCCGTCGGTGGGAAGGAAGGCCTTGCGGTTGACCACGACGGCCACGGCAAGCTTGTCGATGCGATAGCCGTTCGAGACCGTCTCCGTCTGCCTGCTGCCCACTTCGTAGTTGACCAGTTCTTCCTTGTTTTCCTTCTTCTTGCTGGTCGTGTCGCCACTTCCGCCTGCGCCCACCTCCTGCGGGATGTTCTGGTCGGCGGAAACCGGCCTGTCACCGGAGCCGCCGGAGGACTGGTCGGAGGATTTCACGCTGCGCGTCGAGCGCTCCACCTTTGATTCAGGATCGTAATTCGTTTCCGTGGTCTGGCGCTTGTCCATGTCGAGCTTGGCCGCGACGCTGACGCGCACATTGTTGAGGCCCGCGATGGGCGCAATGGTGCGCTCGATGCGTTCCTGGGTTTCGCGGGCAACCTTCTGCTCAAGGTCCAGCATGTGGGTGGGCACGGCGTCTTCCTGCCCGCCCGGGGTGCTGAGCAACTGCCCGTCCGTGGTTGAGACGACGACCTGATCCACTGTCAGGCCCGGAATGGCGGAGGCAACAATCTGCCTGATTGCGGCAGCGGTGGCTTCAGTGGGGGTGCCGCCGGTGCGGATGACGACGGAAGCCGACGGCTTCTCGTCGCGATTGCGGAAGGTGCCCTCCGACTTCAGGGCGAGGTGGACGCGGGCGGCTTTCACCCCTTCGAGCTGCTGGATGGTGCGGACGAGTTCACCTTCAAGGGCGCGCACGCGCGTCACCTGCTGCATGAAGGACGTGAGGCCGAGCGATCCCATCTGGTCGAAGAGTTCGTAGCCTGCCTTGTCCGACTTCGGCAGGCCCTTGCTGGCAAGGATCATGCGGGCCTGCGCCGTCTTGCCGTGCTCGACAAGAACCGCGGTCCCCGCTTCGTTAACGTCAAAGCTGATCCCGACTTCCGAGAGAACCGAGCCGATGCGGTTGACATCTTCGGCATCGAGATTGGAATAGAGAACTTCGCGCACCGGCTTGTTCAGCATGGCGAAGCTGATGAAGATCATTCCTCCAAGAGCAGCCGCGAGCAGAAGCATGGCAAGTGCCCGCCCGCGTGAAAGCCTTCCGAAGGACGAGAGCAACTGCGAAACCTGGGACATGACTTGAGCGCTACCAATTGACCACGATAACCGGCCCGCCGAGGGCTATGTGCGATGGCTCACGCCAAGGCCGTTACTTGAACAGCGACAGGATCGTCTGACTGTTCTGGTTGGCAATGCTCAGCGCCTGCACGCCAAGCTGCTGCTGCACCTGAAGGGCCTGAAGCTTGGTCGATTCCTCGGTCATGTCAGCGTCAACCAGTGTGCCGACGCCGCGCTGGACAGCTTCCATCAGGGTCTTCACGAAGGAGGTCTGGTTGTCGATGCTGTTCTTCAGGGCGCCGAGGTTGGCAGCAGCCGTGGTCATTGCACCAAGCGCGTTGTCCACCCAGGTGATCATCTGCTCAAGGTCGGCAGTGTCGTTGGCCGAGTCGGTAAGGGTGGAGATATCGAGGGTCGCCACCGAATAGGTCACACCACCGTTGGTGGTCGTGTCTTCGAGGTCGAGAATGCCGGATTGGTCGTTGTCATCGTAGAGCTTCGCGGCGTCGCCGTTGAAATCAATGGTCTGGATGGTGATGCCGCTGGCGCCGCGGGCGAATGACGAGACGATCGATTTGTTGGGATTGTAGCTGGCGAGCGAGGAATCGACGGCCAGCCAGTTCTCGCCGGAGAAAGAAGCCGAATCGGAAATCGAGCGGAGCTGGCTCTGGCGGGCGGTGATTTCTGCCTGGATCTTCACCTTGTCCACGCCGGACTGGCGGGCGGCGACCAGCTTGTCCTTGATGGCCTTGGTTGATTCGATGGCCGTATTGATGGCGGTGTAGGTCACGTCCACCGTTGCGGAACCGAGGCCGAGGGCGTCCTGGACGGTCGAGAGGGACGAGTTGTCGGACTTCATCGTGGTCGCAATCGACCAGTACGCGGCGTTGTCGGATGCGGAAGCAACCCGCAAACCCGTTGAAATTCGCTGCTGTACATCCTCCAGACGCGCATTGGTCACGTTAAGACTCTGCAGCGCCGTCATGGCAGCACGATTGGTGTTGATGCTCGTCATTTGAATGTCCCCAAGACATGGTATTTGTTGCCTAGGACATGCCGGACCGGAACCGGAATGACGAACGGGCCTCATGCCTGATGGATTTCTCCATCTTCGTCATGAAGCCAGATAACAGCGATAAGGTTAATGCCGAGTTAAGGCATTGTATTCCATAGGCACGGTCACCGCCGGATCAAGTCTGGGGAGCAGTCTGATCCGGCGGCCTGGGTGCACCGCGTTAGCGGAACAGGGACAGGATCGACTGCGAGCTCTGGTTCGCGATGCTGAGAGCCTGCGTACCGAGCTGCTGCTGGACCTGAAGGGCCTGCAACTTCGTGGATTCTTCGGTCATGTCGGCGTCAACCAGGGCGCTGATGCCGCGGCCGATGGCGTCGGAGAGAGCAGAAACGAAGTCCTTCTGCATGGTGATGCGCTGCTTGGCAGAACCAAGAGTTGCAGCTGCGTCCGTCATGCTGGCGATCGAGTCATCGACCGTGCCGATCATTTCTTCAAGGTCGGCCAGGTCATTGGCGTCGTCGGTCAGGGCCGAGATGTCGAGAGTGGAGACGGCATAGTCAACGCCACCGTTGGTGGTCGTCGATTCCGTGTCGAGAATGCCCGACTGGTCGTCGGCGTCGAACAGCTTCACGCTGGTGAGGCTGACCGAGATCGTGCCGATCGACACGCCCGCGGACGAGCGCGTGAAGGACGCAACAATGGTCTTCGTGTCGTTGTAGCCGGCGGCGCCGGAGTCAACCGAGAGCCAGTTTTCGCCAGAGAAGGCGCTGGCATCGCCGATGGAGGTCAGCTGGTTCTGGAGTTCGGTGATTTCGGTCTGGATCTTGGCACGGTCAACGCCAGGCTGACGGGCGGCGACGAGCTTGTTCTTGATTTCCTTCGCAACGTCGATGGCCTTGTTCATGCCCGTGTAGGCGACGTCAACAGTGGCGGCACCGAGGCCGAGAGCGTCGTTCACCGTCGAGAGGGCCGACTGGTCCGAACGCATCGTGGTGGCGATTGACCAATAACCGGCGTTGTCTTCGGCGCTGCCGACCTTGAGGCCGGTCGAAATGCGGGCCTGGGTCTTGTCGAGTGCAGCGTTGGTGGCGTTCAAGCTGCGCAGTGCGGTCATTGCAGAAATATTCGTGTTGATGCTAGCCATGGCTAAGCTCCTGTTTGATTGACGTTTCTGGAGGAGTACATGCCGGGCATTGCCGGGACTGGCGGACCGTTCATCCGTGGCGCACTTCTTGGGCGCCCCGCCATGAGGACAACCTATCGGACAGAAATTAACAGCACCCTAATCGCATAGGTGGTGCAGGGCATTGCCTAACAGGGTGTGAATGCGGTCGTGAAAATCAGTTGAATGATTTCACGAGACTGCCAATCAGCAACGTCCAGCCATCGATCAGCACGAAGAACAGGACCTTGAAGGGAAGCGAGATCACCGTGGGGGGCAGCATCATCATGCCCATCGACATGGTGACGGTGGCGACAACAAGGTCGATGATCAGGAACGGCAAGGCGATGAGAAAGCCGATCTCAAAGCCGCGGCGAAGTTCCGACACCATGAAGGCGGGCACGAGAATGCGGAGATCGCGTTCAGAAGGCTCGGCACCGAAGGCCGTCTCCGTTGCCATGTCCTGGAAGAAGGCAAGTTCCTTCTCGCGCACGTTGTTCAGCATGAATGTGCGGAACGGATCGGTGATCCGCTCGTAGGCCACGGCTTCGGTGATCTGCTTTTCCTGGAGCGGCTTCAAGCCGTCACGATAGGCCGCGTCGAAGGTGGGCGCCATGATGAAGGCCGTGAGGAACAATGCCAGCGAGATGAGCACGATGTTGGCGGGCGCCGACTGCAAGCCGATGCTGGTGCGAAGAAAGGAGAATGCGATGATGATGCGCGTGAAGCTCGTCACCATCACGGCAATGCCGGGCGCGATCGAGAGAAGCGTGATCAGCACAAACGATTGCAGGATGGAGTCCGCGGCCGAGCCGGTCACTGTCTGAAGCAGTTGCTGGGTGGGGCCTTGAACTTCCGGAGCAGCGGGCGCCTGCACCTGGGCTTGCGCCAGGGCAGCGGTGCCGGCCAGGGCCAGAATCAGACAGGCCAGCAGGATCTTCTTCATTCCACGATTAACCCGCTGATCAGGACTGACTGCACCTGCCCGTTGCTCAGCGAGCGGGTGATGTCATTGAGGTCATCCTGGAGAAACTGCAACCCGTCCTGCCCTTCGACATCGGCGAGCCGGATGGTGCGGATGTACTGGACGATCTGCTGGGCAGACTCGGCAGCCAGGACATCCGGCTTCTTCTCTCCGGATTTCAGGTAGGTGATGCCACCTTCCAGCCGCAGCCAAACGGTCTTGGGATCGGTGAGATTGGTAATGACAGGCGCCAGAGGGATATATGCCACGTCATTGGGGTCCACAGGCTCCGGCGGCTGTTCTTCGGCGTCGGCTTCGCCTTCGCCCCCACCGCCATGACCGCCCGCCTTTTCGTCCTTTTTCTCAGCCTGTGCCGCACCATGCGCTTCGGCAGCAGGGGCCTCCGCCGGCTTGGCGGCGACATCGGGAGACTTTGGCGGCGCAAATGTGACGATCGTGCCGTACCCTGCCCCCAGCCCGACGACGACTGAAATGACGGCGGCCATGATCAACGGCATGATGCCGCCGCCCTTGCCGTCCTTCTCTTTCGAATCATCGTTCGAGGCCATGGGCCGACTTAGAAGGGCTTAAGCTTGTCCCAAAGTTGCATGCCCCAGCCGGGTTTCTGCACGTCCGACACCTTGCCGTTGCCACCGTAGACAACGCGCGCTTCGGCAATCTTGGAGAAGTCGATGGTGTTGTCCGGCGCAATGTCCTTGGGGTGGACAATCCCGGCAATCTTCACGTCGCGACGTTCGAAATTCACCATGGTCTGCTGGGAACCCTCGATGTACAGCATGCCATTGGGAAACACCTTGGTGACGATGGCGGTGATCGTCACGTTGACGGTTTCGGAACGCGTGATGGTGCCCTGGCCGCTGGCCGAGGAATTTGAATCGACATTGGCCTCGCCCTGCCCCTGACCAACGAGTGCAAAGAGTCCCACGTTGAAATCAGTGCTTGCATCAGCCTTGGCCTTGCGGCTGCGCGATGTGGAGTTGTTGAAGCTGGCCTTGTCGTTGAAGCCGATCTTCACGGTGAGAAGGTCACCCCTGGCAAGGGCGCGCTGGCCGCGGAAGTAGTCCGCCGGGCCGCCGATCCAGCTCCCGTTGCCGGAAGGCTGGCTGTCATCGAGCGCATGGGACAGCGCGACAGGTTCCGTGCTGGCCGTGGTCAGGCCGGACCCGACAGGAGAAAGCTCCGGGTCGTCCAGCATGTTCTGCACCCGGCCCATGCAACCTGAAAGAAGGACGCCGCACACGACAGTGGCAGCAACGATACGAACCGTCATGACTTGGGTGCTTTCTCCGGGCTTGTCTGCAAGGTCAGAAGGGCGACGAGCGAGGCGGCCTTCTTCGGGTCCATGAGCGAGAGGATCTCGCCGGACCGCTTTGGATTCATCTTCACGAGGATTTCGGCGGCCGTGCCGGGCTCGAGCTTGGCGAGTTGTTGCGCCGCCGCTTCCGGTTCCACCTGGATGTAGATCTTGAGCAGGGACTCGCCCACCTTTG
Source organism: Hyphomicrobiales bacterium (assembly GCA_016792865.1). GTDB lineage: Bacteria > Pseudomonadota > Alphaproteobacteria > Rhizobiales > Aestuariivirgaceae > Aestuariivirga. Next base: position 3,583 of record JAEUMJ010000135.1, on the reverse strand, counting down.
CCTGCATCGCCTTGCGTGCATCAATGAGGGCCTTCAGCTCTGCCGATTGCGCCTTCAGTTCCTCGATGCGGGCATCAACGTCCTCGCGTGTCTTCTTCAATGCCTCATTCAGGCGGGTCAGGCGACGTTCGGCGGCAACGTCCACGAAGCTGCTGCAATAGTCCTTCACGATCGGCTTGGGTGCCGGGGCGGCCGCTTCCGGCGCGGGAGCGGCAGGCTCGGAACTGGCAAGGCCGGTGCCATGCCCAAGGGCAAGCACAAGTGCGGCAACGAATGTGGTCCTCCGCATCACTGCACCACCAGTTCTGCCTGCAAGGCACCTGCGGACTTGATGGACTGAAGGATCGACGTGATTTCCGGTGGCTTCAGGCCCATGCGGTTCAGGCCCTGCACGAGCTTTTCCAGTGTCGGGCCACGCAGGATCGCAACCGGATCATCCGGCTGGGCAATCTGGATCTCGGTGGAGGGCGCCGTCACGGTCTTGCCGTCCGAGCGGGGAAGCGGCTGGGATACAATGACGTCTTCGGTGATCTTCACGGTCAGGCTTCCGATCGAGATGGCAACAGGAGAGATGCGGACATTCTCACCCATGACAATGGTGCCGCTGCGCTCATCCACGACGATGCGCGCGGGCGCATCCACTTCCACCTTCAACTGCCCCAGTTCGGCCATGAGCCGCGAGGCAATGATCGAGTCCGGCCTCTTCACCCGCACGCTGCGGAAGTCCTTCACCTCGGCAATGGCCGCACCAAAGCGGCGTTGCGCATAGAGGTTGATCTGGTCGGCAATTTCCTCGGCGGTGGAGAAATCCGGATTCTGGAGTTGCAGGGTGAATTCAGGAATTGAGTTGATGTCGGCCTCGTGGTCGCGCTCGACAATCGCCCCATTGGGGACACGGCCCGTGGTGGGAATGCCCTGCGTCACCGTCGTGGCCTTGCCTTGCGCCTTGAAACCGTTGATCGTGACCGAACCTTGGGCCACCGCGAAGGCTTCGCCATTGGCCGCAACAAGTGGTGTCATCACCAGAGTGCCTCCCCCCAGCGATGTCGCGTCTCCGAGGGACGAAACAGTCGCGTCGATGCGCGTGCCCTGGGTGACGAAGGGCGGCAGCGTTGCCGTCACCACAACCGCCGCAACGTTCTTGGACTGGATGGCGGTATCGCCGAGACCGATGCCCATCCTCTGCAACATGGAGCGCATGGACACTTCCGTGAAGGCCGAAGTCCGCAGGCTGTCGCCGGTTCCGGCAAGACCGATCACAAGGCCATAACCCACAAGCTGGTTGTCACGGATGCCCTGCACCACCGTCACGTCCTTGATGCGTGATGTCGCGTGGCCGGGTCCGGCGAGAACCAGCGCGAGCCCGAATCCCATGAGAGAAAGCAGCCGCATCAATCACCCTCGACCGCAAGGGTGCCGTCGGGCGCCACGCGGGCCAGAAGGGAAACACCTGTTTCCGGATTGCGCACCCTGACAGTGTCACCGATCACGCCATCCTGCTCCGGCACCAGAATGCCCTGGATCTCGATGCCGTGCGACACGTAACGCGCCACGACCTGTTGGCCCTTGCTGACGTCCGATGCCCGTTTCAGCGAGCGCAGCGGCACGGGCCGCCCTGCCGGAAGCGCCCTGGCAGCGACCTGCTGCTCAAGCTGCGACAGGGAGATCACATAGTTGCGCCGGGCGACCTCGTTCACCTCGTATTCCTTGAAGGTGAAGTCCGCCTTGTTGACGGTATCCTTGGGATAGATCGTGCGCAACGGCACGGGCAGCGACATTGTCTCGGCATGGGCAGGTGCGGCAGGCCACGCAGCAGTCAGCATCAGGACAACAACTGGCCAGCGGCATGCCATGAATCACCTCAGACCCTTGGAAACGATACCGGCCATTTCATCGGCGGCCTGGATGACCTTCGAGTTCAGTTCATAGGCGCGCTGGGCCGAAATCAGCTCGGTGATTTCCTGGACGGGATCGACGTTCGATTCCTCCAGATAGCCCTGCTCCAGCACACCCATGGGCGAGGTACCCGGATTTGCCGTGGTGGCAGGGCCGGAGGCTTCCGTCAGCTGGAAGAGATTGCCACCCAGTGCGTGCAAACCGGCCGGATTCGCAAAGGCGGAAAGCGAAATTTGGCCGATGCTTGTTTCGGTCGTGCCGCCGGCGGTGCGGGCGAAGACTTCGCCCGTCTTGCTGATGACGATGCCGATGGTGTCGGCGGGCACCGTGATGGGTGGATCCAGCGGCAGGCCGTCACCGTTGACGATCAGGCCGTTGGCATCGGTGTTGAATGTGCCTGCGCGGGTGTAGGCAATGTTGCCGTCGAGGTTTCTCACCTGGAAGAAGCCTTCGCCATTGATGGCAACATCAAGCTGATTTCCGGTGTTGCTGATGGGGCCCTGGATATTGATGCTGCGGATGGATGTCAGGCGCGCACCAAGACCAAGCTCCGCGCCTTCCGGCACGACGCTTCCCGTCTCGCCCGTCGGCGTGGAGGAACTGCGCTCGATCTGATACAGCAGGTCGCTGAATTCCGCCCGCGACCGCTTGAAGCCTGTGGTGTTCGAGTTCGCGATATTGTGAGCGATGACTTCAACATTCAACTGCTGCGCACTCATGCCGGTGGCAGCGATGGACAAAACTCTCATGTCTCACAATCCTCAGATTTGCATACGCGTCGTTTCAAGATAGGCACTCACGATCTTGTCGCGGATCGAGACAGCCGTCGTCAGCGTTCGCTCGGCCTGCATCACGGTCTCCACGACCTGCTGGAGCGGGATGTCTCCCTTGACGCCGGACACGACGGCACTCTCGCCGGCGCGAACGGTCTGCGCGAGCTGGGAGGCAAAATCGACAACCGCGTTGGAGGTGGCGGTTTTCGCGGCGCTTGCGGCATGGCCGAGGCCAAGCCCGCTGAGCGGCGACATCTTCAGGGACTCAATCATCACGAACTCCTCAGCATGTCGATCAGGCTTGAGGACATTTCACGTCCCTGGCGGATCACTTGAAGGTTGGCCTCGTAGGAGCGCACCGCCTGGCGGAGGTCGGTCATTTCCACGATCATGTTCACATTCGGGCGTTTCACATTGCCCTTTGCATCGGCAGCGGGGTGGCCCGGATCATGTTCCACCAGGAAGGCCGAGGGATCATTGCCCACGTCTGAAATCTTCACTGTCGAAGCGCCTGTCACCTCATCCATCGCCTGGGAAAAGCTGATGGTCTTGCGGCGATAGGGATCGGACCCCGGGGTGCGGCCGGTGGACTCCACATTGGCGATGTTTTCCGAGACGATGCGAAGGCGCATCGACTGCGCGGTGAGGCCGGAATAGGCAGAGGCGGCGGCGGCCTTGAGCGGGTCCATGAGTGTTATCCCTTTGCCGCCGCAATCGTCATGCGGTGAAAGATCTTGTAAAGCGCGGTATCGCTGGAGATTGCGCGGGCCGCTTCCCCGATCGTCCTCATCTCGTTCTCGACGATGACATTGTTGCCTGAGTGGGTTTCGTCGATGGTCGATTGCTCAGTCACATCGTAGCTTTGCGAACCGGTGTGCCCGTCCACGGACATATGGGCCGAACTGGTGCGCATC
>JAEUMJ010000097.1 GCA_016792865.1 Hyphomicrobiales bacterium | reverse complement strand
GGCGTCTGGATTGCCATCATGGAGGGAGACAGCCCGGTCCCCCGCAGTTACAATCATGTGGCCTTCAAGGTCTCTGACGGACAGCTGGAGCAGGCACGCCTGGCGATCGGGCAACTGGGGCTGGAGATGCGCCCGCCGCGGCCGAGGGTGGAAGGCGAAGGGCAATCGCTCTACTTCTACGACCACGACAACCACCTGTTCGAACTGCATACGGGACCACTGGACGAGCGGCTGGCACGTTATGGAGCAGGCATGGATGGCTGACATCGTTCCCGCAGAGGTGATGGCCGGGGGCAGGGTGGTGGCCCGGTTCCAAACCCGGTCTTCGGAGATCTTTGCCACAGGCACCCCCTTCCATCCCGCACCTCCCCTGGCGGGAGCCTGGGCCAAGCCCTTGTTGTTCGCGGCGGGGTTGGTGATCGGGGTCATCATCGCCTTTGGCGGCGACATCCTGCCGGGATGGCCCTGGTGGTTGAATTGGGTGCTGCCGGGGGTGGTGGTCGGGTTCTTCCTGTCCACCCTCTTCTGGTTGCGCATGGGAAAGCGGAGCCAGAAGGAAATGGCGAAGCTCGCCCGCATCGACGAGTCGCAGGACGTGACGGTGACCTGCCACGCCTCGGGCCTGTTATGGGCCACGCCATCGGTCATCCATTATATGGCCTATGGCGGCATTGATCAGGTGGTGGAGCAGGGTGGAACGGTTTTGATCCGCTACAAGCTGTTTGTCGTCTATGTGCCGGACCGCGGCTTTGCCACGCCCGAAGACAAGGACCACCTCCTTGACGCCTTGCGGGCCACGGTAGCCCCGGAAAAGCTGGCGGGCCTTGCCGCAAACGCCTAAGATCGCCCAAACACCACGACCGGACCCTTCATGAGCCACTCCTCTGCCCCGTCCCAACGCATGCTCCGCGCCGGAGAGCTGATCCGCCACGCGCTGGCGGATGTTTTCATGCGGGGCGAGACGGGTGATCCTGAACTGGAGCGGCTCAAGTTCAGCGTGGTCGAAGTGCAGATGTCGCCCGACCTCAAGATCGCTACCGCCTTCGTCCGTCCCCTGGTGGTGGGTGAGGAACGGAAAGTGCTGCACGCCTGCACCCGCAACCAGAACTACATTCGCGGCCTGCTGGCGCCGAAGCTGGACATGAAATTCATGCCCCAGTTGAGGTTTCGAATCGATACGTCTCTGGATTATGCCAGCAAGATCGATACCATCCTGCATTCTCCCCATGTGGCACAGGATCTGGAGAAGAAGTAGGTGACGGGCGAGGCACCGTCCGCCCGACCGCCGCAGCACATGCGCGAGAAGCGGAAGAAAGAGCCGATCCATGGCTGGATCGTGCTGGACAAGCCGCTGGGCCTTTCCTCGACCCAGGCGCTGGGCAAGGTGCGTTGGCTGCTGAATGCGGAAAAGGCCGGGCACGGCGGCACGCTGGACCCGTTGGCCTCCGGCCTCCTGCCCATTGCCCTGGGCGAAGCAACCAAAACCATCCAGTGGGCCATGGACGGCAGCAAGACCTACCGTTTCACTGTCCAGTGGGGGGCGGAGACGCGCACGGATGATCTGGAAGGCGAGATCGTAGCGACTTCAAACGAATTTGAAGGTTTTAGAGAAAACAACATCTTACCGCGCAGCATGGATTATGTTGCAATGCAGCAAGAACTGTTGGCGCTGCTTCCGCAGTTTCATGGTGCAGTGCAGCAAAGACCGCCGGCCTACTCCGCGATCAAGGTGGACGGCGCCCGCGCCTATGACCTGGCAAGGGCAGGGGAACATGTGTCGCTGGACGCTCGCACGGTGCAGATCCACCGCCTCGCCGTGCTGGACTGGCCGACGCCGTCCCAGACCCTCTTCGAGGTGGACTGTGGCAAGGGCACCTACGTGCGCTCGCTCGCCCGCGACATGGGCCGGGCACTCGGCTGGCTGGGCCATGTCGTGACCCTGCGGCGGCTGGCGGTGGGGCCGTTCCGGGAGGCCGACATGATTTCACTGGAAAAGCTTGCGGAAGTGTGCCAATCCGCCCCCGGCGAAATGCGCCTCGCGCACATCCTACGCCCCATCGAGACCGTGCTGGACGGCATCCCGGCACTGGCCGTGATGGATCAGGATGCGCAACGCCTCAGACATGGCCAGCAGGTTGTGTTGCGAGGGACCGAGTGTCCCCCGGCGGCGGAGGTGGTTTTGGTGAAACACGGGGGCAAGCCCCTCGGCCTGTGTTCCGTGGAGCAGGGATCGCTGAAGCCGAAACGACTGTTCAATCTGTAAGTCCATTCAGGAGATGACCGAATGACGATCACTGCCGAGCGCAAGACCGCGCTCATCAAGGAACATGCCACGAAGTCTGGCGACACGGGTTCGCCCGAAGTCCAGGTGGCCATCCTCACCGAGCGCATCAACGCGCTGACCGACCACTTCAAGAGCCACAAGAAGGACAATCACTCCCGCCGTGGCCTCCTCAAGATGGTGTCGGCCCGCCGTGGCCTGCTCGACTATCTGAAGAAGAAGGACGAAGGCCGCTATCAGGCTCTCATCAAGAAGCTCGATATCCGCCGCTAGGCAAGGGTTCCTCCTGTCCCGGGCTCCGGGGCAGGAAAGTCAGGGTGGAGTTCGCTCCACCCGTGCCTTCCCGGCCAACGGGAAGATGTTTCTACGCATGAGCGGGCGGACACCGAACAGCCGCCCGCGTCCCCGCCAAGCGATTGGGCAATAGGGCTCAAACCGCGCAGGTCCAAAGGGGATGCCGTCCGAGTGATCGGTGCTGAAAAAGTGGCGGCGAAGGACGATTGAAAAGGACAGACGATGTTCAACATCGACGTTGAAGAATTGGAATGGGGCGGCAAGCCGCTCCGCATGGAAACGGGCCGCATCGCCCGCCAGGCTGACGGGGCCGTCCTCGTCACCATCGGTGAAACCACCGTTCTTGCCACCGCCGTTGCGGCGCGCAGCGAAAAGCCGGGAATCGACTTCTTCCCGCTCACCGTGAACTACCAGGAAAAGACCTATGCCGCAGGCAAGATCCCCGGCGGCTATTTCAAGCGCGAAGGCCGCCCGACGGAACGCGAAACGCTTGTCTCGCGCCTGATCGACCGCCCGATCCGCCCGCTGTTCCCCGATGGCTTCCGCCTCGAAACGCAGGTGATCGCCACGGTGTTGTCCTATGACCTTGAGAACGACAGCGACATCGCCGCCATGGTGGCCTCGTCTGCCGCCCTCACGCTTTCGGGCATTCCCTTCCTCGGCCCCATCGGTGCGGCCCGCGTCGGCTACATCGACGGCCAGTTCGTGCTGAACCCGACCATCGAGCAGCAGAAGCTTTCCGCTCTCGACCTCGTGGTCGCCGGCACGCAGGACGCCGTCCTGATGGTGGAATCGGAAGCCAAGGAACTCTCCGAGCAGGTGATGCTCGATGCCGTGATGTTCGGCCATCGCGGCTTCCAGCCGGTGATCGACGCGATCATCCGTCTCGCCGAACGCTCCTCGCGTGAACCGCGCGATTTCAACCCGCCTGACCGTTCGGCTGTCTATGCCAAGGTCAAGGCGCAGGCCGAAGCCGAACTCCGCAAGGCCTATTCCATCGCCAAGAAGGAAGACCGCCAGGACGCCGTCGCCAAGGCGAAGGATGCCGTGAAGGCCGCCCTTGTGAACAAGGAAGACCCGAACGCGCCGACCGAACAGGCCGTGGGCGAGCAGTTCAAGCAGCTCGAAGCCGACATCGTGCGCAACAACATCCTCGACACGGGCAAGCGCATCGACGGACGCGACACCAAGACGGTGCGCCCGATCATTGCCGAAACCTCGGTCCTGCCGCGCACCCACGGCTCTGCCCTGTTCACCCGTGGTGAAACCCAGGCGCTGGTGGTCACCACGCTGGGCACCGGCGAAGACGAGCAGTACATCGACTCGCTGGACGGCCTGATGAAGGGCAAGTTCATGCTGCACTACAACTTCCCCCCCTTCTCGGTGGGCGAAGTGGGCCGCATGGGTGCCACCGGCCGTCGTGAAATCGGCCACGGCAAGCTCGCCTGGCGCGCCATCAACCCGCTCCTGCCGAAGCCGGAAGATTTCCCCTACACGATCCGTATCGTGTCCGAGATCACCGAGTCGAACGGTTCCTCCTCCATGGCCACGGTGTGCGGTTCCTCGCTCGCCCTCATGGATGCGGGCGTGCCGCTGAAGGCGCCCTGCGCCGGCATCGCCATGGGCCTGATCAAGGAAGGCGACCGCTTCGCCGTTCTCTCGGACATCCTCGGCGACGAAGATCATCTCGGCGACATGGACTTCAAGGTGGCCGGCACCTCGGAAGGCGTCACCTCGCTCCAGATGGACATCAAGATCACCGGCATCACCGAAGAGATCATGCGTGTCGCGCTGTTCCAGGCAAAGGAAGGCCGCATGCACATTCTCGGCAAGATGTCGGAGGCGCTCGAAAAGGCGCGTCCGGGACTTGGCGAACATGCGCCCCGCATCGAGCAGATCAAGATCCCGACCGACAAGATCCGCGAAGTGATCGGAACCGGCGGCAAGGTCATCCGCGAGATCGTGGAAAAGACCGGCGCCAAGATCGACATCCAGGACGACGGCACCGTCAAGGTCGCGTCCTCTTCGGGTGCCGCGATCACCGCAGCACTCAAGTGGATCAAGTCGATCGTCTCCGAGCCGGAAGTGGGCGAAATCTACGAAGGCAAGGTCGTCAAGATCATGGAATTCGGTGCGTTCGTGAACTTCTTCGGCGCCCGTGACGGCCTCGTGCATGTCTCGGAGCTTGCTCCGCAGCGCGTGCAGAAGGTGTCCGACGTTGTCTCGGAAGGCCAGATGGTCAAGGTCAAGTTCCTCGGCATGGACAACCGCGGCAAGATCCGCCTCTCCATGAAGGTTGTCGATCAGGCCACCGGCGAAGACCTTTCCAAGAAGCAGGGCGCAGAGCCTGCCGAAGGCGGCGACGAAAAGACGGGCGACTGAGCCCAACCGGAACTGGCAAGCAAGGCTTGAACGCGGGTGCCGCAAGGTGCCCGCGTTTTTTTGTCCATGG
>JAEUMJ010000084.1 GCA_016792865.1 Hyphomicrobiales bacterium | reverse complement strand
GTTCACCGCCGGTGTGTTGAAGCACCTCCCCGCCCTTGTCGCCTTCACTGCATCATCGCCCATTTCGGGGTTGCGGCTGAAACCCCACAACTGGAGTTCGAGCTACACATGGCTGGGCGAGCGGGACCGCGAGTCCTCACTCCGCATCTGCCCCACGGTGACCATCGGCGGCAAGGACCCTGCCCGGCAATTCAACATCGAGTTCCGCGCGGCGGATGCGACTGCATCCCCACACCTGTCGCTTGCCGTCATCATCATGGCGGGGCTTGAAGGCATCCGCTCCGGCCTTGCCGCACCGCCGATCTTCTCCGGCGACCCCGAAAGCCTGCCGAATGATGAAAAGGCGGGACTTGGCCTGATCCGCCTGCCGGATACGCTGGCCAGCGCACTCGATTGCCTTGCATCTGACAAGACGGTGTGCGGCTGGTTTGAGCCGGTGGCGCTGGAAACCTACATCGGCATGAAGCGCATGGAACTGAAGCTGTGCGAAGGCCATTCACCCGAAGCTCTCTGCAAGCGCTACGCAGAGGTCTACTGACCATGTCCGAGCCGCCCGCCTTCGAAATCGTCAATGCAAAGGGCTCGTCGCAGTATGTGCTCACCTGTGAGCATGCGTCCAACTACATTCCCGCGCGCTATCGGAATCTCGGCCTTCCCGAAGCGGAGCTTCAACGCCACATCGCTTACGACATCGGGGCTGCGGGAATGTCCCGCCTGCTCTCGAAGGCACTCGATGCGCCCCTTGTTCTTTCTGGCTATTCGCGGTTGCTGATCGATTGCAACCGTCCTCTCCATTCGCCGACGCTGATGCCGGCGGTAAGCGAAACGACTGAAATTCCCGGAAACCGGAATCTGTCCGCAGCGGAGATCGAAGAACGTGCCACCGCATTCTATTGGCCGTACCAGAATGCCGTCGCGTCGCTCCTGGATGAACGCAAGGCGCGGGGGCAGAACACCATCCTCCTCGCCATGCACAGCTTTACCCCGGTCTTCAAGGGTGTCCGGCGCCCGTGGCATGGCGGCATCCTGTTCCGCAAGTCGGAACGTCTGGGGGAGATGCTGGTGCAGCGCCTCAACGCGCCGTCTCGGCCGGTGGAAGCGAACCAACCCTACCAGATCAGCGATGACGGCGATTATACCATCCCTGTCCACGGCGAGGCCCGCGGGCTTGAGGCCGTCCTGTTCGAGGTACGGCAAGACCTGATCGCCGCGCCAGAAGGCCAGAAGGCCTGGGCGTCACTCATTGCCCAGGCCCTTGATTGAGCGCCCGGTCCGGAAAACTTGACTCAAATGAGGGGGATCCCGGAGGCGCCACGGCGTTGCCTCCGAACATTGCTCCAGGGTGAACCCGCTCACTCTGCATCGAACCGGTAAAAGCCAATATACATGGGCAAAGGCTATCATCGGTTGTGCCGTCACAGGACTTACAGGCGCTGATACACTGCATTTTACAGCCTAGCGTAAGTAACGGTGATCAAGATCGAGGCATGTCAGAGCTTGAGATTGCCAGAGAACGGCGGGCCCACCCGCGCTACCCGGTCCGGAAGAACGGACTGTTCATCGACAAGACGTCCAGCAACAGCCTCTATTGCGAGATCGTCGAGATGAGCGCATCGGGGGCCAAGATCAAGCTGGCAAATTCCTTCGTCCTGTCCGACAGGGCGGAACTGGTGATCCTGAACGAAGCAGTGAGCTATGACGCCCGTGTCGTGTGGCGGGCGGGAAATTTTCTGGGCCTCAGCCTGGAAAACGGCCCGCGGCAGGTGCGACCTTACTACAAGTAAACGGAGATCCTGGCGAAAGGCCAGCGCAAGGTTGCTATCCTCTAGTGCCGGCGATGGCAACGATTCCCACAAAGGCAAACCCGCCCGGCAAGCTGGTGCCGGCTCTTCCTGCACAGCAGGAGTTCCGCCTTCACACGACCAGGCTCAACCCCAGCGTGATCGTCCTGCATTCGCCTGACCGCCCGCGTGGATTTGCCCTGTTCCTTCCGGGAGGCACGAATGCCTGCCGCCGCGACGGGAAGATCAATCTGCCGAGGCAGTAGCCCCCGCTTGCGGCCTCAGTTCAGGCCACGCGCGGCTGGCGCATCTTGAAACGCGAGATCACGCCATTCAGTTCTGCCGTCTGGCGGTTCAACGTGTAAGTTGCTGCGGTGGCCTGTTCCACCATGGCGGCATTCGCCTGTGTAACCTGGTCAAGATCGCAGACCGCGATATTCACTTCATTCAGGCTATCCGACTGCGCCTTCGCCGTCTGGCTGATCTCTTCGATGATTCCTGCCACCGAGGAAATCCGCTCACTGATCGTCTTGAGGGCGCTTCTTGCCCTTCCGACCAGGACCACCCCTTCATCAACCTGTTGATTTGACTCGTTCAGAAGGGACTTGATGTCCTTCGCTGCGGCCGCCGAACGGTCTGACAAGGCACGGACCTCTGTTGCCACCACAGCGAAGCCGCGTCCTGCATCACCGGCTCGGGCTGCTTCGACACCGGCATTCAGCGCAAGCAGGTTTGTCTGCAGGGCAAGCTCGTCAATGACGCTGATGATCTTGTTCATGCGCTCGGCGCTGGCAGCGATCCCCTGCATGGATTCAACTGTCTGCTGCAATACGGTATTGCCCTCCGTCGCCGCCTCGAAGGCTGAAGCGGCAGTCTCACGCGCCTTGGCGGAGTTCTGTGCCGTCTCCTGCAGGGTAGCCGTGAGATGGCTGATCGTTGCTGCTGTCTCCTCCAGGCTCGCAGCCTGGTTTTCCGTGCGCCGGGCCAGGTCACCGGAGGCATCGGCAATTTCCGATGTTCCGGCAGTGATCTGGTTTGAGCTGTCCAGCACCGACGCGAGTGTTTCGTTCAAGGCAAGAATCGAGCGATTGAAGTGATTGCGCAATTCATCGAGTCCGCCCGGGAAAGGCACCTCGATGTGGGCAGAGAGATCGCCCGCAGAGAGCCTGCCCAAACCCTGACCGAGGTTGTCGATGACGATTGCTGCTTCCTTGGCGCGAGCTTCACGTTCCTCCGCTTGCTTGCGACTCATCGCTTCCGCCCGGCGCTGCTGCTCCCTCTCCTGCCGCTGAAGGGCTGCCGTGAATATCGAGGCAGCGACGGAACACAGGACGGTCAATCCTCCCATGGCGAAGACAAGTGTCAGGAAGAAGGCTTGCCGGGCAGCCGACTCCTGTTCGGCCATCTGATTGTTCCTCAGGATGACGGCCCGCGTTTCCTCATTGGCCTTGATGGCCTCATCGAGGGACCCGGAGAGCGCACTGGCCACTGCATCGAACGGTTCCATGAGCTTGTTGCCGCCGATGGGACCGACCGCCACATAAGCCCGCGCCATGCGTTTGCCGGCCTCATAGTAAGGCCCGAACCTGGCGTTAACATCCTGAAGCAGCTTTACGGTTTCATGTTCCTGAAGCTGAGTCGCAAGGTCCGAGGACTTCTGAACGTAAACGGCAAATTTCTGCGCATGCGTCTCGGCTTCAGCGAACCCACCGTCCAAGCCATCGAGTGCCCGTGTGGCGGATACGTCCTGCAGATACTGCTGCACCTGCGCAATGCTGTACTTCAGGCCATCGAGATTGCGATCCAGCTCCGCCAGAAGCCTCTCGGACTCTCGTGAGCGCTGGCTGGCCCGCTCAAGCTCGCTGACCTTGGTGGTATAGTCAAAAACCGTGTAGCCAAAGATCAGCAACAGGAAGCAGATGCCGATCTGCAAGGCCAAAACCTTGGCTCCTGTTGATACATTTCTTGCTCGCGGAAGAGACATGTTGCACCTCTGGACCCTCTGTCCACAGTGGAAAAGCTTTGTATTCGTGCTACCTCCCCCCACTTACCCGGAGCTTACTTGGCGAATCACGAACTGGACGGTTTGCTCCGTCCACGGATCTTCTTCGCTCCTCTGTCCTCTGCCCGCGCATGACAACCAGTACGGGAATGCAGAAATCGACAACCTCCTGTCCGTGTACTGATCTTTTGAGCATTCCTCCAAGGTGAATGTATGCACCCTGATCCTGTGGTCGCGATCCCGCATAAACATTCCGATTCCTGCGTGTATTGCCAACGGCAATCGCAAATCAGGGTCATACTTCCCAAGTTGCGCAATTTCTTTAGCTCCGTGCAAGAACCACACGCTATCCGATAGTCACGCACTGCTTGGAGTCCAACATGACCGACGTTACACATTCCTATTCCGCCAACGACTTTATCAAATACTATGGTATCGACGACCGGACTCGCAGCGAGCTTGCGAAGGTTTCGGATATCATCCGCGCTTCCCTCCCCGGGGCATTGGACAAGTTTTACGCCAAGCTGCAGCAGACACCTGAAGTTGCCCGCTTCTTCTCCGGCAGCGACCATATCAATTCCGCGAAGACCCGGCAGATCGAACACTGGGATGCTGTCGGCAGCGCCCGCTTTGATTCTTCATTCGTTGAACATGCCAAACGGATTGCTTCAACCCATGCCCGGCTCGGACTGGAGCCGCATTGGTATATTGGCGGCTATGCTCTCATCCTGGAAGCAATCACCACGTCGATCGTGGAGCAGATCTGGCCGAAAATGAGCCTCTTCGGAAACAGCATCACGAAGCAGAGCGCCGCACAGATCCTGGGAGGGTTGATCAAGTCCGCCATGCTCGACATGGACTTCGTGATCTCGGTCTATCTTGATCACGTCTCCGAGAAGTCTCGTCTCGCCGCCGAGAAGAAGGCGGAGGATGCTGTGGCACGAGAGCGTGAACTTGTGCTGGGAACAATCGGCGCCGCGCTCCAGCAGCTTGCGGTGGGCAACGTGTCCTATCGCATTACAGATGATCTGCCGGAAGCATACGCCCAGCTTGCCAGCGACTTCAACGAGTCCCTTTCGAAACTTGAGAGCGCCGTCATCCAGATTCACGGCAACATTGACGTGATCCGGTCTGGCACTTCGGAGATTGCAACGGCATCAGGGGATCTTTCGAAGCGTGTGGAGAGCCATGCAATTGAGGTCGAACACACGATGCAGACACTGCGTCGCCTGACGACCCTCAATCGTGAGGCAGCCGCCAAGGCGGATGCACTTCAGAAGGAAGAGGATTCCGTGATCGGACGGGCCGTTACCGCAATATCGCAGATCGAGACATCGTCGAAGCAGATTGCCCAGATCGTGAGCGTGATGGACGAGATCGCATTCCAAACCAACCTCCTCGCGCTCAATGCAGGCGTTGAGGCGGCGCGGGCTGGCGAGGCCGGCAAGGGATTTGCCGTTGTCGCCACGGAAGTTCGTGCCCTCGCGCAACGTTCTGCCGAAGCCGCCAAGGAGATCCGCAATCTCATCTCGCAATCGGCGGGCTTCGTGTCAAACGGCGTGCGGGCTGTGTCGGAAGCCGGAAAGGCCATGCAGGATTTCGGCAACGTCATGGACAAGATCGATGGCACGACCCAGCAGAACGCGGCCATGGCAGAGCAATCGACAGCGGCCTGCTTCAGCCTTTCACAGCAGGCGGATGAGTTGCAGCGGCTGATCGCCCAGTTCAAGACACGCCAGCAGGCGGCCTGACAAGGCCGGACAGTCAGCGCACAGGGGCAATGCCGAGCCAGTCTTCGAGCGGCAACTGGACATCAACGTCAAAGGCGGGTTGATCGAAGACATGATAAGCCTCGCCTGTGAAGCTGAGGCCGGCATGGCACCCCAGCCTCCAAACGGTTTGCACCGGCTGCAACAGCTTCTCGGAAATGAACACGATCGAGGTGCCTTCCGCCGGGAAACGGAAAATCGGCGAGCAGAGTATCCTGACACCGGAAGCACTCTGCTCCAGGATCAGGCATTGCTCCGTTCTCGACGAACCATCGAAGACAAAGAGTGCGGGTTTCTGCACGCGAAAGCGTGTTTCGCGCCGTCTCTCCTCGCCTGTCCATGCATGTGTCATGACAGCATATTGCACCGTGCGACCTGACTGGAGGCTGAACGGCTGGCGTTAACCGATGTTCAATCGGATAATTCGAATTTTACCGGATTGAGGGACGTCGCCGTTCAATCGAACAGATGAACGCCGGACGAATCGTCATCATCCTTGCCGTGGGAGCCATGCAGGAGCGCCTTCTCCATCTCGCCCAAGGTCATGACCTGCTTCAAGGCAGTCTTCGGAAAGGCCAGCCGCTCCGGCATGTGGTCGGCAATGGTCTGTGAAATGCTTTGCAGGTTCTCAAGCGACTGGCGGACCTTGTCCAGTTCCTGGAGATCGAACACGGAAATGTTGCCGTGCTCCGCAGAACGCAACAACTCGGATACGATGGCCTCGATCCGTGCCGCAGAATGAGCCAGCGACCCGTGGATATGGGCCATGCGATTGAGAACATCCTTGCCTGATACCTTTGCGGGCACGGCCGGCTTCTCAGAACAATTCGATTTCGCCTGCCTTTGCATTCCCCACCTTTTGATATGGCAATGTGAACTCTTCCTTCGGCGGCGCAATATAGGCTTGTTGTGCACGTCCGCTTGCGGGCCAGAACTTGAGGCGGCGTCCCACGCTGCCGCCCACGCTCTCGCTGACGATCGGTATCATTTCCGCACCGAGGTAGCGGCGCGCAAAGTCAATGTTCTTCTGCCCGATCGGCTCGCCGATTCCCTTCACGGTATTGGCACCGCCAAAGATCTTGGCATTCAACCGCTTCCGGTCGGCTCCGCGCTTCAAGATGCCGTTAATCAGCAGTTCCATGAGGTAGGCACCGTGGCGAACCGTATAGTCGACGCCCTTGCTGCCACTGTCTCCCGGCAACAGAAAGTGATTCATACCGCCCACACCGGCAACGGGATCAAAGGCGCACACGGCCACGCATGAGCCGAGCAGTGTCTGGATCACCACTTCCGGCTTGTCTCCAACCGCGAACTCGCCCTGGACGATATTGACCCTTTCGTCACTCATGTGAGCTTGCCCACAACCTTCTCGAGACAGTTACGCAGGCCATCATTGGTGAAGGGCTTCAGCAGAAAGTTGTTGAGGCCATATTTCCGACCCTCATCGATGAGGGCCTTGTCGCCCTTGCCGGTCACGAGAATGAACCCCGTGTTCTTCGTGGGGGCATAGGCGCGCACCGCCTTCAACAACTCGATGCCGTTCATCTTGGGCATGTTGTAGTCGGAGATCACGAGATGGCAGGGCGTCTGCATCAGCATCTTCAACGCCTGATCGCCATCCTGTGCGATAAGGACATCCTTCACGCCGAAGGACCAGAGTCCATCGCAAACGAGCATTCTGCTCACCGTGGTGTCGTCAACAACGAGTACTTTCAGGTGCCGTGCAAATGTCACAGTACACCTCCTGTCTTGTAAGAGTTGGTTGAATTCAGGATTTCGGACGCGATGAGGTGGATCGGCAATTCGCGCTGGACGGCACCGAGCGCCTTCGCTGCCCGGGGCATTCCGTAAACGACCGAGGTGCCTTCGTCCTGTCCGAAGGTAATGGCACCTGCCTGCCTCATTTTCAGCAATCCCTCTGCGCCGTCGCGCCCCATGCCTGTCAGGATCACTCCGACAGAGCGGGAACCGCAATGACGCGCAACTGACTCAAACAAAACATCGACGGAAGGACGGTGGCCGTTGACCGGGTCCGCTTGCCGCAGACGGCAGACGGGCGTGTCGCCACCATTGATTTCAAGGTGCGCATCGCTGCCGGGCGCAATGTAGACGGTGCCGGGTCGCACGGGGTCGCCGTCCTGTGCCTCGGAGATGCGCGGTGCACAGAGCTTGTCCAGACGCATTGCCAGCGTCTTTGTGAACTTCCCCGGCATGTGCTGGGCAATCAGGATCGGCGGACAGTTCGGAGGAAGGTTCATCAGAATGGTCTGAAGTGCCTCCACCCCGCCGGTCGAAGAACCAACCGCAACGAGCTGCTTTCCAGGCACGTAGGTCGCCGGACTTTTCACCTGCTGTGGATGGGGCGAGACGGCGCTTTTCACATCGGCGCGTGCGGCACCCCGAATGGCTTCCACAAGGCCGACAAAACCTTCCGTCCCGTCGCCCTTCGGCTTCGCGACACAATCAACGGCACCGATTTCCAGCGCCGCAATGGTGATGTCGCTGGATTTCTCCGTCAGGGTCGAAACCATCACAACCGGCATGGGCCGCAACTTCATGATGCGCCGAAGAAACTCGATACCATTCATCTCCGGCATCTCCACATCGAGCGTGATCACATCCGGATTGAGAAGCTTGATCTTCTCGCGAGCTTCCAATGCCGTGCCGGCAAAGCCGATCACTTCAATGTCTGGCTCGGCAGAAAGTTTCTGCGCCATGATCATCTGCATCGTGCGCGAGTCATCAACGATCAGCACGCGGATTGCGCTCATGCGACGGCCCTCAGTTTCTTGCGGTATGCGGTGGGGCCTTCGATGTTCAGCTTTCCGGTTGCAGGGCCAATCACTCTCTCGGAGTGGCCGATATAGATCATTCCCTCGTCATCGAGCTTGGACGCAAAGCGTTCCCACAACGTCGATTGAAGTTCCGGCGAGAAATAGATCATCACGTTGCGGCAGAAGATGGCGTTGAACAGGCCCTTCATCGGCCAGGGTTCAATGAGATTGAGCTGCTTGAATGAGATAAGGCGCTTTGCCGCCTCGTCGAATTCGAATTGGTTGCCGGATGCCTCTGTCCACGAGTTGCGGAGGTTTGCGGGAATGGATGCCAGATCCTCCAGCGCATAAACACCCCTGCGGCCCGTTGCCAGCACCTGTGTGTTGATGTCGGTTGCCAGTATCTTGATGTCATAGGAACGCGCGTCGGGGAGCGACGCCAGGATACAGAGCGCGATCGAGTATGGCTCCTGCCCTGAGGAACATCCCGCTGACCAGATGCGCACCTTCTCACCGGCCTTCGCCTTGCTGATCAGGCGCGGCATGAGATGGGTCTTGAAGTGCTCGAAGTGATGGTCTTCGCGGAAGAACTTCGTGACGTTGGTGGTCAACGCCTCCGCCATCTTGAAGAGCTCGTCCTTGCCTTCGGTCCCGTTCACGAAGGCCGTATAGTCTGCGAAGGATTTCATGCCCAAGGCCCGCACGCGCCTGGCGAGACGCGAGTAAACCAGAGCGTGCTTGCGTTCCGGCAAGTTGATGCCGGTCATCCGCTCCACCACCTGCGCAATTTCGTGAAACTGCTCAAGAGACAGATTGAATTCGCTCGTCACGTTCGGCATGCCGTTTTCCATCGGATCATGCCGCCTTGATCTGCCTTGCCGGCAGGACGGCGGCGAGCGAGAGAAGGCTGATCATGCGGCCTTCAAGCGTCACGATGCCGGTGATGAACATGCTGCCGTCGTTGTCGCTCACCTCCGGTGTCGGATGGATCATCTCGTCACCGACAGTCACGATGTCTGACACGGCTTCGACCAGGAGCCCCGTCATGCGGCCTTCGTCCTGCACGACGATGATGGCGTGACGATGCGATGGCGTGACGGCATCCTTGCCGAGACGGCCTGCCAGATCGAGGACGGGGAGGACGGTTCCGCGCAGGTTGATCACGCCGACAACATAGGGTGGCGCATGCGGAATTGGCGTTGTGGCTGTCCACCCGCGGATTTCCCTGACATTCATGATGTCGACGCAGAACTCCTGGTCGCCCACCTTGAAGGCAATCAGCTCATGCCGGTCGTGTGCTTTCTCGTTGTCCATTTTGCTACCTCATCTACCGCCGGCGCTCGCACGCTTCGGCGCTTCAAAACTCTTCTGGTTGCCTTCCGTGATCGTTTCGACATCCAGGATCATCGCCACGCGGCCATTGCCCAGAATGGTTGCTGCGGCGATGCCCGGAATCTCTCCGTAGTTCCGTTCAATGCTCTTGATCACCACTTGGCGCTGATCGTCGATGCGATCGACAAGCAATGCGCAACGGGAGCGGTCCTCCGTGTCCACCAGAATGGCAACGGAGTTTGCGGGATCAATCGGCGTCTTTCGGGCGCCCAGGGCCATGCCCACATCAATGAGCGGCACGATCCATTCGCGGATGCGGAGGGCTGAATGCCCCTGCCCAAGCGGCAAGATGTTGTTCACTTCGGGTTGCAGTGTCTCGACGACGCTCGTCAGCGGGACAATGAAGACGTCATCCGCGACGGACACGACGACGCCATCCAGAACGGCAAGGGTGAGCGGCAGGCTGAGGGTGAAAACCGTGCCGCTGCCAGGCTTTGAGCTGATGGAGATGCGGCCGCCGAGCGCCTGAATGGAGCGGCGCACCACATCCATGCCGACACCGCGCCCAGAAATCGATGAGACCTCGGCGGCTGTGGAGAACCCCGGCAGGAACAGGAGGTTGTCAATTTCCGTTTCCGAGAGCTGCGCTCCGGACGGAACAAGTCCCTTGCGGCGGGCAGTCTCAAGAACCTTTGCACGATTGATGCCGCCACCGTCATCGGCGACCGTGATCACCACGCGCCCGGACTGGTGAGCTGCAGAGAGGCGCACGGTGCCCTCTTCGGACTTACCCGCACGCAGCCGGTCTTCCGTCGTTTCAAGGCCATGATCGACGGCGTTGCGGATCATGTGCGTCAACGGATCAGCAAGGGATTCAATCACCGTCTTGTCCACCTCGGTGGTTTCACCTTCCGTACGCAGCCGAACGATCTTTCCCGTCGCGTCCGCAACTTCGCGGACAATGCGGCCCATGCGCTGGAAGAGGGATTTCACGGGTTGGGCACGAATGGCCATCACGCTGTCCTGAATGTCGCGCGTCAGTCGTTCGAGTTCTTCCAGCCCGCTGTTCACATCACTTGCGCCTGAGGTGATGACCTGGCCGACACTCTGGGCCAATATCGCCTGGTTGATGACCAGCTCGCCCACGAGGTTGATGAGGCGATCAACGCGGTCGAGTTCGACGCGGATCGTGGCTGAGGCAGAGGAAGCGGACTTATCCTGCTTCTGTTGCTGGGCATCCGCCTTGCCGCCCTCAATGGCCGTCAAGACAACCGGTTCTGCAGCCGCCGCTTCCGCCTTCGCGGCGATTGCTTCGGCGAACTTCGGCATGGGGGGCAATTCGGTTGGAGTCTCTAGAGCAACTGGAGCGGTCACGGTCACGTTCCCTGCCTCAGGTGTCGGGGTCGCACCCGGTTCCTCGATCCGCACCACGCAGCTGTCCTCTACGAATTCAAAACATTCGCGCACCGCCGCCAATCCCCGTTCGGTACGCAGTGAAATGTTGAAGCCGAGCAAGGCCTCATCGACCTTCAACTCCGCCAAGGGCGGAAGATCGGAGAACTCGCAGCTCACAACCGTCTGACCAAGCTCCAACAAGCTGCGCAGGATCAGGATCGGCTCGTTGCCTGCCTGCACCGCGCCCGTGCTGGGCTTGAAATAGATCTGGAATGACTGTCCAGGATCAGCATCGACGGGCGTACCGATGTCGATCGTCATCGGGGTGAAGTCGATGTCGTCCCAGTTTTCGTCTTCCGCCTGCCCGGCTGACGATCCGTTTGCCTGTTTCAGTTCATCGAGAAGCTGCCGGTAGGAAGCGGGATTGATGCTGGCCCCGTCACGGCAGGTGGCAACCAGATCGGAGAGCTGGTCCGCCGACTTCAGCAGAAGCTTGGTGATGTCATGGGAAGCCGACAGCTTTCCCGAACGGATTTCGTCCAGCACGGTTTCGAAGGCATGGGCGAATTCGACAAGCTCCGACAGCTTGAAGGCACCGGCGCCGCCCTTGATCGAATGAACGGCACGGAAGACCGAATTCACGACTTCCGACGAATGATCACCGCCATCCATTTCCATCAGGCCCTCTTCGAGCGCCTGCAACTGCTCCTCGCATTCCTGGAAGAACGTCTGTCTGATCGAAGCCATCTGGTCCATGATCTTGCCTCAGCTCGCCACGCGCCTGACCACGGAAATCAGCTTTTCCGGTTCGAATGGCTTTGTGATCCAGCCTGTCGCACCGACGCTGCGAGCCTTTGCCTTGCGTTCGGCATCGCTTTCGGTCGTCAGGATGAGAATGGGAAGCAGTTGGTACTGCGGTATCTTCCGCACCGCCTCGATGAAGCCGAAACCATCCATGCGCGGCATATTGAGGTCGGTGATGATGCAGTCGGGCGCACAGGTGGAAAGAACCTCGAGGCCGTGGACGCCATCTTCTGCCTGATGGACAAGCATGCCGGCAGCATTCAGGGCCATGCGCAGCATGTCGCGCATTGTGCGCGAGTCATCAACGGTGAGAACGGTCAGGCTCATGAGGTGGTGTCCATTGCAAAGTCGTTCCTGAGGTCGCTCAGGCCTGCGGCAGTGAGCGTGTCCAGCAGTGCACCGGAGCCGGACGTGAAGGTGAGCGTATGGCCGCCTGCCTTGAAGGCTTCATGCGCCGCGAGAAGAAGCTGGAGGAGCAACATCGACATCTTCTTCACGTTTGAGAGATCAACCGTTGCATTTGACCCAACCGCGGCACAGAAATCAGCCTTGAGCCTCTCCAGATCAGCCAGAGAACTCACATCGTTTGCATCAATTCTTACGTTCGCCATTTCCTACCTCTCAGCTTTCGACGGGCCGGCATTCACGATGGGACCACACCGGATGCGGCCCCGCTTTCACCGGTCAGAATTCTTCCCAATCCTCTTCGGTGCTTGTTGCGATGACCGCCGCCGACTTGGTGACAAGGGGGGCTTGCGCAACAGGCTTTGCAATCGCGGGTTTGGGCGCGACAACAGGCGCGCGGGGCGCCAATGCAAGGCCCTGCGGACGAGACTTCTCCATTGCGCTGGAAGGCGCGGCGGCAGATGGCCGCGCGGGAGCCTCCATCGGCTTCTTCACCGGAAAATCCTTCACCGCCTTCTGCAGCATCTGCTGCTGCGATTTCACACCGCCCGGCTGTGCTGCCACCGGGGCCCTGGGTGCAATCGACGATGCCGCCGCAACCTTGGGAGCAGCCATAGCGGCCACAGGCGGCTTCACCGCAACAGGCTTCGGTGCAGGTGCCGGTGCGGGTGCACGGGACGCAGCGGGAGCCGGCCTTGCCTCCGCACGTCGTTCATGGTCGTGTTTCGCCGTACCGGCAAGCGTGAAGCGCCGCGCGAGACTCATCAACCTCCGGCCTTCGGCACTCATTTCTGCTGCCGATGCGCCGATTTCTTCCTGCATGCCCGCGCTTTGCTGTGTCGCCTGATTGATGTTGTTCATGGCAACATCGATGTCCGCGAGGCTTGTGGCCTGTGAGGTATTCAGTGACGAGATCTTGTCGATCAGGTTCTGAACCGCGCGGACTTCCTGGGCGATCTCGGCGAGAGCACCATTTGCCCGCTCGACAAGTTCGACCCCCTGGCTCACCTCTTCGGAGCTTTGCGAGATCAGCTGCTTTATTTCCTTCGCTGCTGCGGCGGAACGCTGCGCCAATGCGC
The DNA here is from genome assembly GCA_016792865.1 of Hyphomicrobiales bacterium. GTDB lineage: Bacteria > Pseudomonadota > Alphaproteobacteria > Rhizobiales > Aestuariivirgaceae > Aestuariivirga. The sequence continues at coordinate 15,342 of JAEUMJ010000084.1, read as the reverse complement.
GCACTTCCGATGCGACGACGGCAAAGCCACGGCCCGTTTCACCGGCACGCGCCGCTTCAACTCCGGCGTTCAGCGCCAGCAGGTTTGTCTGGAATGCAATGTCATCGATGAGCCCCACGATCTTGCTGACGCCATTCGAACTGGCTTCGATCTTGGACATCGTGGAAAGCGCAGACGACATCACGCCTTCGGATGCACCGGTGACGGTGAGAACCTTGTCAACCAGCGAGCGGGCCGCTTCCCCCTCGGCCGCTGTCTGCTTCACCGCAATGGTGAGGTTGTTGAGCGCAACTGCGGTTTTCTCGGTGGCGACGGCCTGATGCTGGACCTGCTCTGCGGAGCGGCCCGTCATGGTTTGCAGGCTGCCGGAGTCTTCCGATACGATCTGGGAAATGGAAACAACTTCCGCAATGATGGCGCGAAGCTTCTCCATGGCGCTGTTGATGGCCACGCCGAGCTTCTCATAGACACCCGGCAATGGCGTGACGATCGTCTCCGTAAGATCGAGCTCCGCAAGATTGATGAGAACCTTGCGCAGGCGATCTGTTGCAATGACACGCTCGGTGCTGTCGGTTGCCAGCTTGATGACCGACAGCACCTTGCCATTCTTGTCCTTGATGGGAGAGTAGGATGCCTGGATCCAGATCGGCGTCTTGTCCTTGCGGAAGCGAAGGAAGTCACCGGAGACGAATTCCCCTGAACCCAGCCTTTTCCAGAAGGCCGCATAGTCTTCGCTGGAGGCATAGGCGGCATCGCAGAACATGCGGTGATGCTGGCCTACGATCTCGGATTGCGAATACTGGAGCTGGCGACAGAAGTTCTCGTTTACTGAGATGATCTTTCCGGTGACGTCGAACTCAATGATGGCCATGGATTTGTTGATGGCATCGAACACGTCGTTGGCATGGTTGCGAAACAGTAGCAAAATTCTCTCCAAGCTCAGTCAGTTCCCAGAGGCACTCCGGGGCGCTGCTTCAGCCCAATCGCGTGTTGGAATCCGTGTCGCCGCTCGCCGCCTCTGAATCGGGAATAATCCCGCATTGTTGTGCGAGACTTGTGGAGGTTGCCGTTGGCGCAGCACTCGTTCCGGCGCCCGGAACGTGTCAGTGGCCGCCTGTCAGGGCCGCACTGCATCCACCTGTAATTGCGGGCTTTTTTCCACGCTTGCCGGCAAGGGGTCGCTAACGAAGGGGAAACCATGCAGGCAAAGGCTTCGCCCACTGCGCGTTCCACGCAGATGCAGGTCATGCAGCGCAGTTCCGCCGCTCTTTCAGGTTTCAGACCTTCAAGCTCATTCACCCCGTCAGGCGGCCCGCACGTCTTCCATCTTGAACCGGCCGATGACCTCGGACAGCTCGACTGTCTGGCGGTTAAGCGTGTGGGTTGCAGCCGTGGCCTCTTCGACCATCGCGGCATTGGCTTGTGTGAACTGGTCAAGCTGGCTCACGGCAGCATTCACCTCGTTCAGGCTTTCTGATTGGGAGGCAGACGCCTGGCTGATGTCCTCGATGATGGACGCCACATCGACCACGTGTTCATTGATGGCCGACAGGGCACTGCCGACTTCACCCACGAGTTCCACGCCCTGATCGACCTTGGCATTGGATTCCGACAGCAACCGCTTGATGTCCTTTGCAGCGACGGCGGAACGGTCGGACAGGGCGCGCACCTCGTTTGCCACCACGGCAAATCCTTTTCCGGCGTCCCCTGCGCGCGCAGCCTCCACGCCCGCATTCAGTGCCAGGAGATTCGTCTGGAGGGCGATCTCGTCAATCACGCCGATGATCTTTGTCATCTGTTCAGAACTGGAGGCGATTTCCCGCATGGAATGGACTGTGCGCTCCACCACGGCCCTGCCGGTTTCGGCAGATTGCCGGGCCGACATGGCAGAGGCCCTGGCCCTGGCGGAGTTGCCAGCCGTTTCCTTCAGGGCAGCGGTCAACTGGCCGATCGTCGCTGCGGCCTCTTCCAGGCTGGCGGCCTGGTTTTCGGTCCGCCGGGCAAGGTCACCGGACGCATCAGCAATTTCCGACGTTCCCGCCCTGATCTGGTCAGACGTCTGCAACACGGAGTGAATCGTTTCATTGAGGGCGTGGATGGAAGTGTTGAAGTGTTCGCGCAACCTGTCCATCTCGCCCGGAAACGGCGTGTCAATGCGAGCGGAGAGATCACCGGCAGACAAACGGCCCAGTCCATCACCCAGTGACGAGATTACAAGCCCGGCCTGCCGCGCACGTTCTTCCCGCTCCTCGGCCTGCTGGCGGTTGACTTCTTCCGCGCGCTTCTCCTGTTGGGTGGCCTGACGCTGCAAGATGGCGGTGAATATGGACGTGAGGGCAGAGAAGATCAGTGCCAACGCACCAACGCCATAGGCGATCCACTGGATGGTGTTATGCCGGGATTCGGCTTCTGCCACCTGTTCTGCCGTCTTCGTCTGGATCTCTTCCTTACGCTTGGCGGCAGTTTCGAGAGCGGCGGTCAAGTCCTTGGTGATCTTGTACGCAGCCTTGTCGAAAGGTGCCATCAACTTGTTGCCGCCTGCCGGGCCCTCGGCAATGTAGGTTTCCGCCATGCGCTTTCCGGTCGTGTAATAGGGAAGGAACGACTGGCCGGATACCACCACCTTCTGCAGGATATCGTAGTCTTTCAGATCCATCGCCAAGGCGTGGGCCGCCTTGAAATGAGTATCGAATTTCTTCGTGTGCTCCTCGGCACGCTCAAAGCCGTCGTTGAGGCCATCGAGCCCGCGGGTCGCAGAAATGTCGGTGAGAAATTGCTGAATCTGGAGGGTGCTGTACTGCATGTCCTTCAGTTCAAGATCGAGTTGCCCGAACTTCGTGATGCGGACCTTGGCGTCGGCTTCCGCCGCGACGGCAATGTCGCTCGCTGCATCCTGCGCGTAATTGGCCCAAAGGGACAATGCCACCAGCAGACCCAACACGACTTGCAGACCGAGAATTTTCTGGCCTGCCGTCAACCTGCGCATCTTCTTTGCTGTCATGAGGTGTCCCGCGTCTTGTGGCGCGCCCGCAAGGTGAGGCGCGAGCGTGGGTTATGCTCGCAAGCTTGCACTGATCTTGCGCGGAACAACTGCCCGTTGCGCTGCAGCGTCACACCTCGCTATGCGCGGGACGTGTCCCTAGTCTTCTTCCGATCCTTCAAGGGAAGACAGGAACTCAACGAAATGCAGGTTTGCCTCTTGCTGCACCATGACCCAATCCAGCAGGTCGGAGATAGCCCAGCCTTCTTCCGGGTCGTCCTGCAACTGCGGAAATCCGAGACCATGGAGAGCGGAACGTACAGCTTCGAATTCACTGGTTGACTTGCCGAGCGCCTTCGCGACCTCGGCCTTGCCGATCTTCCCGTTGATCATTCTGGCGCCCCCTGTCGGGCGTGAGCCCGTGCGTCACAACAACAGCTTGCCGTGCCACAACTTAGCAACTGAAGGAAATTGTTTCAAATGTAACCTGTGCTATCGCCCAGTCATGCAACCTCAAATAGTATCTAAGGTGCGAAACTTGATGGAAATGCTTAAATCTGCTTCAAGCGCATGGCACCCTGCAACGTGGGAGTAGTGTTTGGTTTAAAGTTTTGTTAATAATCATGTCAGCGTACGAGCGCTTTTGTGTGTGTTGATTCTCTGGGTGGCACTCAACCTCTGGTGGGCAAAGCAATGTACGATGATGATCGAGTACAAGAATCCGGCGATCCAAACCGGCCAAGAATGTACCTCATAGGAAACCTTGTCGATTCCGTCGGGATGGAACCCAAGACCATCCGCTTCTATGAGCGTGCCGGCCTGATCAAGCCGCGCCGCGTTGGCACCTATCGCGTCTACAGCAGCAAGGACGTCGAGCTTCTCAAGGTGATCAAGTTTTTCCGTGCACTCGACATGTCGATCAAGATCATCAAGGATCTGCTCGACCGTCATGGCCGCCTGCGCATGGATAGCCTGCCAAGCGAAGCAAAGAATGCCATCGGCTCGCAATTGAAGAAGCGTCAGGAAGAATACGCGCGGCTGGAGAAGCTGTGCCGTCCGATCCTTGAGGATGAAGCTGCGGCTTCGGACGAGAAGCGGGATGAGACGGAACCTTTCGCGGATTCCGAAGCCTCCACAAACTGACGCCTTGGCGATCCTCTCGCGTGTGCCAATCGCGCCCTCCCCGTCATTGGGGAGGGTCCAGAATGGTACTGCTCGCAGTGCTGGTATTCCCATCTGCAGCGCGTTCACCTGGCTGAAGCAGACACGCAAGCCTCCCGCAAGCCACCGGGTCTAATCCTGATCGCGAGGAAGTGCTGCCTCTCTGCACTTTCCGGCGAACAAGGGACGCGAGAGCAATGAACGACGGCAGCTTGTCAGACCTCACACAGACTGAATCGCAACGGCTGATTGGCCAGGTTGCGGAACACACCGGCCTGGAACCCAAGACTGTGCGCTATTACGAACGCGCCGGGCTTCTGAAACCGAAGCGCATCGGGCGCCTGCGCATCTACGCAATGGACGATGTGGAACGCCTCAAGGTGATCAAGCTGCTGCGCCAGTTCGATCTTCCGATCCGCACCATCAAATCCTTCATCCAGGAAAACGAGGCCATGCGCGTCGATCACCTGCCGGACGCTGCAAAGGAAGCCATGGCGAAGCAGCTCGAACGCCGCAAGAGCGAATTCAGCCGCCTCGAAAAACTGACCCGCAGCATTGACGAGACGTCCACCACCTGATCCTCCCGCGAAGTCAAACTCCGTCACGCCCCGCTTGCAGTCCGAGTGGGGCGTTTTTTTTGGTAAAGGGTCGGGTTCAACCGGCCGTGCGCATCAGCGGCAGGGGCTGGACGTTCGGGAACTGGTACTGGTCGGCGAAGGAAATCACATGGCCGTCGGCGGCGCGGCGATAGAAGCCCCGGCGGCTCAGTTCCGAGGGATGGCGGTAGCCCGCCGCCGCCAGAAGGTCGGCCAGCGAAAGCACCGTGCCGCGATGGAAGTTCTGAACGCGCTTCGACTTGTTCTCCACGTCGATGGCGCGCTGGCGGGAGAGATCCTGGGTCGCAACGCCGGTGGGACAGCGCCCGGTGTGACACGCCTGGGCCTGCACGCAGCCGAGCGAGAACATGAAAGCACGCGCGGCATTGCACCAGTCGGCGCCAAGAGCCAATGTCCGTGCCATGTCATAACCCGTCACGATCTTGCCCGCCGCACCGATCCGGATCTGGTCGCGCAGGCCGGCAGCGGCGAGCGTCGAATGCACCAGGGCCAGGCCCTCACGCAGGGGCATGCCGAGATTGTCGATGAATTCCGCCGGCGCGGCTCCGGTGCCGCCTTCCTTGCCGTCAACAACGATGAAATCCGGAACGACGCCGGTGTCACGCATTGCCAGCACAAGATCGTTGATTTCTTCAGGACGTCCTGGGCAAAGCTTGAAGCCGATGGGTTTTCCCTTCGACAGTTGCCGAAGCTTGTCGATGAAGAACATCAACTCGCGCGGCGTGGAAAAGGCCGGGTGACGCGCCGGGGAGATGCAGTCCTCGCCCATGCGGATGCCACGGATGAGCGCAATCTCCTCGGTGATCTTTGCGGCGGGCAGGACGCCACCGTGCCCCGGCTTCGCCCCTTGATTGAGCTTGATCTCGATCATCTTCACTTCGGGCCGCGTGGCATTGCGGATGAAGGCATCCTCCGAGAATGAACCATCGAGGTTGCGGCAGCCGAAGTAGCCTGAACCGATTTCCCAGATCAGGTCGCCGCCGTGCTCGAGATGATAGGGGCTGATGGAACCCTCGCCGGTATCGTGCGCGAAGCCGCCGGCTTTCGCTCCGGCATTGAGGGCGCGAATGGCATTGGCGGAAAGCGCCCCGAAACTCATGGCGGAAATGTTGAGGATCGACGCGTCATAGGGCTGAAGGCACTTGGGTCCACCGATCCTCACGCGCAGGGCCGTTTCCGGAACCTCTGTCGGCCACAGCGAATGCAGCATCCATTCATAGCCATTCTCGTACACATCGCTGAGTGTGCCAAATGGCTTCTTGTCCAACTGGTTCTTGGCGCGCTGGTATACAATGGCGCGCTGCTCGCGGGAGAAAGGCGCACCATCAAGGTCCGATTCAAAGAAGTATTGCCGCATCTCCGGGCGGATCGCCTCGAAGAGGAAACGCAGGTGACCGATCACGGGGTAGTTCCGGAGTATCGAACGGCTGCGCTGCGTCAGGTCGTGGAGACCCACCGCGACCATCGCGAGGCAGGCGAGTAGTGGCCAGATGAGAAGCGTGCCGTGGTCCGGCCAGAGGATGAGGGCGGCCACCGACAGGAGCAGCCCCAGGGTGAAAAGTCCGAGGGGCAGGAAGCGGGGCTGGATAAAGTGCATTTGCCTCTCCTGCGGGCATGACCACGTCCGGGCCAGCACGCTCTGATGGATTCACTGCACTTCACTCACCAGCGGAACATCACAATAACAAGACGGGCGCTCCAGGCGCCCGTTTGTTCGTCAGGTCTCAGGCGGCGATCGCAGCCCGGCGCACAAGCTGGTATCCGAGGTAGCGTTGCATGTCGATCGGATCGTAACCCAACTCGGCACGAAGCTTCTTGCGAAGCTTGCTGATGTGGCTTTCGACAACGCACTCCTCGACGCGCTCGTCGAACATGCCATAGACCGAAGCGAAGATCTGGGCGCGGGTGGAGCGACGGCCACGATTGACTGCAAGATGCTCAAGAATGCGCAGCTCGCGGCGGGGAATCTGGAATTCGCGTCCGTTCACTTCCGGACTGCGGCCACCGCCGAAGATCACCAGGCCATCGAAGGACCAAAGTGCATCTTCCTCGACCGTGGTGCGGCGGCGGATTGCGGCAATGCGGGCAATCAGCTCGCGGGCATGGACAGGCTTGCGCACCACATCGTCAGCGCCGGCTTCGAACAACCGCAGCGTGACATCGAGGGCGGCAACATCGTTGAGGGCGATTGTCGGCGCATGCACGCGCCGCTTCAGGTTGCGGGTGATCTGCGGACGATCGGCAAAGTCGCCAAGGACAAAGGCGTCAACCGCGTTCAGGTCCGGCTCGCTCAGCGAATTGAACCACGAAATGAATTCCGGCGGGCTGAAGGATGCGACCGAGTAACCTTCGCGCCCAATCGAATTCTTGTACGCATCAGAAACATCAGTCCGCTCGTCCACCATCACAATCATTTGGCTTCTCCTTGCCAATCGCAACCACGCGATTCGTGTTCTAACCATAGTTGTGCGGCTGTTAACGATAGGTTAATGCCCCTGCTTTTCTCCTTTTATATCAGTGAGTTATGTTACCTAGGTTAAATCTTGTGAGGGTTGTTCAACTATCTCACGTAGATTATGATAGTAACTCAACATCAATCTCCTCACCCTGCTTCAAGGTTGGGCGACTGACGAATGCAGGGGCTGGCGGGGAACCTTGCGGAGGACTCAGCGCCCCAGTGCGGAGGCTTTCAGGTAAGACACGCCATTCCGCTTTGCGACATACATGTGCTTGTCGGCTGCGCTCACCAGTTCCTCAACGCGCACGCCATCTTCAGGGCAAACCGCAATGCCGATGCTGGCACTGATGAACAGTTCGATGTCGCCGACGTAGAAAGCTCCGGAGAGACTCTTCTCCAGGCGCTCGGCCAGCATCTCGGCTTCGTGGCGGCCCGATCCGCAGTTCATCAGGATGACGAATTCGTCGCCCCCGTAGCGCGAGATATGATCGCTCTCGCGGATGGAATGGGAGAGGCGATGGGCCACGTTCTTCAGAAGCTCATCCCCGATGGCGTGCCCATAGCGATCGTTCACCGGCTTGAAACCATTGAGATCGAGAAACACCACGGCGAGCGAGGAGCCGGGCTGCAAGCGCGCGATGCGACTCTCAAGTTCCCCCATGGCGCTGAAACGATTGGGCAGGTTTGTCAGCACGTCGTGGTTCGCAAGATAGCGCAAGGCGTCCTGCCCTTTGCGCTGCTCGGTGATGTCGAGATAGGTGGTGACAAAGCCACCGCCTTCCAGCGGTTGCCCACGAATTTCCAGAAGTGTCCCGTTCGGGCGGCGACGCTCGAAGACGTGTCCCTCGCGCTTCGCAACCAGGGCCATGCGATGCTCCACATGGTCTGCCGGGTCGCCCGCGCCATATTCTCCGCGCGTCGCGTTGTACCAGAAGATTTCCGAGATGGTCGGCGGATTGGCGCTGAAGAACCAGTCGGGATAGTCCAGCATCTTGCGCTGGCGCTGATTGCAGAAGGCAAGGCGGAGGTTCTTGTCGAACAGCAGAAGACCGCCGGGGAAATTCTCGACAACAGCTTCCAGCATGCTGACGCGTTCCCTCAGGCTGCGCAATTCCTCGTCCTTGCCGGCCTCTGCGGCGGTCTGCTTCAAAGTCGTCGCCATGTGTTCACCCTTCTTCCCCACGTTCAGTCCAAAGCCGTCCACGCAACCACCTGCAGTGTCACATCATCAGAAGAACGATCGCCACGATGATGAAGCCAGACGTCATCAGGACCAGCCGGAAGGCCGATCCGCCAGACTGGTATTCCATCTCCGAGGCGAAGGGCGGTGGATCATCGCGATAAAGAGCACGCGCCGAGTAGCCCAATGACTCGATTGCCTTCGCCATGTCCTGCGCCGTCGGCTTGAAAGGCGTTGCCAGCTCCGAGACCGGCTCTGTGCCGGGGCCGTGCTGGGCCTGTTCGAAGATGGCGCGGATGATCGCTTCTGTTTCCCATTGTCGGCTGAAATGCTCTGTCTTCAGTCCGTTCATCACCTCGGTGGACTTGCTGGACATCCGCCACGCCTGCGGTGGCGCTTCCTCACCGACTGGCGCCTGCGTCTCAGGCGATGGCGTTGTCCTGCTTGCGGCCAGCAACTCGCGTTGCTCGCGCAGCAACAGCCGCTCGATGATCGCATGCTTGTCCGCCGCGGTTGGCGCATTGGACAATTCCTTCAGGATATCGGCAATCTCAGAGGATTTCTCGTTGCTGGTCAGCCCCGGCTTGACGTGATGCCGGAGAAGGGCACTCAGGATGTTTGGTGCGCTCACCTTCATGGCCGCACACCACATCAACCCGGCGGGAACCGGTTTCCGCGCACCTGGGAAGCCGGGACAAGATTGAACTGTTCGAGATTGACGGACTTCACCGCGTCTCCGCCCAGCCTTTGATTGGCAAGGCGCGCGATCTCCACCGACATGTCCTCGACATGCTTGGCCTTGATCTCCGTCACCCCTCCCGCAGCAAAGTCGAAGGCCGCCCGGAAGGCCGCGTCGCTGAGGTATGGCACAAGCGTCTCACCGACGTTCTTGGTCAGGTTGCGGTCGATGCTGCTGGATACCTTGAGCACCAGATAGCCGGTGACCTTGCCGCCATGAACGATGGGGACGGCAGTGAGTTCGGTCGAGACCCGTTCGATGCTTGCTTCGGCGTGGGCGGCGGTTTCCGCAGGCGGCGCGTTCTGCATGTTCAATGCAATCACCGCACCCCCGGCGGTGGAAAGTGCCCCGATCAACCCCACTATGGCCAGCTTGAGCATCGCGCCGCGCTAACCCACGCTGCGCTGTGAATAGGTTCCGTCGGCGTCCTCGGAAATTTCCGCTTCGGTGAGGAGAGAGGTGATTTCCGTCATCGCCTCCACATGGGTGCGCAACAGGAAGTGATTGCGGTCAACAAGCTTCCGCACCCCCTGGAACTGCTCGCGCACGGCCGGCAGTTCGGATAGCGGCGGCAGGCTGCGCTGGCAGATGATCAGGTCGCGGAGGATCTGGTTCTTGCTGCGAACATATTTCTGGTGATCGTGCGGCTGGCCGCTTTCCAGGAGGGCATTCTCCTCAAGCAGTACCTCCCGGAGGTTGGTGAGGATGTTGCTGATCGAGTTCTGCTGGGGCGAATGGGCCGGCATGTCCATGTGTTGTTTCCTGTCGGCTGGCCTTCATGTCTCAGGCAGCATAGGGGGTGATGGTGCGGCGACCGAAATAGGGCCACTGTTGATCTCGTTGCAGCGGGTCCTGCTGCGCCTGCGCGACGCCGTTGCCATAGAACTGGTTCGCAAGGCCAAGAGGTTCCGCTTCCGCCGCAGCCTCGGCCAGACCCTCGACCTGGAACTGCCTGGCGATGTTGCCCGCCGTCCCGCCACCATAGAGCGACGCGGAATCCTTGGGCACGATGTCATCCACCACGGCGGTGAGAAGAGCACCTTCGAGTTTCCTGGCAGCGGCACGCTTTTGCTCCATGCCGGGTTCCTCACCGCTCGCCGCGACCGCCGTGGCCGCTCCGGGGGCTCGCAATCCTTCGAGTTTCGCTTCAGCGATCTGGCGCTTTGCCGGATCAGCAGCCGCCATCACCTGCGCAATGAGGTCATCGCTCCGTGCAGCAGCATCGGCGACCGGCGCCTTCTCGCTGCGATTTCCCAGAGCGGTCATGATCTTGCCGAACAAGCCGGGCTTGTCGGTATGCAATTGTGCCAGCCGGGTGTGGGCGCGCTGTGTCTTGGCAGCGTCTGCCGCCTGCATTACGCCCATGATCATGTCAGACGACATTGACTCACTCCATCCATCTTCAACGCTTCACGCTACCATCAGCCACTTGCGTGAATCTTGTTGGCAACATCGTCCTGCGCCACATCTGCAAGGCGTTCTTCCTCAGCCTGCAATTCGGCATTGTCCAGCCACTCCAGCACCTTGTCGGAGCGCAGCGTTTCGAGCTTCACCTGCTCCTGCGTCTCCATGATGCGCCGGGCCATGTTCTCCTTGCGGGCGGCCAGCCCGGACAGGCGCCGGGTGACGGAGCGGGTGATGAAATCCATGTTGAAGGACTCGTTCTGCAAGAGCGCGAGACAGGCCTCCTCCTCGGCATGCAGTTCGCCGAGCCTGATCTTCAGCATGCCAAGCTGGGATTCAGTGGCCCGCTTCTTCAGGTCTTGCGCCTTGAGAAGCTTTTGCAGGCTGCGGACATCCCTCGTCATTGCAGGGCCTGGCTCAGCCAGCTCCCGTAGGCTTCCGCCGGCAGGTGGGCGAGATTGGGAAAAATCCATCCCAGAAGCAGGAAGGACAGCAGGATGGTCAGGCCAAGGGCAGCGAAATAGACTTGCAACTGCGGCGTGAACTTGCCGCAAAGTCCCAGCGCCAGGTTTGTGACCACCACAAGGACAATGAACGGGCTGGCCATCTGCACGGCAATGACGGAGGTGTCGCGCACCAGCTTGAGCGAGTTCTCGAACAGCCAGCCGCTTTCCGGCACGGCCAGAACCGGAATGGTCTCGTAGCTCCGGGTCAGGGCCTGGATGCTGATCAACGGCAAGTCGGTGGCGAAGATAATCGCAGTGGCGGCGAGCGAGAGCAGCGTCGCCAGGGTGCTGGTTGGATCATGCTCGTCGATGGGCTGGCCCGGAATGCCTGCAAGGCCGATCACCGACGAGATGATGGCCCCGGCGAAGCGGCTGGCATGAAGAAAGCAGAAGCCCCAAAATCCGAAGGCCAGACCGACAATCACCTCCGTGAAGAGAGCGGCCTGAAGGCGGCTTGACGACGCAAGCGCAGGCTCCAGTTGCTGCATCAGCATGGGCGTGATCGCCACAGTGAGAAGCAGCGCAAAGAAGATACGCATGGTCACGGGGAAGCGGGCGTTGGAAAGACCGGGCAGGAGAACGAGTGCTGCACCAAAGCGGGCAAACACGAGGATGTGCACCCACAAGAGTGTCAGCAGCGCCTCCCTCATGACAGGGAACCGATCACTTCGATCTGAACGGCCTTGGCAATCTCGATATGGGAGAGGACCGGCAGGTTCGGGAAGACACGGTCGATGATCATGCGCACGTAGGGCCGCGCCTCCGGGGAGCAGGCAAGGCAGAAGCTGAGCCCCTGCTCCACATGCGGCTTGACGGTTCGCGTGGCATCGGTCGCGAAGGCTTCAAGCTGCTTCGGTTCGATGTCGAATTCCACCACCTCGCCCTTGTTGTCGCGCTTCAGGGCTTGCAGGAAGGCGGCATCCCAGCGGCTGCCCAACCGAACCACGCGCAGCTTTCCGTGTGTGCTGATGTCACCGCAGATCTGTTGGGCAATGCGGATGCGGACATGCTCGGCAATGAGTTCGGGCTTGCGGGTATGCGGGACGATTTCGGCAATCGATTCAAGCACCAGATGCAGGTTGCGGATGGAAACCCGCTCCGCCAGCAACAGCTTGAGAACCGCCTGCAGTGAGGAGAAGGAGAGGGATCCTGGCGTGATCTCCTCCAGGAGCTTGCGGTATTCCGGCTCAAGCCCATCCGTGAGCGCTCGCATGTCGCGGTACGAGAGGAGCTGCGAGAGGTTGTTGCGCACGATCTCCGAGAGATGCGTGAGCATCACCGATACCGGGTCGAAGGCGTTGTAGCCTGCGCTCTTCAGTTCGGCCGTGAACATGTCCGGCACCCACATGGCCTCAAGCCCGAAGGCGGGTTCGCGGGCATCATCACCCGGCACGTCGGGCCTCGGCTTGCCCGCCGTGATCACCAGGACTTCGTGCGGCCTCAGTTCGTAGCTGGCAACTTCGGTGCCGTGAATCTTGATGCAATAGGACTTGGGCGGCAGGCGCACTTCATCCGTGAGCTTGATCTCCGGCACCACGAATCCATAGAGCTGCGCAAACTTGCGACGCATCTTCGCCACGCGGTGGCCAAGTTCGGTCTGGTTCGACAGCATCATGCCCATGATTTGCTTGCCGAGGCAGAGTTCGATTTCAGGCGTCCGCAGCAGCGACTTCGCGGTTTCCTTCTCGTTCTGCTTCTTGCCTTCTTCCACCTGCGTCTTGCGGGCTGCTTCGGCCTTGCGTTCATCGTCAAGGCGCGTGCGGCGGAGGAAATAGACCCCGCCCAGGAGGGTGGAGCCGAGGATCGCAAAGGGCAGGAACGGCAGCCCGGGAATGAGGGAAAGCGCCATCAGCATGCCCGCAGCCATCATCAGCGCCTTGGGATATCCTCCCAACTGCGCCACGATTGCGCGGTCCGCCGTGCCGCGGTTTCCGCCCTTGGACACCACAAGACCGGCCGCAAGCGAGACGATCAGCGCCGGGATCTGGGTGACAAGGCCATCGCCCACCGTAAGCTTGATGAAGGCGTCGGCTGCCGTGCTGAAGTCCATGCCATGACGGGTGACGCCGACGATAATGCCGCCGAATGAATTGACGAAGGTGATGATCAGCCCGGCAATGGCGTCGCCGCGGACGAATTTCGAGGCGCCGTCCATGCTGCCGTAGAATGAACTCTCCTGCTCCAGCTCGGCGCGACGGCGACGTGCCTCCGCCTCGTCAATGAGGCCGGAGGACAGGTCGGCATCGATCGCCATCTGCTTGCCGGGGATGGCGTCGAGGGTGAAGCGGGCACCCACTTCGGCAATGCGGGTGGCACCCTTTGAAATGACGATGAAGTTCACGGTCAGCAGGATGATGAAGACCACGGCACCGATCACGAAATCGCCACCCATGACCAGATCGGCAAAACCGCCCACCATGTTGCCCGCCGCCCGCGAGCCTTCGTGACCATGGGACAGGATCAGGCGTGTGGTCGCGACGTTGAGCGCAAGCCGCAGCATGGTCGTGACCAGAAGCACCATCGGGAAAGCAGAGAAATCCAGGGGCCGTTCGATCCACAGCGAGACCATGAGGATGAGGATCGCCAGCGACAGCGACATCGCAAGCCCCATGTCCAGCAGGATGCTGGGAATGGGCACGAAGAGAATCGCCAGGATGGCGACGACGCCCAGCGCAAAGCCGACATCGCCGGTCCGGCGTGGCGGAATCCCGATCTGTTGTGTGGTGCTCACGTCAAATCACTCCAAGGCCCACAGGATTCGCAGGTGGAGCTTGCCTGAGGTTGTTCAGAAGCCGGTGGCGATGCGCCCGTAGAGCTGTTGGGTGACGGTGTTGAGCTGGGAGGCGATGAAGGAACCCGCCAGCATTGCGGCAAAGAAGACGATCAGCATCTTCGGAACGAAGGTGAGCGTTGCTTCCTGCACCTGCGTCAGGGCCTGGCCAAAGGCAATGACAATGCCGATGGCCATCGCCGGAAGAACCAGCGGGCTTGAAACGACGATAACGGTCCAGAGAACGGTTTGGATGATTTCGAGAGCGTCAATCTCGCTCATGATGCCTTGATGCGGAGCCCCTCGGACACCGGGATCTTCGTGCCGTTTGCAAGGACGGCCTGCGATCCCGTGGCGCTCACTTCCACTGCTGCGACTATGCCTGAAACGCCACTCACGAGAGACTGCACATTCTTGCCGATCAGGGCCGTTGCCTCGGCCACGGAGGTCCGCTGCAAGAGGTCGTCCAGCTTGTCGTTCAGCTTGATGGACTGTTCCACGTTGCTGAAGGAGGCAAGCTGGGCGAGGTTCGTCGCCTGGTCCACCGGATTGAGCGGATCCTGCGACTTCAACTGCTGCAACATCAGCTTGAGGAAGGCATCGTAATCCAGCCCGGTCTTGGTCGCATCCGACTGCTTGGGAAGGATAGGGTTTCCGGAAACGGTGGGGTTCACGATCATCTCAGGCCGCCTTTGTCTGCGATTGCGGAGCCGCCTGGCCCGACATCTTCGCCATCAGTTCTTCATCCTTGTCGAAATTCTTGCGAAGCATCTTCAGTGCCTCGAAGTACTCACTTTCCTTCACCAGCGCCTTCACGCTGGCAAGGAGTTCCTGATACCGGTGGCTGCTCACGGCGTTGCTCAACTGCGCAAGGTGCGTGTCGAACAGTGTTTCCGTGAGGTTGGCGCTGCCCGGGTCGATGATCATGGTCTGGACGACGAAGTACAGCCGACGCAGCGGCGTTGTCGCCTCCTCCACCTGCATGACATGGCTGGCCAGGAGGAACTGCGCATCATTGAGGAGTTCGATCGAGCCACGGCGGTCGAGCATGATCACCGCACCGTTGATGAACAGCTTTTCATTCTTCTTGAGGTGGATAATCATTGGTTCTGCCCAAGACCCTTGCTGATGCATTCCGAGACTTCGATGAGCGGCAGGAAGTCGGACTTCTTGCCCTGCCGGATTTCCTCGGCGTAGCGAAGGATCCAGATGCCGATCGAAATCAGCTTTGCGCGCAGGTCGTCCGGAAGTTCGTTGTCGCGGCGCGACAGGTCTTCCAGCAAGACCCCCCAGAGACGGTTGATGAAGAAAATGGCTTCGACCGACTCGCGCGAATTGATGCCGGATCTCCGGGCCTTCTCCATGAGGCCGATGGAATGACGAAAAGCCCGCTGCTCGTCCTGCCTGATGCGGTGCGAGGCTTCCTGTGCGACTTCTTCATAAAGTGCCTGATACATTTACAATCCTGCGGCTATAGGTAATTCAGGAGGGAGAGCTTCGAAATACGTGCCGTCACGGAGTAGGACG
>JAEUMJ010000056.1 GCA_016792865.1 Hyphomicrobiales bacterium | reverse complement strand
CCGCCTTGCTGCAATCGCATGGCAAGTGTGTCACTTCACCCCTTGCCGCAGGGCACGCCGAATGGAATGAAGCGTCCCGGAAATCCAGGAGGAACATGCCCGATGCCGAAGACGACCCACCTTGCCGAACGCAAAGCCATGGTAGACATCTGCCGCAAGATGAATGCCAGCGGCATCAACCAGGGCACGGCGGGCAACCTCTCACTGCGCATCGGCGACAAGTTCCTGATTACGCCTTCTTCACTGCCCTACGACACCATGACGCCGGAGGACATCGTCGAGATGGCTTTCGATGGCACCTACGTGGGCTTGCGGCCCTCATCCGAGTGGCGCTTCCATCGCGATATCCTGAAGCACCGCACCGACATCGATGTGGTTCTTCATTGCCATTCGGTTTACGCCACCACACTGGCCGTTCACCATAAAACCATTCCCTCATTCCACTACATGACCGGCGTTGCGGGCGGCACCACCATCCGCTGCTCACGCTACGCCACCTTCGGAACGCAGGCCCTGTCGGATGCGGCCATCGAGGCGCTGGACGGCAGGCTGGCCTGTCTCCTCGGTCAGCACGGCCAGATTTCACTCGGCAAGAGCCTCGAAAGTGCCCTGTGGCTGGCCACTGAAGTTGAAACAATCTCAAGACTTTACGTTCAGGCCCTCACCCTGGGTGATCCGCCGATCCTGCCGGACGATGAAATGGAGCGTGTCATCGCCCAGATGAAGCGCATGAGCTATGGGCATGGACCTGAACCGGAAGGCTCCAACGACGTGGCCCGCCCGCGCGGGAAATAGCGCCCCGGTTTTTTCCTGCTTTGCATCAAATTTGATGCAATCTGTTACGGAAGATTTTCAGGAACCGAGTCTAGCGTGACCCGCATCGGGGTTGACGTTCAGGGACCGGA
Organism: Hyphomicrobiales bacterium; assembly: GCA_016792865.1. Lineage (GTDB taxonomy): Bacteria > Pseudomonadota > Alphaproteobacteria > Rhizobiales > Aestuariivirgaceae > Aestuariivirga. The sequence goes on along the minus strand of JAEUMJ010000056.1, from coordinate 8,172 downwards.
ACATGCTTTCGCGCATCAGATCATTCGCTTCATCCACTTCGGGCAGCACCGGCATGCTGTTCGGCATCGTCGCCGTGCCGCTGCTGCTCGCCGCCGGTGCCGCGATCGACTATGTCCGGCTTTCCGACCGGCAGACCGAGCTTGGCACGGCCCTTGATGGCGCTGCCCTTGCCGCAGCCACCGCAAAGGATGCGAGCGACCAGCAACGCATCGACATTCTCAAGACCTATTTCGAGGAAAACCTCAAGAACTCCGGCACGGCGCCTGCACTGACGGTGACCCTGACGGGAACATCGGTCGTTGCCAATGCAAAGGAACCTGTGCCGACGATGCTGATGCGCCTTGGCGGAATCTCGTCGATGGTCGCTGAAGTCAACACGGAGGTGATGCTTCCCACCGCCGGCAAGGCGGAGGTCGTGATGGTGCTCGACTACTCCGGTTCCATGAATGACTCGAACAAGTATTCGCGCATGGCCACTGCCGCCAAGGACATGGTCAACAAGCTTTCCGCCGCCACCGAGCCCGGCAACCTCAAGATCGGCCTTGTGCCTTTCTCCGCCATGGTGCGCACCACCATGCCGGCATCCTATGTGACCCAGACGGGAAAGAACGGAAGCTGGACGGGCTGCACGCAGGATCGGGTCTTCCCCTACAACACCGGCGTTTCGACGCCCGGCACCTCTGCTGACACGAAGTGGGGTTATTTCGACAACACCTACGAGAACCAGGGCAACTACGATTGCAACGCCTATGCGGCGAAGAAGCTCGACATCATGCCCCTGACCGCCGACTTCAAGGCCGTCACCTCGAAGCTCGACGCCATGCGTCCACTCGGCAATACCAACATTCCGCTGGGAGCCGAATTCGGCTGGAACCTGCTCGACAACGGTGCCCCCTTCACCGAGGCGGCAGCCTACGACGATGCGCTGAACCGCAAGTACATGATCCTGCTCACCGACGGTGTGCAGACCTCAAGCCAGTGGGGCAACGGCAAGAGCCGCAACGTGCAGAACGGCCAGAAGAACCTGGTCTCCCTGTGCAGTGCCATGCGCGCCGAAGGCATCACCGTCTTCGCGATTGCCTATGACATCACGGACCCGAAGGTGACCTCGCTTCTCAAGCAGTGCGCACCGGGCAAGTATTTCGAACCGGACGCCGGGGGCAACTCCATCAACCTGGTGTTCTCGGAAATCACCTCGCAGATCAGCAACGAACTGGTGCGCCTCGTCCGCTAGACGCTGTCGCGGCGCAACGGCGTGGTGGAACAGTGGATCCCGCCACCGTTCTTGTGCATGGCGGCATAGGGCACCGTGATCCATGAAACGCCGTGACTGGCCAGCCTGTCCAGCGTGCGGTTCGTGGCACCTGCCGGCATGACCAGCCTGCCCGGCGCGATTGCCAGCGAGTTCACGATCCAGGAATCATCAGCCGGGTCGATCTCGATGCAACGGATGCCACGCGCCTTCAACTCCTCAAGGAAGGAATAGGGAAGCCCAAACGGGTTCACGAGGGCAAGATCGCGGTCGATCATCAGGAACGACACGTCAAGGTGGATGTCGTACCCCGGCAGGTCAACGATCAGAAGCTCGACACCCTGGCGCCTGAGCACTTCGCCAACCTGCTCTGCCCCATCGCGGTTGACGCGCACGCCGACGCCGATGGCACAGGTCTTGCTGTTGAGCCACGCGAAGCTTCCGCCTTCCATGATGCCCGTGCCGGAAATGGTCCGGAGAATGGGAATGCCGATCCGCGCCAGCGTCCGCGTGATCGCCAGCTCTTCACCACGACGGATGCGGGCGCCCATGCGGCAGACGATGGCGCCCCCTTTCACCATGATCAGCGGATCGCGGGTGTAGCATGACTTGAGCCGGGTATTGTCAACGCCCTCGACGTGGTGGACTTCAATGCCCGCAGCCTCGAAGGCCCTGACCATGGCATCGTGCTGCGCCTGCATGGCGGGAATGTCGGGCGGCGTATCGCTCTGGAAATACCATCCCTTCTCCACGTCGCCGAAAGACCCGATCTCGGCGATGCGCTTCTTCTCGTCAACGATCTGCATCTCAGGTCCCGGCCTGTGAACGAGAATGGACCGCACCTGCCCCACATCATTGTCGATGCCCCAGACCTTGCCCCAGGTGCGGGCAAGTTCGGTGTCCGCCTCGAAGGGTGGCGAGGCATCCGCCGCAAACATCTTGATGGTCTGGTTATAGATCCAGTGGGGATTGCTCTCGGAGGTCATGTCCAGTCCTGTCGTGAAAGTTATCGGAATTCCGGGAAGAGGCCGATCAGGCCATCGCGCGACGCCTTTGCAACACCGCGTTCGGTGATGAGGCCGGTGACCAGGCGCGCCGGCGTGACGTCGAAGCCATAGTTCACCGCGGCACTGCCGGTTGGCGTGAGCTGCACCGTTTCCACCGCACCATGCCTGGTGAGGCCGGTGATATGCGTCACCTCGCGTTCGGAACGCGTTTCGATGGGAATCTCCTTCACGCCGTCATCCATCGTCCAGTCGATGGTGGAAGACGGCAGCGCCACATAGAACGGCACCTTGTTGTCGTGGGCCGCAAGCGCCTTGAGATAGGTGCCGATCTTGTTGGCAACGTCACCGCTTGCGGTGGTGCGGTCCGTGCCGACGATGCAGAGATCAACCATTCCATGCTGCATGAGATGACCGCCGGCATTGTCCACGATCACCGTATGGGGAATGCCCTCGCGGTTGAGTTCGAAGGCGGTGAGGCTGGCACCCTGGTTGCGGGGCCGCGTCTCATCCACATAGACATGGACGGGAATGCCCTTGCGCACGGCCTTGTAGATGGGAGCCGTTGCCGTGCCCCAGTCCACCGTCGCCAGCCATCCGGCATTGCAATGGGTGAGCACGTTCACGGGGCGGGACTTGCCGTTCCTGAGCCAATGGGATTCGATCAGGGCCATGCCATGCTCACCGATGCTGGAGCAGATCTCCACATCTTCATCGGCAATCCGGGCTGCTTCCTGATATGCGGCCTGCCTGCGGTTTGCCTGCGGAGTGTCCGCCAGCACCCGCCCCATCCGGTCCAGTGCCCACTTCAGGTTGACCGCCGTGGGCCGGGTCTTGACCAGGACATCATGGGCTGCGGTCAGGCTCCTGTCGGAGGCATCTTCCTGCATCGCAAGCGCCATGCCATAGGCGCCCGTCGCACCGATGAGCGGTGCACCACGCACGAGCATGTCGGAAATCGCCGCTGCGGCGTCCTGCATGGTGCGGAGCGTGACGACTTCCAGGTGATGTGGCAACCGCGTCTGGTCGATGATGTCCACGCCCTTGCCGTCTTCGGAAAGCCAGATGGTGCGGTAGTCCTTGCCGTCAATCTTCATGTGAATGATCCTCTGCCCCACTTTCGCAAGGCCCGGCCACGGAGGCAAAAGAAAAATCCCCCGCTTGGCGCTCGGCCCCGCGGGGGATTCACGTTCCGCACGTCTGCGGGGTTCCTAGTAGCCGCCCTTCTTCGCGGGCTTGTTCACGAACAGCGTGACCAGCGCATAGACAACGCCCGCCACGACCGCCGCCGGAAGCGAGGCCGTGACATACTCATAGGGCGAATGGCTTTCATAGGTGAGGGGATTGAGCAGGTAGCGGTATGCGCCGCAACCTGCGATCATTCCTGCGATGGCAGCCATGTTGAATCCGCCCGTGAACCAATATCCGGAGTGGTCACCGTTCGAGAAGATGCAGCGAATGCTGATCTTGCGATTGCGCAGGAAATAGTAGTCGGTGATCTGGATGCCACAGAGCGGCGCGAAGGCCAGGCCGATGAAAGCCAGGAAGGTGCCGAAGTTGGCGAAGAACAGTTCCGGGATGAACAGTCCCACCAGCACCACCGGACCGATGGCAAGGAGCAGCAGCGTCGTCCACGACATGTTCTCGAAGGCCGGGAAATGACGCAACCCGATGGCGGAGGCATAGACGCCGGCCACCGCCGTGCCGAGGTTTGCGGCAGCGACGAAGAGCAGCGCGATGATGCCATAGGTCGGTCCGCCGATGGTGCGCAGCCACTCCGCCGGATCGGACACCTGCAGCACCAGGATGCCTGCGATGCCGATGAGGCTCAGGAGCGGAACCGGCGCACCCATGCCGACCATGATCGGAGCGGCAGCGGTGCGGCCATCCGGGGCCATGCGGATCATGGCGCCGAGATAGGGCCACCACGACAGCAGCGACACGATGCCGATCTCGACACCCGTCGTATAGTTCCACAACGGGCTTGTGGAGGCATAGGCCGGAACCGCAGCGGTGAGATCGCCCCAGCGCTGGTTCATGATCACATAGAGCATCCAGAAGCCGACGAAGACATGCGCGACCAGGATCTTCGCCACGCGGTCAACGCCGCCCGACCCCCGCAACAGGAAGAGGAAGACCAGCGCACAGGCCAGAAGGATTGTCACCGGGACGAGGAACTTGCTTCCCGTGTCGGCAATGAGGCCAAGCGCCAGGAGCAACTGGGTTGTCGATTTCGCAAAGAAGATGAGAAGGAGCGAATTCCACCCGATGATGGAAATCTGCTGCATCGCGGCGGGAATGATCCAGCCCCGCGAGCCGAAGGACGGTTTGGTCGAGGCAATGGAGTCCACGCCGAACCGCAGGCAAATGGGACCGGCGGCCAGGGCCACGATCAACATGCCGATCATGCTGCCCGCAAAGAGTGCCGCAAAACCCTTGTCGAAGTTGAGATAGTAGCCGACGTACTCGCCGATGATGTAGCACCACGTTGCGGCGGCGGCGGTGACGAGGGAGATGCCGAGCTTCCAGCTTCCCCAGGTGCGTTCGCTCTTGAGAAGCGGCCAGGCGTTCTTGTCCGCCTCCAGCAGGTCTTCAAGATGATGATGCTGTGTGGTGCTGCTCATAGCTGCCATCCCCAGATGAGAACGATGACGGGCAGGACGACGCCCAGGAAGATGAGCCAGAACCAGCTCACCGTATCATAGTCCGCGCCCTGCTCGGCAGGGTTCTCCAGCGCCTTGAGCCTTCGCTCAAGCTCAGGATTGAGTTTCTCAGCCATTTCGTTTCCTCCAGTTCTGGTTGCCCGACTCTTGCGGCCGGTTGGTTTCCCCTATTTCAGTCTTTCCCCTTTCGGGTCGTACCACGGCTTGAACTGCAGCGAGACCGGGTAGCGTTTCCACGCCACCTCCACCTCCCATGTGCCGCCGGCAAGCCAGGTCTCGTTCACGCCCGCATCATTGCTGACGTAACCCAGGCCGAGTGAGGCCCCGACGCGGTGCCCCCAGGCACCGGACGTGACGGAACCCACGATCTGCCCATCCCGCAGGATGGGCTCATTGTGATGGAGCATCGGCGCATCATCGCCCGCGAGGCGCAACTGCACCATGCGCCGCGTGAGCGGGCCTGCGCCCTTCTGTTTCACCAGGGCGTCGCGGCCCATGAAGCCGCCATGCTTGTCCAGCGCCACGGCAAAGCCGAGACCGGCCTGATAGGGCGTGTCTTCCTCGCCGATGTCGTGGCTCCAATGGCGGTAGCCCTTTTCCATGCGCATGGAGTTGATGGCGAAGAAGCCACCCATGCGAAGGCCGAAATCCCGTCCGGCGTCCACGATGGTGTCAAAGACATGGGCGGCGAACTCGGTGGGCATGTAAAGCTCGAAACCCTGTTCGCCGACGAAGGTGAGGCGCGAGGCGCGCACGCGGGCGTAACCCAGGTCAATTTCCCTCGATGTGCCGAAGGGAAAGGCTTCACCTGAGAAATCGGCGGGAGAAATGCGGGAAAGGAGCGCGCGAGCCTTCGGCCCCATCAACGCCAGCATGGGCAGCGCGGAGGTGACATCGCGCACGAAGACATGGGCATCATCCGGAATGGCGCGCTTGAGCCAGGCCAAGTCACGCCGCTGCGATATGGCGATCGTCACCACCAGGAAGGACGTGTCGGAGAGGCGTGTGACCGTGACGTCGGCCTCGATGCCGCCCTTCGCATTCAGCCACTGCGTATAGACGACCTTGCCCACCGGAACGTCGATGGTGTTGGCGCAGACGCGATCGAGAATCCTCAGCGCGTCGCGCCCTTCCACCTCATACTTGATGAAGCAGCTATGGTCGAAAAGCGTGACGTTTCCAGCGGTGTTGAGGCACTCCTCACGCACGTTCGGGAACCAGCTCGGCTTGCCGTAGGAGTAAGTGACCTCAGGGGTCGTTCCCGGCGCGCCGAAGAAGCCGGGGCGCTCCCAGCCCGCAGCCTCGGTCATCCAGGCACCCAGGGCGACAAGCCTGTCGTGGAAGGGGCTGCGACGCACGCCGCGGGCCGTCTCGAACTGTCGTGACGGCCAATGCATGTCGAACAGCAGGCCCAGGGTTTCGGTGGTTCGTTCTTCCAGATATTTGCGATTGACCTGGAAGGCCTGCATGCGGCGCACGTCCACATCCATGAGTTCCACCGGCGGATGACCATCCCTGATCCAGTCGGCCAGCGCCTTGCCGACACCCCCTGAGGAGAGGATGCCGATGGAGTTGAAGCCGGTGGCACAGAACAGCCCGCGCACTTCCGGGGTTTCTCCGAGCAGGTAGCGATCATCCGGCGTGAAGCTTTCCGGCCCGTTGAAGAACAGTTGCACGCCTGTCTTCTGCAAGACCGGCACGCGCCGGGTTGCCTGTTCGAGATAGGGGGCAATGTGCTCCACGTCTTCCGGCAGCGAATCGAAGCAGAAGCCGTCGGGAATGCCCTTCTGGCCCCACGGCTTTGCATTCGGCTCGAAGAAGCCGACGAGGAGCTTGCCCGCGTCTTCCTTGTAGTAGGTCCATTCATCGCCGAGGAAGAGAACGGGAAGATTGCGCGGCAACCCATCGACCGGTTCGGTGACGATGTAGAAGTGTTCTGCGGCATGAAGCGGCAGCGCCACGCCGGCCGTGGCTGCGAGATCTCGCGACCACATGCCGCCGGTGATCACCACCTTCCCGGCGCGGATCTCGCCCTTTTCCGTCATCACGCCGACAGCACGGCCCTGCTCCACGATGATCCTGGTCACCGCGGTGTGTTCGAGAATCCTTGCGCCCCGCGTGCGGGCACCCTTGGCATAGGCCATGGTGACATCGGCAGGGTTCACCTGGCCGTCATGGGGGAACCAGAAGCCGCCGACGATGCCGTCGGTGCTGATGGGCGACCAGCGCTCCTTGATCTCGCCCGGCGAGACGGGTTCCACCGGAAGCCCGAAGTTGCGACCCATGGAAGCGCCGCGCGCCAGTTCCTCGTATCGCGCGGGCGTATTGGCCACACGCAACGAACCGTTGCGCTTGAACCCGGTGGCCTGCCCGGTTTCCTGTTCCAGCGTGCCGAACAGTTCGCCCGTGTATTTCGCAAGCTCGGTCATGCGCCGCGTGGCGCGCAATTGCGTCACCAGTCCAGCGGCATGCCATGTGGTGCCGCAGGTCAATTGCTTGCGCTCGCACAGCACCACATCGGTGATGCCGATCCGGGTGAGGTGGTAGGCAATCGACGCCCCGGCCACGCCACCCCCCACGATCACGACATCGGCCCTTGAAGGAATGTCTGCGCTCACACCATTTCTCCCCAGTTTCGTCCTCGATGCCCGGTCAGCCCTTGAAGCTTTCCTCCCTGGCATAGGGGAACCACCAGAAGTCCTGGTTTTCCGCCTTCGGGTCGATCATCACGAACTTGGTATTCTGGAACTGCGCCAGGCCTTCCGGCCCCAGCTGGCGACCCGTGCCGGAAAGCTTGCGGCCACCGAAGGGCAGCGCATCATTGTCGAGCAGCGGCGCGTTGATCCAGAGGATTCCCGACTGGACCTCACGGACCGAACGGAAGATTTCATTGCTGTCGAGCGTGTAGATGTTGCCGCCAAGGCCGAAGCGCGAGCGGTTGGCAAGCTCAATGGCCTCGTCGAAGTCCTTCACGCGGCAGAGCGGCGCCACCGGGCCGAAGGGTTCGTCGTTGAGGATCTCCATGTCCGGCGTCACCTCCGTGAGCACCGTCGGTTCGACGAACCAGCCGCGATTGAGTCCGGCGGGCCTGCCGCCACCTGCCGCCACCTTGGCGCCCTGCTGGCGAGCCTTCGCCATCATGGCCTCGAAGCGCTCGCGCTGCTTGCGGGTGGCCATCGGCCCGATATCCACAAGATCAAGGCCATTGCCGATACGGAGCTTCCTCGCCTCCTCCGCGAGGCGGCGCGAGAA
>JAEUMJ010000051.1 GCA_016792865.1 Hyphomicrobiales bacterium | reverse complement strand
AAATCAGGCGCGATATCACCCAGTTGCAGTGCCATGGCATGTGCCTCCTTAGTCTGGACTGTCAAAAATATAGAACGGCTGCTGTTCGGAATAAAGAACTAAATCAATCATTCGCCGAACAGTTGCAGGATGGCGCCTTACCTATTGTTATTCTTTGATTTTCAGTCCCTTGGGATCATAGAAGGGGGCGAATTGCACCTTGGCCGGGTACTTCTTCCAGGCCAGTTCGACCTCCCAGGTCCCGGAGGCGAGCCAGTCAGCGGATACCCCCGCTTCCGCCTTCACATAGGCGAGTGCCAGCGAACGACCCACACGATGTCCCCACGCACCGGAGGTGGTCGAACCCACGATCACGCCATTCCGGTAAACCGGTTCCTCGTGATACATCATCGGTGCTGACGGGCCGTTATCGTCGAGGGCAATCGCCACCATGCGCTTGGGCAGCACCTTGATCTCGCGCTGCCGCAACAGCGCCTCACGCCCGATGAAACCGCCCGGCTTGTCCCACGCAACGCCAAATCCCAATCCGGCTTCGAGTGGGGTTTCCTCATCCGACATGTCATGTCCCCAGTGACGGTAACCTTTTTCCATGCGGGCGTTGTTCATGCTGTGCATGCCTGCGGGGGTAAGGTTAAATTCCGCTCCGGCGGCGAGAAGGGTTTCCATCACATGGGCGGCAAATTCGGCCGGCACATACAGTTCCCAACCGAGTTCACCCACATAGGTCAACCGGGAGGCGCGGACCCGCGCGTACCCGATCTCGATCTCCTGGGAGGTGGCAAACGGGAAGGCGGCGTTTGAAAGATCGGCACCTGACACTTTTTGGAGGAGGGCGCGGGACTTCGGTCCCATGATGGCAATCATCGGCAGGCCGGACGTGATATCGACCGCGACGCAATTCCTGTCACCCGTCTGGCGCTTCAGCCAGGCCATGTCGCGGGTTTGCGGAGCGGCACCCGTCACCACAAGGAATTTCTGCTCGGCAAGGCGCGTGACGGTGAGATCGGCTTCAATGCCGCCGCGCTCGTTCAGCCACTGCGTATAGACCACCTTGCCAACCGGCACGTCGATGGAATTGGCGGAAACGCGGTTCAGCACCGCTAGCGCGTCGGTGCCTTCAACGTGATACTTGGCGAATGATGCCTGATCAAAGAAGACCACGTCATTCATGAGGCGGTCGGCCTCGTACTGGGCGCAGGGAAACCAGTTCTGGCGGCCGTAGGAGTACTCATATTCCCGCTTCACGCCATCGCGGGCGTACCAGTTCGGGCGTTCCCAGCCGTTCACTTCACCGTAAACGGCACCGAGCCTGTCAGTGTACTGATGAATGGGCGAGCGGCGCACGCCGCGAGATGTTTCCGCCTGGCGGTAAGGCCAGTGCATTGCGTAGAGAAGGCCGAGGCTTTCGGAAGCGCGGTCGTGCACATAACGCGTGACCGACTGGAAGGGATGGATGCGGCGAATATCGATGCCATTCACGTCCATGGGCGGATGTCCGTCCTTGATCCATTGCGAGAGCACAAGGCCCGCACCGCCGGAGGATTGGATCCCGATGGAGTTGAAGCCGGTGGCGACATAGAGGTCGCGGAGTTCCGGCGCTTCTCCGAGATAATAGCGCACGTCGGGCGTGAAGCTTTCCGGACCATTGAAGAACAACTGGATGCCAGCCGTTTCCAGCAGCGGAACCCGGTTGATGGCGGAGGTCAGGATCGGTTCGAAGTGGTCCATGTCCTCCTGCAAGGTGACGAAGGCGTGCTCCTCATCGATGCCGATGCCCTTGCCGTGGGGTGGCCACGGTTTGGCCTTTGGCTCGAAGGCTCCCACCATCAGCTTCCCGGCGTCTTCCTTGTAGTAGGTGCATTCATCCGGAACGCGAACGACGGGCATGTTGCGGGGCAGGGTGTCGATCGGTTCTGAGACGATGTAGAAATGCTCACAGGCATGGAGCGGGATGTTGACGCCCACGCTGCGGCCCAGGTCGCGGCTCCACATGCCGCCCGCAACGACAACCTTGTCCGCGGCGATGGTACCGCTTGTGGTTTCGACACCGCAGGCGCGGCCATCCTTGGTCAGGATGCGGGTGACCTTCACGTTCTCGAAGACCTTGCCACCACGCGAGCGTGCCCCCGCGGCAAGGGCCTGGGTCACGTCGATGGGGTTCACCTGGCCGTCCTTGGGCAGGAACACGCCGCCCGTGACACCCTCGAAATTGTAGTGGGGCAGGCGTTCCTTCAGTTCTCCCAGCGAGAGCACGTCGATGGCGAGACCGAAGTTCTTTGCCATGGACGCGCCGCGCAGCAGTTCCTCAAGGCGGCCCTCGTTCAGGGCGAGGGAAATGGAGCCGTTCTGCTTGAAGCCCGTGGCTTGCCCGGTTTCCTTTTCCAGTCCTTCGAACAGGGTTGTGGTGTACTTCGCCAGCTCGGTGAGGTTGCGGGTGGCGCGAAGCTGGCCCACGAGACCCGCCGCATGCCATGTGGTCCCGGAGGTGAGCTGCTTGCGCTCCAGTACGACGACGTTGGTGATGCCGATCTTGGTAAGGTGATAGGCAATGGAACATCCGACGATGCCTCCACCGACAATGACGACATCGGCGCGGGCAGGCAGGCTGGCAGCAGACATTTGGGATCCCTCAAAGGCGTGTGCCTGAAGAATATCAGAGGTTGCCGCCAACCCAAGAGCCAGAACGCCGCGTTTGTCTTTCCAAAAATCTCACCCGTTGGAGCGGGGGTGCCAAAGTCCCTTGGCATTTGCCGTCCGGCTGCAAACCGTCTATGAGCCCGGTCTCGACTGACCCCAATTTACCACGGTGTGAACATGTACAAGGGCGATATTGCTCCCACGGAAGCCTTTGAGCGGCTCAAGAAGAATGCCAATGCGGTGCTGATCGACGTTCGGACCCAGCCTGAATGGACCTTCGTCGGCGTTCCGCAGGTGGATCGTCTGGTGCGGCTCTCTTGGCAGGTTTACCCGCAGATGGAAGTGAACGCCCGCTTCGTGGCCGAGGTCGAGGGTATGTCGCTGCCCAAGGATACGGAAATCATGTGCCTGTGCCGGTCCGGGGCGCGCTCTGCGTCGGCGGCCTCCGCCCTCAGCAATGCCGGCTTCACCAATGTCTGGAATGTCGCTGAAGGCTTCGAGGGCGACAAGGATGCCAAGGGCCAACGCGGCAAGACCAATGGCTGGAAGTCACACGGGCTACCCTGGGTTCAGAGCTGATTGCAGACGACATGACCAAGAAGACACGCACGAAGAACTCTCCGAAATGGGGGGACGCCACCAAGCTTGTGCGGGGCGGCCTTGACCGGACGCCCTACGGCGAGACGGCGGAGGCGCTCTACCTCAACTCGGGCTTTGTCTATGATGCCCCCGAAACGGCGGAAAACCGGTTCGCCAACAAGGACGACGGCTATGTCTATGGCCGGTACGGCAATCCCACCGTCACCATGTTCGAGGAACGCCTGGCGTTGCTTGAGGGAGCGGAAGCCTGCTACGGCGTCGCGTCCGGCATGGCCGCAGTTTATGGGGCACTTGCCTGCCAGTTGAAGGCCGGTGACCATATCGTGGCATCGAAGGCGCTGTTCGGCTCTTGCTACCAGATCATCACGGCAATCCTTCCGCGGTTCGGGATCTCCCATACCCTTGTGGACGGCAACGACATGGCGGCTTGGGAACGGGCCATGACGCCCGCGACGAAGGTCGTGTTCCTTGAGACACCCTCGAACCCGACGCTTGAAATCATTGACATTGCTTCGGTCGGCAAGATCGCCAAGGCCTCAGGTGCCTGTTTCGTGGTGGACAACATCTTCGCCACGCCGGTCTTGCAGAAGCCGCTGGAGATGGGCGCTGACGTGATCGTCTATTCGGGTACAAAGCACATGGACGGGCAAGGGCGTGTCCTCGGTGGCGCCATTGTCTCGACCAAGGCTTTCAAGGAGGAACTGCTGAAGCCGTTCCTCCGTCACACCGGCCCGTCGCTTTCGCCGTTCAATGCCTGGGTGTTGCTGAAGGGACTTGAAACGCTGAAGCTCCGCGTGGAGGCGCAGAGCGAGAGCGCCCATTCGGTGGCCGAGCATCTCTCCGCCATGAAGGGGGTCACGCGGGTCATCTATCCGCACCTCGACAGCCACCCGCAGTTCGACCTTGCCCGTCGCCAGATGGCGAAGGGAGGCACCATGGTGACGTTCGAGGTTTCCGGCGGAAAGAAGAAGGCGTTCGATGTGTTGCGCAACCTCAGGCTCGTCGACATCTCGAACAATCTCGGTGACGCGAAATCGCTGATGACCCATCCGGCCTCCACCACCCACCGCAATATCGGTGAAGAGGCTCGCGCGATGATGGGGATCACCGAAGGAATGTTGCGTCTCTCGGTCGGCCTTGAAGACGTGGAAGACATTCTCGCTGACGTCACCCAGGCTATATCCGGCTGATCTGAAAAGCTATTCCCGCTCTTCCTTGAACGGAGAGTGATCCGACAGGATCGTCCGGTTCTCCTCGACGGCGGCGCGTTCCGAGGCGAGATAGTCTTCCACCGCACGGGAGAGCCCGGCGTGGACAAAGTGGTGCGAGCTACAGGTTCTGACCGGGAGGTAACCTCGCGCCAGTTTGTGTTCGCCCTGCGCACCGGCCTCGACGACCTTGAGGCCGCGGGCGATGGCGAAGTCGATGGCCTGATAGTAGCAGGTTTCAAAGTGCAGGAAGGGATGATCCTCCACACAGCCCCAGTTCCGGCCATAGAGCCTGTCCGATCCCACCAGATTGAGCGCCCCCGCAATCACCCGGCCATCGCGGCTCGCAAGAACCAGCAGCAGGTCATCAGCCATGGTTTCGTTCAGGTGAGTGAAGAATGCCCGGTTGAGATAGGGTTTCCCCCACTTGCGACTGCCGGTGTCGACGTAAAAGCGATAGAAGTGATCCCAATGGACACTGGTCAGGTCGCGGCCGGTAACGTGTTCGAACGTGATGCCGCGCGCCGCGACAGCCTCGCGCTCCTTGCGGATGTTCTTCCGCTTTGCCGATGAAAGAGCGGCAAGGAAATCGGCAAAGGACGTGTATCCATTGTTGTGCCAGTGAAACTGGATGTCCTGCCGTTGCAGGAAGCCGACATCCGCGAGTGCGGCCCAATCCTCGTCCGGCAGGAACGTGATGTGAACTGACGAGGCGTTTGTGCTGCGTGCGAGTTGCTTCAGGCCTTCCGCCAGTAGCTTCTTCCGTTCTGCCGTCGCGGCCAGCAGCCTGGGGCCGGGAACCGGCGTGAAGGGTACGGAAACCTGGAGCTTCGGATAGTATCGGCCACCTGCACGGTGCAAGGCATCCGCAAAGCCGTGGTCGAATACATACTCGCCCATGGAATGGGATTTGAGATAGCAGGGCGCGACACCCGTGATCTGGCCATCCTCTTCCAGCGCCACATGACGGGGCAGCCAGCCGGTCTTGCCTCCGACGCAGCCCGACTCCTCCATCGCGAGCAGGAAGGCGTGCGAGACGGAGGGATTGCGGCCACAGCCGGGCGATTGAGCCAGGCCGTCCCAGATCGCGGCGGGAATCTCCGCAATGCGCTCCACCACCCGCAGGCGGGCGGCCATCAGGCGGCAAAACCCTCGAAGGTGATCTGGTCGGAATAGCGGCGGGCCATGCGGGCCTGTTCCTCGTTGCGGATCGTCCAGGTGATGACCGGGTGCCCGGCGGCGCGGATGCGTTGCACGGGGGCATAGGGCAGTTCACGGAAATAGAACGAAACGAAATGCGGCCGGGTTCGGTGAAGGTGGGCAAAGGTGCGCATTTCAAGCCGACGGTCAAGCGAGAGCACATTGTAATAGCTGTCAACCGCGCGATCCGCCGTGATGCCCCGCACCGTGAAGGGTGAGTATTCCGCAACTGCTGCGACGAGGTCCGGATCGAATGACATGATGGCGTAGGGGCCTTCATAATCTTCGAGTACCTTGAGGGCGCGGCGGGCGAGCGCGTCATCGCCATCCCAATGGGATTTCAGTTCGATGATGAGCGGCACCTTCCCGGCCACTTGCTCCAACAGTTCGGCAAGGGTCTGGATGCGATCCTTTCCGATGCGATAAGCAATTGATTTCAGTGACTTGACTGTGCAATCCCGAACCATTCCCTCAGCTTCACACACGCGCTGCAGGGTTTCGTCGTGGAAGACAACGGCGTCTCCGTCGGCTGTGATCTGGAGGTCGCATTCAATGGCGTAATTGTTCCGGATCGCAGCGGCGAAGGCGCTCTCGGTGTTCTCCAGGATGCCGTTGGAACGGTCATGCAGCCCGCGGTGGGCAATCGGCCGTTCGACCAGCCAGGCGAGGTCGCGCACTTGGGGCGTGAAGCGCATTATTCGACCTCGATGATGGCTTCCACCTCGACGGCTGAGTCGAGCGGCAGCACTGCGACGCCAACCGAGGAGCGGGCGTGCTTGCCGCGTTCCCCGAAGACGGCGGCGAACAGGTCAGATGCGCCGTTCACGACTTTCGGCACGTCGTGAAAATCGGCGGAGGCGGCAACGAAGGCGGTGACCTTCACGACACGCGCCACGCGGGTGAGATCATGACCTGTTGCCTCATTCAGCTGCGCGATCACGTTGATGGCGCAGATGCGGGCGGCCTTCTGTCCGTCTTCCAGCGAAAGGCCCGCCCCCAGCTTTCCGGTGACGGCCACTTTTCCATCCACGACAGGAATTTGCCCGGAGACATAAACCAGACTGCCGGAGCGGACAAAACCCTCATAACTCGCGACAGGCTTGGCGGGCTTTGGAAGGGTGATGCCAAGGTCTTTCAGGTGCTTTTCGGGAGAGGGCATTGCAGTCACTCAGTTCAGCTTGTCGGGTGGGGCCTTGCCGGCGGCGAAGGCGGTGAGGTTTTCCAGTGCGCGCAGTCCCATGTTGGTTCTGGTACGAAGCGTGGCGCTTCCCAGATGCGGCAGGAGGAAAACATTCGGGAGATCGCGATAGCGCGGGTCGATGTTGGGTTCACCCGCAAAGACGTCAAGACCCGCGGCAGCGACGTGGCCGGAGTTCAGGGCATTGATCAGGGCCTCGTCTTCCACGATTCCGCCCCGCGCTGTGTTCACCACAATGGCTCCCTTTGGCAGCAGCGCAAGGGTTCGGGCGTTGATGAGGTTGCGGGTTTCGGGCGTCAGGGCACAATTGATGGAGAGGAAATCACAGTGGGGCAACATGCCTTCCAGTGTCTCGTGGAAGGTTGCGCCCTGCGCTTCGCCGGAGGTCAGGGCCTTGCGGTTGTGATAGTGGATGGTCATGCCAAAGGCGCGGCCACGATGGGCGACGGCTTGCCCGATACGCCCCATGCCGAGAATGCCGAGGCGCTGTCCGGAGACATCGTGCCCCAGCGGTGTCACCATCGATGCTCCCGGCCAACGGTTTTCGCGCACCATGCGCTCGCCCCAATAGCCGCCGCGGGCCGCGCCCAGGAGGCAGAGAAGTGCAATGTCGGCAGTCGCGTCGGTAAGAACGCCCGGTGTATTGGTCACGACCAGGCCCTTCGCGCTTGCCGCAGCGACATCGACATGTTCGTAGCCCACGGACACCGTTGCGATGATCTTCACCGATGCGGGCAACTTCGCAATCAGGTCGGCATTGAACTTGTCCATGGAGGTGAAGGCAATGCCGATGCAGCCCTCCGCGGCCTTGCAGATGTCCTCGGCTGACAGGGGCCTGTCTTCAGGATTGAACCGGCAATCGAAATGCCTGGCAAACGCCGCTTCAGCGCCATCCGGCAACTTCCGGGTGACAAGTATTTTATGACTTTTTTCGGCACGGTCCATGGTATCATCGCTCAAATCAATGGATTACAGTCTTTGAACATGAATCGCCTTGTCCTTTCCAGTGCTTGTTTTTTCGTGCTTTTGTCACTTCCGGCCAGTGCCGCCACGTTGCAGGCGCACCGGGCCTACTACGATCTGGAAGTGAAGCGGATGGACCCCGGCAACACCATTTCGACGGTCACGGGAAAACTGGCTTACGAGATCAGTGGTTCGCCCTGCGAAGGCTATGCAATCAACTACCGCATTGCCAACCGGATCGTCTATTCGGAAGGGGGGCCGCAGGTGATCGACAGCCAGATGACCTCCTGGGAGTCCGGTGATGGCCTGGAACTCGACCTTACCCAGAAACAGTATGTGGACTCGAAGATCAATTCCGAAAGCCGCATCAAGGTGAAGAAGGATTCGGCTTCCGCGCCGGGCAAGGGCCTGATCACCACCACCGGCAGCAAGGAATTCGAGATTTCGCCTTCTTCCGTCTTCCCCACGCAGTATCAGGCAAATCTGATTGACGCGGCGATGAAGGGCCAGTCGCGGGACATTTCCACCGTCTATGAGGGTTCGGAAGAAGAGAAGTCGATGCGGGCCATCAGCTTCATCGGTGCGAAGCGCCTCGCTGCCGGGCTGCCGGAAAAGTCTGCGGCGGAACTCGCCGGGATGGCTGCGTGGCCCGTCTCCATCAGCTATTACGCCGAGAAGGCGCAGGATGATGAGCAGCCCCTCTATCAGGCAAGTTTCCTCATGCTTGAGAACGGGATTTCGACGGATCTCACCCTGGATTACGGAACCTATGCGCTCTCCGGCAAGCTGACCAAGCTTGAGCTGTTGAAAAGCGATAGCTGCCCGTGAGCGCGGGCTCAATCTCCACCTTTAAAACCCGGAACGATTGCCTATCTTTGCGCAAAGATCTGTAGGGTGCGGCATGAGCCAATTGCGCAAGACCACGGGAAGCGCTTCTGACGACGGAGAGATTGCGTCCTTTCTCGACAGGGTCAAGGAGCTTTCACCTGCCGACCCCAAGGCACAGGGCCGGCTGATTTTTGCCATGGACGCCACCATGAGCCGCCAGCCAACCTGGGACAGGGCGCTTTCCATTCAGTCCGGAATGTTCACGGAAACGCGGCGCGTCGGCCAGCTTCAGGTGCAGCTGGTTTATTTTCGCGGCTTTGACGAGTGCAAGGCGTCCCGCTGGGTCGCCAATCCTGAGGCGCTTGCACGTCTGATGACGGCAGTGGAGTGCCGGGGAGGCCATACCCAGATTTCGAGAGTGTTGGCACATGTGAAATCGGAAGCGGGGCGCTCTGGTGTCAGGGCGGCGGTTTTTGTCGGCGATGCGTTTGAGGAAAACATCGACGATGTGTGCAAGACCGCCGGTGAGCTTGGCCTCTTGGGCGCCCGGGTCTTCATGTTCCAGGAAGGCCAGGACGCCAACGCCGAATTGGCATTCCGTGAAATCGCCAAGCTGACGCGAGGTGCCTATTTCCGGCTGGATTCATCAAGTCCCGCTGTCCTGGCGGAGCTGCTTGGCGCAGTTGCGGCCTATGCCGCCGGTGGTCAGACGGCACTTGAAAGCCGCGCCAAATCCGGCAATGCAAGCCAGATGCTGTTGAAGCAGCTCAAGTAACCGGAGACCCGAAAGACGATGCAGTTCCTGATTGCGCTTGCTGTCGTGGTGGGGGGCCTGTGGCTCATCCGCAAGGCCGCAAAGATGCCCCCGCAGGCGGCGCGGAACTTTCTCCAGAAGCTGGGCGGAGGGGCAATCATTGCCTTTTCCGGGCTGCTCGCCTTGCGCGGGCAGATGCAGATTGCGGTTCCGGTTTTCCTCTTTGGGGCGGGTCTCATCGGAAAAACCAGTGTGTTTCCCAACGGCTTCTCGTGGGGAGGAAAAAGCAGCGGCCAGAAGAGCAGGGTTGCGACGTCCCTGCTGGCCATGGAACTCGATCACGACAGCGGCAGCATGGACGGCGAGGTGCTGTCCGGCCCCAGCAAGGGGCGGCGCCTCTCGCAACTGGATGAGAAGGATCTTCGCGCTTTCCACATGTTGTGTACCGCCAGTGCCGACCAGAGTCGCGCCCTTCTGGAAGCCTGGCTGGACAGGAGCAAGCCTGAGTGGCGAGGCGCATGGGGACAGGCAGCGGCAAGCGGCAAGTCACCCAGCGGCCCCATGAGCAGGGAGGAGGCGCTTGCCGTGCTGGGCCTCAAGGCAGGAGCGAGCGAAGAGGAGATCCGCTCCGCTCACCGTCGGCTGATGAAGGATTTTCATCCCGACAAGGGCGGCAGCGATTATCTCGCATCCAAGATCAACGCGGCCAAGGACATCCTGACCGGAAGCTGATCAGCCGTTGGGTGACAGGACGGCGCAGTCCTTGCCCATCATGGCGACGCGGGCGCATGACTGCTTGGCCGATACTTCGTCGTAGCCCGAAACCAGCAGGCGGAAGAGCTTTGCGCCGTTGCGCTTGACCTGGAACGTCTTGGAATCCTTGCCGGCAAGCTGGGCCTCGTCGCCGGCCTTGAGCTTGGCGATGACCGCGTTGGCGCTGCTGCGGGTCTTGAAATCTCCGATCTCGACGGCCCAGTTGTTCGGGACCGAGGAAACCGTCATGGCGTCCACATCGGCTTGCGAGGCAAGTTTCTTGACCTGGAAAGGCAGTTTCTGAGGTGTGCCCGCCTGCTTCTGGATCGTGCTCTGTCCCGGTGTCGGGGCGGCGGAAACGTCCTGCGCCGGAATCTGCGACCCGCCATCGTTCATTTCGGCCTGGACCACAGTCGTCTGTTGCGGCTGCGCAGGGACATTCGACTTGATCACGACCTTGCCGTTGCCGGGTGTTGCTTGCGGAACCGCTGGGGCTTCGGCCGTGGTGCCGGGCGCTTCGTCGTCGTCATTGTCATCTGTTGCACCGGACTGTGCCGCGAGGCTGGCAGCTTGCGCCATGGCTTGCGTATCCTGTGCCGCATCCGCCGCAGCCTCATCGGTGGCCGCGAGGTTCTTGAGAGGGTCCATCACGCCGGTGGCGCTGCCCGCCTTGGCGGCAACCGTCTTGCCGTCCTGCGCCTTGGCGAAGGCCTTGTTCAGCATGACCATCATGTAGGCGTCGCGGCTCTTGGCCGACTTCCCGCCGAGTACAACGCCGACAAGCCGCTTGTTACCGCGCTTGGTGGAAGTGACGAGATTGAAGCCGGACGCATTGATGTAGCCCGTCTTGATGCCGTCAGTTCCCTGATAACGCTGGACGAGACGATTGTGCGTCTTCACCACCTTGCCGTTGAACACGAACTGGGTGGCCCGGAAATAGGGATAGTATTGGGGGAAGTCCCGCATCAGGCGAAGGCCGAGCGTTGCCTGGTCACGGGCGGTGGTGACCTGGCGGGGATTGGGCAGGCCTGACGCGTTCAGGTAGGTGGTGCGGCTCATGCCAAGGCGGCGGGCCGTGTCGGTCATGCGCTTGGCAAAGGCCGATTCGCTGCCGCCGAGATTTTCTGCAACGGCGGCGGCGACATCGTTCGCCGACTTGATGATCAGGGCATAGATGGCTTGCTGGACCGTGATGCTGCCGCCGGGCTTGATGCCCATCTTCGAGGGGGCCATGCCCGCTGCGCGGGCGGAAATGCGAATGGGGGTCCGCAGGGTGATGCGCTTGGCCTTGAGCTCTTCGAAGACGATGTAGAGCGTCATCATCTTGGTCAGTGAGGCGGGGTGACGCAAGCCGTTGGAATCGCTTTCGGAAATGATCTTTCCGGTCCGTGCGTCAACGGTCAGCGCAGCGAATTTTCCAGCCGCATGGACGGGGGCAAGGCCCACTGCGAGACCGAGGACCATGGTGAGGAAAAGGGCCAGAAGCCGCCGGGGAAACGTTGAACGCAATTCTTCACCTGTCTCAGTTCGTCTTGGGGGCCGAATCTGCAGGATCGTCCCCATCCCACAGCACCGAAAGATTAAAATTTTACGGATACGCTCTTACCACAAAGTAAACTTCGGGAGTGGCGAAATGGTGCCCAGCCGAGTCACGTTGCGTTTAGTTAACGGCCGCTTATGTTGCAACGCAAAATTCTTGCTTGACAATCATGTTGCACTGCACATATATCAGCCTCAACGGGACGGCCATTCTGGTTCCACCCATGGAGATAAAGATCATGAAGTCGTTTGAAGACATGCAGGTGTTTGGCAAGGAAGGCTTTGAAGCGATGGTTGCCTCCGGCACCGCGATGACCAAGGGTCTTCAGGCCATTGCCCAGGAAGTTGCCGACTTTTCGCGCAAGTCGCTGGAGATGAGCACGGGCGCCTTTGAGAAGGCCACCGCCGCCCGCTCTTTTGAGCGCGTGATTGAAGTTCAGCAGGGCTATGCCAAGGAAGCCTACGAAGCATTCGTCGCCCAGGCCACGAAGCTCAACGAGATGTACACGGCCGCCGCCAAGGAAGCCTACAAGCCTTACGAGGCAACCTTCGCCGCTTTCGGCGTCAAGGCCCCGAAGTAACTTTTCCTCGGACCTACGCAAGACAGACCCGCCGGTTGCCGCCGGCGGGTTTTTCATTTGAGGGTGATCATCACCGGAACATGGTCTGATGGCTTCTCCCAGCCGCGGACATGCTTGTGGATGTCCGCACCGGTCAAGCGGTCTGCTGCCTGTGGCGACAGGAGCAGGTGGTCGATGAGAATGCCGTTGTCTTTCTGCCAGGCTCCCGCCTGATAGTCCCAGAAGCTGTATGCACCTGTCTTGAGCGGGTGGACTGCGCGATATCCGTCGGTCAATCCGATCGATTTGAGTGCCGAGAAGGCCGCTCGCGTCTGCGGCAGGAACAGGGCATCCCGCGTCCAGTTTTCCGGGAAACGCGCATCCCTCGGCTCCGGTATGACGTTGAAGTCCCCGGCCAGCACGAAGGCTTCTTCCTGAAGCAGTGCCTTTCTGGCGTAAGCTTCCAGACGCTTCATCCACGCCAGCTTGTAGTCGTATTTCGGACCGGGAGCAGGATTGCCATTGGGGAGATAGAGAGAGGCCACCCGAACCACGGCAGGGCCGACGACAGTTGCCGCAATGAAGCGGGCATGATCGTCCCCGTCGCCTCCGGGCAATCCCTTCTCCACGTCTTCGAGCGCGTAGCGGGAGAGCAGGGCGACCCCGTTATAGGTTTTCTGTCCGTGTACGGCACAGGAATAGCCAAGTGCCTCGAATTCAAATGCAGGGAAGGCGTGATCCTCACACTTGATCTCTTGCAGGCAAACGACATCCGGCTTGGCTTCCTTGAGCCAGGCCAGCACGGCATCGAGATGGGCCTTGACGGAGTTCACGTTCCAGGTGGCAATTCGCATGGCGCGAGATTGCCCGCGCAATGCCTCCCCTGCAAGCCTTCGCTTCAGGCAGCGATGAAGCGGTATATGCCGATGCTGACCGCAAGCAGGCCGACGGCAATCGTCAGTGCGCGTTTGGGCGTGATCTTCGACAACATGCCACCGAAGAACGCGGCAGGAAGCCCACCCAGCACCAGACCTGCGACGGGCAAGGCGACGCTCTTCCAGTCGGCGCCACCTTCCCAGTGCCCCAGGAGGAAGGCCGAGGCATAGGCCGTGAACACCGTCACCGACACGAAGAATTCGGCGAAGTTCGTGGAGCCAATGGCGTAGCGCGATTCCGTACCGGCGCCCATCAGGCTGGTGGTGACGATTGGTCCCCAGCTGCCGCCGATTCCTTCGATCAGACCTCCGGCGAATCCGATGCTGCGCTTCCAGGCCGAAGGAAGCACGCGCGGCGCCGTGCCGCGAATGCCGCGCATGATGATGAGGCCGCCCACGAGCAGCAGATAGAAGGTGAGGATGCTGGTGAGCAGATGTCCCTTGAGGTTTGTGAGCAGCAGCATGCCCAGCGCTCCGCCGATGCCACCGAAAATGCAGAGGGCGGACACCAGCGACCATTCGAGATTGCGGTGATAGAGATGCGACATTGCCGCTGTCGCGGTGGTCGGTATCTTTGCCGCGTTCACGCTTGCGGAAGCAAGTGCCGGAGGCACGCCCAGCCCCAGAAGCACTGACGAGGAGATCACGCCGAATCCCATGCCCAATGCGCCATCGCACAGTTGGGCAAGAAATCCGATCAGGGCGAATATCAGGAATTCAGTCATGGCCCCCGCATACTCGTTCCAGGGTGATCAGGCGTCCACTGCTGCACGCGCAACAGTGCGTATGATGGTGCCGTTCGCCGAGAAGTGTATGCCACATTCCGTCTTTTCGCTGCCTTGCCAACGCCCGGCGCGGGGATCATCCTCCGTGCCGCCCGGAGACGTACACGGGATGCAACCGATCGACAGGTAGCCTTGGAGTCGCAGGGGATGGGACGGCAGGTGATGGGCCTGCATGTAGTTCTTGAGGTCGAAGGCGGAATATGCAGCAAGCGGTTCAACCTTGAGCTTGCCGTCCTGGAGGCTGACAAATTCCAGATCGCTGCGCGATGCGCCATGAAAACGCTTGCGGCCGGAGATCAGCACGTCGAATTGCTCGGTGGCGCGGGCGAGGGGAACCGTCTTGCGGATGTGGCAGCAGAGATCCGTGTCACGCGTGTGCAGGTCGCCCGCAGGGTCGGTGCGCGAGAGATCGCCCGTGTCAGGGCTGATCACGCGGAGTCCGGTGAGGCCAAGATCGCGGCTGAGCCGGTCGCGATATGCGACAGTCTCTTCAAAAAGCTTGCCTGTGTCGAGAAACAGCACGGGCATGTCGGGCGCAACTTCGGAGACCATGTGGAGCAGTACTGAAGACTCGGCCCCGAAAGAGGACAGCAGCGCCACGCGGCCCGGATGGTCGCGGGCGACCTGCGCAATCAGGTCACGGCCTTCGATCCCTGCGTAGCGTTCGACGACGGCATTCGGATTTGTTTCAACCGGCATGGGGTTGTTCTTCCCATGGCGCAAACCCCTGATGACGCTCCGACCAGACCTCGCGCTCGCCGGTCTTGCGGAACAGGCCGCGCTGATACGCGAGCGACATCTGTCTCGACGCCTTCTGCCACGCCTCCAGCGGGAAACGCTCGGTGACATCAAACGTGTCGAAGCCCACCTGCAACATGAACTGGAGTTGGTCCGGAAGGATGTTGCCTGTGGCGCGAAGCTCCGACTGGTAGCCATCAAGGCGAAGCTGGCGGGCAATCGAATAGGACCGCCCGTCGCCGAAGGCCGGAAACGGCAGCACCACCAGCCCCAATTGCGGAAGGAAGGGGTTGAGATCGAACTCGCGGGACGTGTTGGCAAGACGCACGCCGAGGAGGCCCGGCAACCGCACCAGTTCGTCCCAGTCTCGAACGAGACGTTCAGCCGATACCGTGACCTTTGCCTGACCGGCGACGGCTTCATCGTCAGCGAGATGAACCCAATCGTCGGCAACGAAAGCGTTGTTCTTAAGCAGCGGCATAGATGGCCTCCTTGAAGGGCTTGACGCCAATGCGGCGGTAGGTTGCGAGGAACTCCTCGCCGGGGCTGCGAAGCTTGAGATAGGTTTCGAGGATCTTGTAGATCACATCCGGCACATCGTCGTGGGCGAAACCCGGTCCGAGAATGGTGCCGATTGATGCCTTCTCGGAGGACGAGCCGCCAAGGGTGATCTGGTAGTACTCCTCGCCCGCCTTATCGAGGCCAAGGATGCCGATGTGCCCGACGTGGTGATGGCCGCAGGCATTGATGCAGCCCGATATGTTGATCTTGATGTTGCCGATTTCTTCCTGGCGGCGATCGTCGGCAAAGCGGCGGCTGATCGCCTGTGCAATCGGGATCGAGCGGGCGGTTGCCAGCGAGCAATAGTCCAGGCCGGGGCAGGCGATGATATCGCCGGCCAAGCCGTGGTTCGATGCCGCAAGCCCATGCTCGGCGAGTTTCTGCCAGACGGTGTAGACATCGTTGAGCTTCACGTGCGGGAGCACGATGTTCTGGGCGTGCGAGACGCGCAGTTCGTCGTGGGAGAAGGCTTCCGCCAGATCGGCCATGACGCGCATCTGTTCGCCGGTGGCATCACCCGGAATTTCGCCCGGCGCCTTCAGCGAGATGTTGACGATGGTGTAGCCATCCTTCTTGTGGGTGGCGAGGTTGTTCGTGGCCCAACGCGCGAAAGCCGGGTTCGTGCGGCGAGCATCTTCAAACTGCGGCGAGAAGCGCGACAGCTTCTCAAACCTGGGGTCGGCGAAATATGCCGCAATGCGGGCAAGCTCGCGTTCTTCGACTTCCGTGGTCTGCTGCGGGTGGCGGGCATATTCCGCTTCCACCTCGCTGCGGAATTTTTCGGCGCCGATTTCGTGCACGAGGATCTTGATGCGTGCCTTGTACTTGTTGTCGCGGCGACCATACAGATTGTACACGCGCATGATCGCTTCGAGATAGGGGATCAATTCCTTCTCCGGCAGGAATTCGCGCACGGTGACGGCGATCATCGGCGTGCGGCCCTGGCCGCCCCCGACCATCACTTCCCAGCCGGCTTCACCGCTTTCGTTGCGGTGGAGGCGAAGTCCTATGTCGTGCACCTTCACCGCGGCGCGGTCCGTCGGGGCGCCCGTGATGGCGATCTTGAACTTGCGGGGCAGGAAGGAGAATTCCGGATGAAGCGATGACCACTGCCGGATCAGTTCGCCCACAGGGCGAGGGTCTGCGATCTCGTCGGCGGCAGCACCGGCCCAATGGTCGGTGGTCACGTTGCGGATGCAGTTGCCGGAGGTCTGGATGGCGTGCATCTCAACGTCGGCCAGCGCCTTCAGGATGTCGGCAGTGTCTTCGAGCTTGATCCAGTTGTACTGGATGTTCTGGCGCGTGGTGAAGTGGCCATAGCCCTTGTCCCACCTGTCGGCGATGTAACCGAGCTGGCGCATCTGCCTGGAGGAAAGGGTGCCATAGGGGATGGCGACGCGCAGCATGTAGGCGTGAAGCTGGAGATAGAGTCCATTCATCAGGCGCAGGGGACGGAATTCGTCCTCGCTCATTTCACCCGACAGCCGCCGCGCTGCCTGATCGCGGAACTGCTCGGTGCGCTCGCGGACGAACTGGTGGTCGAATTCATCGTAACGGTACATGGATCAATCCTTGAACACGGGGAAAGCGCCGGCAGTGCCTGCGGCCTGCTTGCCGAGATCGCGACGGACGGTAGGACCAAGAGTGCGGACGCGCTCGCGGAAATGGTTGGCACGGATATGTCCATCCACGCGCTCCGCATCGAAAAGATAATGCCCGGTCACAAGGGTCTTGCGGACATCCTCGGCGGCCCTTGCTTCGAGAGCGGCCTTCGCCTGGGGTTCGAGTGCCAGCACGGCGTCGTCTATCTTTTCGCTCCACACACCCGCACGGGTGAGGAACACCACTTCGCCATCACGCAGGCGGTTTGCGGTCATGACCTGACCTTTTTCGACTTCACTCATGATGCGGCTCTCAGGATTGCGTCGCGGATGTCTTCGCGTACGGGAAAT
>JAEUMJ010000050.1 GCA_016792865.1 Hyphomicrobiales bacterium | reverse complement strand
ACGCTGCCGCGAAGGGCAGTGACGAGGGCTCGGGCCCTTGCAAGGTCTGGCGTGTCGATGGCGACACAGATGGGATTGGCGCGTGTCATGCACGGTGCCCTAGCGGCAAATGAGGGCGGGCGCAAATGGCGGGAAACAGGAGGAACTGCTCACCCCGCCCGCTGGTGCACCATCACGGCGGCTGCAAGGTCTTCCAGGGCCGTGCCACAGGACTTGAACAGGGTGATCGCGGCGGTGTCGCTGCGGCCCTTCACGCTTCCCCGGCACAGGGCGGCAAGATCGCCCGCCACGCGATCGAAGGAGAAGGTGCCTTCCCTTTCGGCCTGGATGAGATCGCCCGCCTCCGCCCTCGCACCCTCATGGGTATCGACATAGACCACGGCGCGCCCCACCGCTTCCGCATCCGTCTCGCGCATGGTCGGGCGGAAGGCCCCGGCCAGATCGACATGGGTGCCGGGTTGCAGCCACGCGCCCTTGACCAGCGCCTCGCCCGATCCCGTCACGCACGAGACGATATGGGCGGCGCGAACCGCTTCCTCCGCCTCCGAGACCCGGGCCTGAAAGCCGTCCGCCTTCAGCGCCGTCACCAGCGCCTCGGCCTTGTCGCGGCTGCGATTCACCACATGCACGGTCTTGAGCGGACGCACCGCCCGATGGGCCCGCGCGAAATGCAGCGCAAGCGCACCGGCACCGAAGATCGCATGCACGCTTGCATCGCTGCGGGCGAGATAGTCCGCCGCCAGGGCCGAGGCGGCAGCAGTGCGGCGGCGTGTCAGCTCGCCGCCGTCCATCAGGGCCACGGGCGCTCCCGTCCTGTTGTCGATCAGGAGATAGCTGCCCTGGATGGTGGGAAGCCCAAGGGCGGCGTTGTCGGTTTTCACGGTCACGGTCTTGAGGCCGGTCCAGTCCTTCGACCAGGCAGGCATGAGAAGCAGTGTCGTTGCCGGGCCGGTGTCGTGATGATGGCGGACGGGCGTTTCGATCGCGGCGCGGAATCCTTCCCGCAGGGCCTCAACCAGAGCCTCGTAGCCGGCAAGACGGGCAACGCCGTCCGAATCAATCCACTTCATATCAGGCCGCCGGGGAAAATCGTGGCGTCGTTCGAGGCATCACCGAGGCGCTGGGTGTTGCCGCGCAGGTCGGCCAGCTCGCGCTGCAATTGCGCCACTTCGCTGCGCGAGTCGCGCGCCGCCTTGCGCCATTTCCCTTGCGCCAGCCAGCTTCCGAACCAGCCCACGAGCAGCCCGATGAAACCGCCCACGAAGAGCAACAACCACAGCGGCATGTCGATGGAGGCGAAAGGCGCATCGCGCGAGAACGGATCAAGCGACAGCGTCACCCACTGACGGTTCGCCACCGCGAAGGCAATGACGAAAGCGGCGACGGGCACACCCACCAGCCAACGGAAGAAACGGCGCAACGGCTCCAAGTCCTTGTTCTAAGGCCTTTTGATCGGCCCGGTTCTGACCGGTGTCAGCCGGCCTTGCTGTTCATGCGCACCCGCAGCTCCTTGCCCGTCTTGAAGAAGGGCACGCGCTTCGGGATCACGTCAACGGCTTCGCCCGTGCGCGGGTTGCGGCCGAGACGTCCCTCGCGTGACTTCACCGAGAAGGCACCGAAGCCACGCAACTCGACCCGCGACCCGTCGCGCAGGGCGGCAATCACCTCGTCGAGAATGCGATTGACGATCCGCTCCACATCTCGGTGATAGAGATGCGGATTCTTGTCGGCGATCTTCTGGACGAGCTCGGACTTGATCATGGGGGGACCTCAAGCTGCTGACACGGCGCAATTATTTCAGGGTGCAGGGTGCCAAAGCACGAGCAGCCCGTCAAGCTTTGCGCGTTCGGCCATCCGGGCCATTCCGCCGAGGCCCAGCCCGTCGAGCACCGCTGAGCCGATCGACATCCCCAGCAGCCGCTCCGCCACGGGCTGCGGCGGCTTGCGGTCGATGATCTCCAGCCCGGCGTCGAGCTTCTTCACGCCGGTGAGCCACGCCTGTGCCGCCGTCTCGCCGCCAAGCTCGTCGATCAGTCCTTCCGCCCTGGCCTGGCGCCCGGAAAAGACCCGGCCATCGGACAGCACATCCACCCTGGCCGGGGCCAGCTTGCGGCGCTCCGCCACCAGCCCCTTGAACCACTGGAACCCGTCCTGGACCAGGGTTGCGGTATAGGCGCGGGCCTTGTCCGAGACCGGCTTGTAGGGGGACGGCTCGGCCTTCAGCTCTCCCGACTTGATCTCCTCCATCGTCACGCCAACCGTGTCGAGCAGCCGCGACACTTCCGGAAAGGAGAAGATCACGCCGATCGACCCGGTGATGGTGTTGCCGCGGGCCACGATGTGGTCGGCGGCAATCGCCGCGATGTAGCCGCCCGATGCCGCGACCGTGTCCATCACCGCAACGACCGGCTTCCTGGCGCTGAGGGCGCGGATTTCTTCATACAATGCTTCCGAGCCCGCGGTGGTGCCGCCGGGGCTGTCGATGCGCAGGATCACGGCCCTGACCTTGTCGTCCTTCGCCACCTCGCGCAGCAGGTCAAGGCTGGCCTGGTCTCCGGTGATGAGGCCGTCGATGCGCAGGCGCGCGATGTGGTCCTTGTCCGGCAAGCCGTCGCCGCCCATGCGCAGGAGAAGCACGGCGAGGCCCGCCACGACCAGAAGGATGGCGATCCAGCGCCAGCGCCCACGGCTCTTGCGCAGGCTGATGTGGTTGATGATGTGATCGATGTCGTGGGCCATGCGCGAAGCTTAGGCGCGGCGGGCACGGGAGGGAAATGCTTTTGCGCAATGCGCCGTCTCTCCCGGCAGGGAACGCGCACGCATGCCCCCAAACGCATATGGCCGGACGCTTTCGCGCCCGGCCATGCGATCAGTTCCTGGGAGAAGGACTTATTCCTTCTCTTCGTCCTTGCGCTTGAGAGCGGCCTGGAGGATGTCGCCCAGCGATGCGCCCGAGTCGGACGAACCGTACTGTGCCACGGCCTCGCGCTCGTCGGCGATTTCGAGAGCCTTGATCGAGACGTTGACCTTGCGGGCCTTGGTGTCGAACACGGTGATGAGGGCGTCGAACTTTTCGCCCACGGCGAAACGCTCGGGGCGCTGCTCGCCACGGTCGCGGGCCAGGTCGGCGCGCTTGGCATAGGCCGTGAGGTCGGTGCCGGCGATCTTCACTTCGAGGCCGCCGTCCTCAACCTTCAGCACTTCGCAGGTGACCTTGTCGCCCTTCTTCATGGTGCCGGCCGACTTGATCGGATCGGAGCCAAGCTGCTTGACGCCAAGCGAGATGCGTTCCTTTTCCTTGTCCACGTCGAGAACGACGGCCTGGATGCGGTCGCCCTTCTTGTAGTCCTTGATCGCTTCCTCGCCGGAACGCTTCCAGTCGAGGTCGGAGAGATGGACCATGCCATCGACGTCGCCGTCGAGGCCGACGAACAGGCCGAACTCGGTCATGTTCTTCACTTCGCCTTCCACAACCGATCCCTTCGGATGGCGGGCGGAGAAGCTTTCCCACGGATTCTGCTGCACCTGCTTGAGGCCCAGCGAAATGCGGCGCTTGGCGGCGTCGATCTCGAGCACCTGCACGTCCACTTCTTCCGAGGTGGAGAGTATCTTGCCGGGATGGACGTTCTTCTTCGTCCACGACATTTCCGACACGTGCACCAGACCTTCGATGCCGTCTTCGAGTTCAACGAAGGCGCCGTAGTCGGTGATGTTGGTGACCTTGCCCTTGACCTTGGTGCCGACCGGGTAACGTTCGATGACGATATCCCACGGATCCTTGTCGAGCTGCTTCATGCCCAGCGAGATGCGCTGCGTTTCCGGGTTGATGCGGACGATCTGCACCTTCACGGTCTGGCCGACGGAGAGCACATCCGAAGGATGGTTCACGCGCTTCCAGGCGATGTCGGTCACATGCAGCAGGCCGTCGATGCCGCCGAGGTCAACGAAGGCACCGTAGTCGGTGATGTTCTTGACCACGCCATCCACCACCTGGCCTTCGGCGAGGTTCTGGACGAGTTCGGAACGCTGTTCGGCGCGGGTCTCTTCCATGATGGCGCGGCGCGAGACAACGATGTTGCCGCGACGGCGATCCATCTTGAGGATCTGGAAGGGCTGGGCCACATGCATGAGCGGACCCACATCGCGGATCGGGCGCACGTCAACCTGGGAGCCGGGCAGGAAGGCCACGGCACCGCCGAGATCGACGGTGAAGCCACCCTTGACGCGACCGAAGATGACGCCTTCGACGCGCTCGTTCTTGTTGGACATCTCTTCGAGGCGCGTCCAGGCTTCCTCGCGGCGGGCCTTGTCGCGCGAGAGCACGGCTTCGCCGAGGGCGTTCTCGATGCGCTCGAGATAGACTTCAACAGTGTCGCCGGGCTTGATCGCGATGTCCTTGCCGGGCTGGGAGAATTCCTTGAGGGCCACGCGGCCTTCGGTCTTGAGGCCCACGTCGATGATGACGTTGTCCTTCTCAATGGCCAGAACCCGGCCCTTCACGACCTGGCCTTCGGCAACCGGGCGGTCGGAATAGCTCTCCTCGAGGAGAGACATGAAATCATCACGGGTGGGGTTCATGGAAACGGCGGATTTCGCCATAGGTCAGTACCTTTCGAAGCGGGCCACGGATGTTCGGGGTGTGGGAAGCTTCACCTGCGGGATGGGCGCTTTTATGTCAGCGCGGAAAAAAGCCGGCAGGTCTGGGTCAGGGGCGTTCGGGATGGCTTATTGCACGTCGAGGCGCACGCAACAGACCGGTCCAAAACAATTATGGGGTGGAAGGCTGTCCGGCCTTGCACCCCGGTTCATCCGGCTTGCACCGGCCTCGAGATGGCGGGCACATAGCCCAAGCGGAGGATCAGGGCAAGGGGCCGGGTAACGGCAGGGCGGGGTTCCATGGCCGGGCGGACGCGGCCGCCCCGGCGCCTACGGTTTCAGGTCCTTTACCACGTCGAGAACGGCCTTCAGCACTTCATCGGCTGTCAGCTCGGAGGTGTCGATCATGATCGCGTCGTCTGCCATGACGGTGGGAGCCGTCGCCCGCGTGGCATCGCGCTCGTCCCGCGCCAGCACGTCCGCCAGCACCTCATCATAGGTTGTGGCAATGCCCTGGCGGCGCAATTCCTCGAAGCGGCGGCGCGCCCGCACATCGGTTGCGGCCGTCACGAAGAACTTCAGGTTGGCATCGGGACACACGACCGTGCCGATGTCCCGGCCATCCAGCACCGCGCCCGGAGGCTTGCGGGCGAAGTCGCGCTGGAAGGCCAGCAGGTTGCCGCGCACGCGCGGATAGGCGGAGATGCGGGATGCGGCCTGCGCCACCTGCTCGTTCCGCAGCTCGTGATCGGCGATGGCCGACAGGTCCAGCGCGGCGGCAAAATGAGCCGCAGAATCAGCATCATCCAGCGACTTGCCATGCCTGAGCATCATCAGGCCGACGGCCCGGTAGAGCGATCCCGTGTCGAGAAAATGAAACCCCAGCGCCTTCGCAAGCCCGCGCGCCAGCGTGCCCTTGCCCGCCGCCGAAGGGCCATCGACGGCGATGATCATTTCGTTTCGATCCTGCCGCCCATGCCGTTCATCAGGTCGGTGAAGCCGGGGAAGCTCGTGGCAATGAAGCGGCTGTCGTCGATGCCGGTGTGGATGCGCGAGGCCATGCCCATCACCAGGAACGACATGGCGATGCGATGATCCATGTGCGTCACCACAGTGCCGCCGCCGGGTGCGCCGCCGCCATGCACCTCAAGCCAGTCCGGCCCCGATGCCGTCATCACGCCATTGGCCTGAAGCCCGGCCTCCACGGCGGCCAGGCGGTCGCTCTCCTTGACGCGCAATTCCTCAAGCCCCTCCATGCGCGTGGTGCCTTCCGCAAAGGACGCCGCCACCGCCAGGACCGGATACTCGTCGATCATCGATGGTGCGCGGTCCTTCGGCACGCGGACGCCCTTGAGGCGCGAGGCCCTGACGCGAATGTCGGCCACGTCCTCGCCGCCCGCCTGGCGGCGGTTCTCGTAGGTGATCGAGGCGCCCATTTCCTCCAGCGTCACGAACAGGCCGGTGCGGGTGGGATTCAGCATGATGTTCTCGATCACGATCTCCGAGCCGGGCGTGATCAGGGCGGCAACCATGGGGAAGGCCGCAGAGGACGGGTCACCGGGAATGGCCAGTTCCTGCGCCTTCAGCTCGTGGCGGCCCTCGATGCTGATGTGGCGCACGCCGTCCTTCGCGGCGACGGAAATCCTTGCGCCGAAAGACGCCAGCATGCGCTCGGTATGGTCGCGGGTGGGAACGGGTTCGATCACGGTGGTGGTGCCGGGCGTGTTGAGGCCGGCCAGAAGCACCGCCGACTTCACCTGTGCCGAAGCCACCGGCAGGGTGTAGGTGACGGGCTTCGCGTCCGCCGCACCGTGAATGGTGAGGGGAAGCCTGTCGCCTTCGCTGGTTTCGAAGCGGGTGCCGAATTGCGCCAGGGGCCTGGTCACGCGTCCCATGGGGCGGCGCGAGAGCGAGGCATCGCCGATGCACCTGGCCGAAAGCGGCGTTGTTGCCATCAGCCCCATGGCAAGGCGCACCCCGGTGCCGGAATTCCCGAAGTCGAGCGGCTGGGCCGGAGACGTGAGGCCGCCCACGCCGACGCCCATCACATGCCAGACGCCATGGT
Source organism: Hyphomicrobiales bacterium (assembly GCA_016792865.1). Lineage (GTDB taxonomy): Bacteria > Pseudomonadota > Alphaproteobacteria > Rhizobiales > Aestuariivirgaceae > Aestuariivirga. The sequence continues at coordinate 7,526 of JAEUMJ010000050.1, read as the reverse complement.
CATCGCGCAGCACGTTTGCCCCCAGCGCCGCCATGGCCTTGGCGGTGTTGATCACGTCCTCCGCTTCCAGAAGCCCGGTGATGCGGGTTTCGCCCGTGGCAACTGCACCGAACATCAGGGACCGGTGCGACATGGACTTGTCGCCGGGAACGCGGATCCGTCCGGCAAGGCCGTTGGCCTTCCGGGACAGGAGGGGAAGGGGTTTGTCGGTGGTGGAATGGGACATGGGCGGTCTTGCATCAGGAAGGTGGGTTGCGTGCGCCCGTGTCCTACACGCCGGAAACCCGGCTGTCACGCGTTGCGCATGCGACCTCGGAGCGGAGCGGGCATGTGCGGGAGGACGCACGACGGGGCCGCACGACGGGGCCGGGGAGGGCCCGACGGGGCTTTTGACAATTGCTGCGGCCCATGGCATGAGGCCCGCCAAATTCCCTCACACATTGTTTCTGAAGAGGACACTTAAGTGGTCAACGCCGAACTTGGCACCAAGCGCACTTGCCCCTCATGCGCGGCACGTTTCTATGATCTCCTGAAGGAACCGATCACCTGCCCGAAGTGCGGGACATCCTTCATCGCCCAGGCGATCCTCCCCTCCAAGGGTGATTTCCCCGGTGCCGCCGCGCCTGCGCCCAAGCCGCGCGAGAAGGAGGAGACCGAGGATCAGGAGACCGGCGACGTTGAACTGGTCAGCCTCGAAGAGGTCGAGGAGGACAACAAGGACGACGACGAGACCGCCGGCATCGAGGACGTGGATCTCGGCGAGGAAGCCGGCGACGACGAAGCCGAAGAGGACGATACCTTCCTGGTTGAAGAAGAAGAGGAAGGCGGCAACATGGACGGCCTCATCGAAGGCGGCGGCAAGGAAGACGAGGACGAATCGTAAGTCCCTGCCGGAGCGGCGCGGTCTTTTGGCCGCGCTGAAAGTTTTGCTTGATCGGCGGGCGAAGGCCAACTATGGCAAGGCCCGCAACGGCAGCCGGGTTCGCCCGGCGGTCATGAAAGCAGCGGCGGCAGGGCCCCTTCCCTGCCTTTTTGCTGACCTGCTTTTTTCTGGATGGACCGGTTAACGGGGTCATAGCTCAGTTGGGAGAGCGCTTGCATGGCATGCAAGAGGTCGGCGGTTCGATTCCGCCTGGCTCCACCATCCAACCCTCCACTCAATCGACGCGATCGGTACACCAGCGGTATTCGTCCCCTATCTCGCAAACAGCGGGAACCGGTGGCCTCAAGGCTGTCGCAAAGACTGTGGTGACCTTCACCCCTCCTCAGCGTGATGAGCGGCACGGCCCTGATTTCCGGCCGGTGCACTGGCTGCTGTTCCGTTCCCGCCGGAGAGCACTTGCATCATCACCTGCGATTGGTTGTAGTGGAATTGCGCCTGCGAAACCCGTGCCCAGGCCGAAGGTCAGGAACGGATGCCCCAGAAGCCCACCCATAACGCCACCCAGAACACCAGCCAGAACACCGCAACGCACGCCGATGCGGTGATGGCCGCCCGTCGCAAGCAGGCGCGGGAAAACATGGATGCGGGGCTGGACTTCCGGCCCGCCGGGAAGCTGTCGTGCCGCTACCTGATCTGCTCAACCGAGCGGTCCGGCAGTTCCCTGCTGGCCGACATGCTCTCGAACACCGGCATGGCAGGGCGGCCCATGGAGTATTTCAACAAGCTTTACGTGGACACCTGGAATGCCGGTGCATCGCCTTCACTCGAAGCATACCTGTCGCATCTCCAGCAGCGTCGCACGACACCCAACGGCATTTTCGGAGTGAAGGCGCACCTGCGCCAGGTCCTGCGTGTCCTGGGCGAGCAGCCGTTGCAAAAGCTTCCGGGCCTGTTCAGGCAGTTTGACAAGTTCATCTACATCGAGCGCCGGAACAAGCTTGCCCAGGCCGTGTCCCTGGCGCGGGCAAGAAGCACCGGCCTGTGGAACTCCAAATACGCATCGCACATTCCGGCCGCCCAGGCCGAGCCGCAATTCAATCCCGGAACGATCAGCAGGGCGCTGGACGATATCATCGGTGAAAACAAGGACTGGCAAAACCTCATCGCCAGCCACGGGCTCGATGTCCGGAAACTGTTCTACGAAGACCTTGCCGCCGATCCACAGGGCACGGTGAGCACCATTGTCGAATGGCTGGGCGGGGACATCACCGCGCTGCCGCAGGTTGCGACCAGCCTGTCGAGGCAGCGGGACCGCCACAGCGACGATTTTGCCGCCCGCTTTCTCGATTACATCAACGGCACGCGGGATTGATCCCGTCGGGACCGCGTTTCACAGATAGCGATAACCCCGCCAGAGCCGGGTGGCCGCGGGAAATTCTGCCGCGACGAACCGGTAGACATCTTCGTAGTGCCGAGCGATGGCCGCCATGACCGCTTCATTCAGCTCCACGTCCTTGGGCGTGGTGTTCACCTTCTTCTCGGCAAAGCGGGGCTTGAAGGGAACAGCGCAGAATCGTGACAACTCCCGGATCTTCTCTTCGCTGAACATCTCCTCGTACAGGCCGAGGTAAAGTTCATCAGATGAAAACGCTTCCCGCAAACTGGCAACGGTCCGGTCATATCTCGTGCGCATGTCGCTTTCCGCTGAAAGGGCATAGCGCAGGACGTCGTCGGGCTGGATGGTCCGGGTGGTATTTCTGGTGCATCATCCGCGCGGCACTCCAGCAGCGTTCCACCGGATCGCGCATCAGGAAAACCGGTCTGGCCACAATGCCCTTGTCGCGAAAGCCCGCAGAGATGCGGGCAAATGTTTCGGACGAAAGGCCGGCATAGGTCGGCGTGATGTCGAAGGTCACGGACTTGCCGGGAGCCAGCAGCAAGTCGGAGAAATAGCTGAAGTATCTTGCGGGATCGTCCTGCAAGACAAACCGGATCGCCGCCCTCTTTCCGGAGAAGCGCTTGTCTGGCGGCACGCGGTAGTTCCCGCACATGGGGAGGGTCAAGGCATCCCAGATATGGTATTCCTTCAGTACCCCGCCGTTCACATTTCCCGCATCCCGCAGGTAGTGAGCCAGCCATGTGGTTCCGGCCTTCTGGGCTCCGACCCCAAGGATGAAGATCTTGGCGGGATTCTCGTTCTGGTGGGACATTCGCTGCGGCTTACACCAAAGCCGTCGCGGGCGGCAAACCTCAAAAACCCGGTCGCGGCGGTGCCGATGCGCCCGGACCCCGGCCCCCGGCCCCGGACATTGGCACTGGGCTTGTGGCGAAGCGGCAGACACCATCCGCAACTGTCTCATATTGGAACGCTGCCATGACGTATCACGCCTCGCCGTCACCCGATAACAGCTCTGCCACCCTCTTGCCGGACATGGGAAATCCGGCAGCACTGGCCGCAAGGACATGCTCGGCGCCTATCGCGCCGTGGCGAAGAAAGCGGGCGGGTTCATCGTTTCGGCCCGGCCGCGCAATCTCGATCCTTCCATTCCCTGCCTCATCGTCGAAGACCCGTCCCGCGCCATCGAAAAGCCGGCAAGGCACCGCAGGGCGCATTCGAGGGCCTGCTTCTTTGCCGTGACCGGGAGCGTGGGCAAGAGCACCACGAAGAACCTCATTCACAAGATGGCCTCGGCCGTGGCACCAACCCACCGCACCATCGCGAACTACAATGACGGCATGCAGAGCATCAACTTCATCCTCGCCGGACTTTGCGATGCGCATCAATACTGCGCTGCCGAATTCTCCGAAGTGGGCGACCTCGAAGACCAGGTCCGCTTCTACCGGCCCGACGTGGCCGTGGTGACCAATGTGAAGTTCGAGCATATCAATCGCATGGAGCGGCAGGGCTACAAGGTACGCTTCTGCCCTACAGCCTTGTGGCGGAGCTTGAGTTCTCGCGTGTGGCAGGCGGCGTCTCGGCCCGGCTCAATCTCTATCCGATCGTGTCGTGCAACCAGATGACGCAATTCCAGCCGACATTCGTGGACGACGACCAGTTCCGGCATGTGGTGAATGCGCTCGCCGGTGCCAGCTATGATCGCAGCGAGTTCCTTGGCACTGTGGAGCAACGCAACGACGAGGGGCGTCACTGCCTGTCAGTGAAGCTGTTCTGAGCTTCAGGCTGCACCCGCAAGGGCGGCAACGCGCTTCTGCTGTTCGGCGACCGGCTGGCGTCCGCCGTGGCGCGACGGGCTTCCGTTCACCTTGAATTCACCCACAAGCTCGGTCACCTCGCGGGCCGCCTGATGCAGGCGCTGGGTGGCGGCATTGCTTTCTTCGGACATGGCGGCGTTCTGCTGGATGATCATGCTGACGCCGTCGATGGAGGTGTTGACCTTGCCCAAGCGCTCCGCCTGGGTTTCGGCGCCTTCGGCGACGTGGCCCGCCAGCGTGTCGATTTCTTCCACGCGCGCCGCAATCTGACCCAGCAGCTCTGCAGTCGATCGCACCAGCTTCACGCCTTCCAGAACCTGGCCTTCGCTGTTGGCAATGAGTTTCTTGATGTCCTCGGCGGCCTCGGCAGAGCGCTGCGATAGCGCCCGGACCTCAACGGCAACGACTGCAAAGCCCTTGCCGAAGTCGCCGGCCCTGGCGGCCTCGACCCCGGCATTGAGGGCAAGAAGATTGGTCTGGAAGGAAATCTCATCGATCATCTGGGTGATCTTGGTGATCTGGCCGGAGGTTTCGGCGATGCGGTTCATGGCGTCGATGGCGCTCTGGGTCACACCGCTCGCCTGGGCCGCCTGTTGCCGGGCGCGATGGACCGCACCCGTGACGTCGCGCACATTCCTGACCGTTTCCTGGATTCCCTGCGTCACCTCCTGCAGGGCGGTCGCCGCATCATGCAGGTCGGAGGCCTGCCGTTCGCCACGGTCGGCCAGCTCATCGGATGTCTGGGCAATCTCCTCCGATGCCATGTTGAGATCGGTCGAGCTTGTCGAGATGACGGCGATGGCCTGTTCCAGCTTTGCAACGGCCACGTTCCAGTCCTGGCGCAGCTTGTCCAGCGCCCCGTCGAACCGCTTGTCGATCTTGTGGGTGAGATCGCCGGTGGACAGCTTGTGCAGCGCGTCCGCCAGTTCATGCACCGCCTGCTCCGTCTGCTTCTCGGATTTCTGGCGGCGGATGGCGGAATCGCGGAATTCATCGACGGCATTCATGATCACGCCGACTTCATCCTGGCGCTTGCCGCCGAGATTGGCCCCGTCGTACCGACCGGCGGAGAATTCCTCGATCCGTGCCGCAATCCGCTGCAACGGGCCGGTGATCATCTGCCGCATGGTGAACAGGAGGAACATCAGCGTGCCGATCAGGACGGCAGCCTGAACCGCGATCAGGGACCATGCGAGCGAGGCGCGCAGGGCATTGATCTGGTCGGTGCGCCAGGCCACGCCCACATAACCCTGGGGCTTGCCGTCCTTGCCCTTGGGTGCGGCTGCGATGATGAGGTCGGCGTCAGGAAGGCTGATGCTCTGGTGTCCCTGGGCGGCGGCGGCAAAGTTGCCCTTGATGGCTGCATCGATGGCGGCGGCGTCGATGCCTTCGCGCGTGTAATGCGCAACCGTCTCGCCGGTGGCGCTGAGGGCAACGATGCGGTCCACCGGCTTTTCAGGATCGGCAACGATGGCGGCATAGGACTCGGCCACGATATCGGCCTTCTTCCATTTCAGGCCGCCCGCGGCACCCACCGCAATCGCTTCCGTCTGCTTGTCCCAGTTCACCCGCGCCAGCTCGGTGACGGCATGGCCCGCCTTGCTGACGGCGAGCTGGGTGGAGATTGCAATGCCAAGGGAGGAGGCCACCAGAAGGCCCAGGCCGAACTTGATCTGCAACGAATTCAACCGCATGGGAACATTTCTCCGGAAACGGGGACTGGCTGGCTGCGCGTGGCACAGCCAAGGGCGAAGCCAGCCAGGTCAATTGTCAAGGAACCGGAGGGAAGGCAGGTTGAGCCATCCCGCCCGGTAAAGGTTGCCTCAGAGCTTGTCGAGGTTGATGCCGACGGTCACGGCCCCGATCACCTCTCCGCTCTCCGAGGTAATGGCCATGGATGCCTGGGTTTGCAGGGCCTGGGTGGATTCGTCCTTCTCCACCGCGTCCACAAACACGCTGCCGGCACCGGCACCGAAGGACTTGCTGAACTTGTCCTCGTCACCCTGCCAATAGTCCGACGTGACATCGCTCTGGGCGACGTTCAGGCCCTTGTTGTCCATGACGAAGATTTCCGTGACCACGCCGCCACTGCCGGCGCGGAAGTCCGCCAGTTTCTTGGACAGCGCGGTTCCGAGAACCGCGTCGATGGCAGGGCCGGAGCCGCCGCCTTCCACTTCGGCCCGCCAGGCCTTGTCGAGACTGTCTATGCCGCCCTGGTCAAGGGAGGCGTGGGCAGCGTTGGCCTGCTTGATGGCATCGATCATCTCGGCAGCGGTGACGACCGGCGCGACATTTGCAGAAAGATAGGCCTTGGCCGCATCGACATAGGCTTCTTCGGCATGGGCCGTCGTGAAGCTGAAGGCGAGGATGGCAAGACCGATGGAGAATCGCTTCATGTGTGAAAACTCCTTGGAGGAAACGAGCCATTTCCGGATAGGCTTTCCTGCTTTTGCGGAGCTTGCGCCGCGCTAGGAAAAAAGCGAAATTCCGCATCAGGCGGAAACATTCAATCCGCTTCAGGATGCGGATCCTTGTTGCATTCTGCACGCAGGATTTGCAAAAACGGTTTTCAATAAACAGGCAGTTTCATCCGGGTGCGGACGAATTTTTCCGGAACCGGTTTGACTGCGACGGATTGGCTGCAATCGGGATCGGAAATGGACATCGTCGTCTTGAAGCAAGGTGGAGTGTGGCAGGCGGTTCTGGGGGAAAGGCGCTGGCGCTGTTCCGTCGGCCGCAGCGAGGTATGCCCGGCGGGGAGCAAGCGGGAGGGTGACGGCGCAAGCCCGGAAGGGTGCTGGCCCCTTCGCAGGATCCTCTATCGGGCCGACCGCATCGCAGCACCCTCCAGCCACTTCGACTGCGTGCCCATCGAACGACACGATGGCTGGTGCGACGACCCCGCCCACCCGCTCTACAACCAGCAGGTCCGTCTCCCCTTTGCCGCCAGCCATGAAAACCTGTGGCGGGAGGACCATCTCTACGACGTGATCGGCGTGCTGGGATACAATGACGACCCCGTCGTGAACGGAAAGGGCAGTGCCATTTTCCTGCATGTCGCGCCGCCGGACCATGGGCCCACGGCAGGTTGCGCGGCACTGGACCTGGATGACCTGCTGCAACTCTTGTCCGTTGCCCGGCCCGGCATCAGGCTGTGTTTCCGGACTGACGGCTAGTCGGACCGGCGGTACTTGATTTCTGTGGAAATTTCATTATATGTTGCTTTCCACAGACAGGTGCCTCATGTTCAGCCACCCCCACCCTGCCGCCCAGCCGGAGAAGGCCGCCATCGTCACCAAGGCGGTGGTCCGGGCGGGCGAACACCTCCGGCTTTCCGCCCGCGCGCTCGCCGCCGTCATCGGGGTGAGCGAGGCCACCTACTCGCGGATGAAGCGCGGCGAGTTCCAGCTCCAGCCCGGCACCAAGCCGT
>JAEUMJ010000044.1 GCA_016792865.1 Hyphomicrobiales bacterium | reverse complement strand
ACCTGGCGGTCTGGGTGGCCATTGGCGGGCGCGGGCGGCTTTATGGAGCGGTGATCGGCGCCGCCGCCGTTTCCCTGCTGTCGAGCTGGTTCACGGGCGGGCAGGTTCCCGACCTTCCGCTCGGCTTCTCCACCATCCAGTGGGTGGACTGGTGGCAGGTGTTGCTGGGCCTTGGCTTTGTCCTGGTGACGCTCTTTGCACCGAACGGCCTGGGCGGGCTTGCCGACGTGCTGGTCCAGCGGAGGGCGAAATCATGAGTGCGCTTCTCGAAGTGGCAGGCATTTCCGTTTCCTTCGACGGCTTCAAGGCCATCAACAACTTGTCCTTCTCGATTGCGGAAGCGGAAATGCGCGCCGTCATCGGCCCCAACGGTGCGGGCAAGACAACCTTCATGGACATCGTGACAGGAAAGACGCGCCCGGACTCCGGCGAGGTGATCTGGGGGTCTCCGCCTGTCAGCCTGCTCGCCCTGTCGGAAAGCCAGATCGCGCAGGCGGGCATCGGGCGCAAGTTCCAGCGGCCCACCGTCTTTGAAATGCAGTCGGTGCGCGACAACCTGATGATGGCGCTGAAATCCAGGCGCGGCCCCATCGCCTCTCTCCTGTCCCGCGCTGGCAGTGCCATGGACGAGAGGATCACGGCCATTGCAGATGAAGTGGGGCTGAGCACGGAGTTGCAGCGGCGCGCGGGGGAGCTGTCCCACGGCCAGAAACAGTGGCTCGAAATCGGCATGTTGCTGGCGCAGGAGCCCCGCCTCCTCCTGGTGGACGAGCCGGCGGCAGGTATGACACCGGCAGAACGCGAGCATACCACCGACCTCCTGAAGCGTGCGGCCAGAACTCGCGCCGTCATCGTGGTCGAACACGACATGGAATTTGTCCGCCGTCTCGATTGCAAGGTCACGGTCTTGCACGAGGGTTCGGTGCTGGCAGAGGGCACGCTTGATCACGTCACATCCAATCAGGATGTGATCGATGTCTATCTGGGGCGCTGAAGATGCTTGGCGTGACCGACCTCACCCTCCACTACAAGCAATCGCAGATCCTGCATGGTGTTTCCCTGTCGGCTGATGTCGGCAAGGTCACATGCGTGATGGGACGCAACGGCGTGGGCAAGACCAGCCTCCTGAAGGCGATTGCCGGCGTGCATCACCGCTCCGGTGGAGAAATCACGCTCGATGGCCAGGTCCTTGCAAGGCCGGGCGCGGATGAACTGGCGCACATGGGTGTCGCCTACGTGCCGCAGGGCCGCGAGATATTCCCGCTGCTCACCGTGCGTGAAAACCTTGAAACGGGCTTCACCTGCCTGCCGCGTCATGCGCGTCGCGTGCCGGACGAGATCTTCGAGCTGTTTCCGGTGCTGAAGGAAATGCAGCGCCGTCGCGGCGGTGATCTTTCAGGCGGGCAGCAGCAGCAGTTGGCAATTGGCCGCGCCCTCATCATGCAGCCCAAGCTCCTGTTGCTTGATGAGCCGACCGAGGGCATCCAGCCCAACATCATCCAGCAGATCGGGCGCGTGATCCGCTACCTGCGTGACCAGGGCAAGATGGCAATCGTGCTGGTGGAGCAATATTTCGACTTTGCCCATGAGCTGGCCGATGAGTTCGTCGCCATGGAACGTGGCGCCGTGACACTGAGCGGCGACAAGGCATCCGTCTCCCGCGATGAATTGCTGCGCCGTGTGTCGGTCTAGCGCCGTGCGGGCCTGGGCGTGACGTCCTTCAGTTCATAGCTCGCGCCTTCACCGAAGCTGCTTTGCACCCTGACATGCGAGTGTTCGTGCGGCGGGCCGCCGCCATGGCTGTGCACATGCCGTGTCGTCCTGTCCTGCATCACCGGAACCAGTCCCAGCGTGCCGTGCACCACTCCGCGCTCCAGGAACAGGGCTTCGGCAAACTGCTGCACGTCGGCCGCGCGGCCTTTCATCACCGTGACCTCGATGGACGTCGTGTGATCGAGCGGAACCGAAAGGGCAGCGACGGTCTGATCGTGGTGGTCGAGGCGGCTCTGCGGCACGCGGGAGGAGAGGTTGCGCACGGATTGATCGACGGCACAGGAGATCACCCCATAGCAACTGGCATTTCGTGGAGCCTCCGGACGCGATGACAGGCCCCGGCGCACCAGGTCGCGGATCACTTCCGAGCGGTTTGCGCCACCCGTTGCCGCCATGAAGCTGTCGAGTTCGGAAATGAGATCATCGTCAAGCGTGATGGTGATGCGCTGCATGGAGGTCTTCTCCTGATCTAGTCCTTTGCGCCATGGTCGAAGTCAAAGGAGGGCGTGGCTTTGGCGGGCGGCTCATGGATGTGTGAATGGCTCTTGCCATAGGGGCCGGCCTTGGGGTGGCTGTGGTGATGGGGAAAGACGAGATGCGTCCTTTGCAGGAGCGCCGTGTCGTGAATGATGTCGAGCGTTGCTCCGTCTGCCGCAATGGAACCCCGGTCAAGGACAATGGTCCGCGAGGAGATGTCCTCCACGATGTCGAGATCATGGGTCGCCGTGACCACGGTCCGGTCTTCGCCCAGTTCACGGGAGAGGAATGAAACAAGATCGCTCTTGCTGGCGGGGTCGAGCGCCGCTGTCGGCTCATCCAGCAGCAGGATTTGCGGCTTGCAGATCAGGACGGAGGCAATGGCGACGCGCTTCTTTTCTCCTCCCGACAGGCGGTGCGGCGGGCGGTCCTTCAGCTGGGTCAGGTTGAAACGCACAAGCATGTTGTCGATCTCGCGCCTGACCTCGGTCGTGGACCAGCCAAGCTGCAACGGGCCGAATGCCAGTTCATCCATCACCGTGGGGTTGAACATCTGCACATCGGGGTTCTGGAACACCAGTCCGACGCGGCGACGGAAAGCGAAGTTGGTATCCTCATCCGCGAAGGCTGTTGCCGAAAGCGTCATGCCGCAGGCGGTCGCCGTGCCTCCATCCGGAAAGCACAGTGCATCCATCATGCGCAGGAGCGTGGACTTGCCGGAACCGTTCGCGCCGAGCAGGGCCAGCTTTTCACCGCTGGTCACGGTGAAGCCGATGTTGTCCAAGGCCCGCGCCGGACCATAGGAATAGCCCACCCCGGAGAAATGAAAGGCGTTGTCCGTCACAGGCGCAATCCAAGGATCAGGCCCGGCACGAGCAGGGCGGCGGAAAGGAAGGTCCAGTCGCGCGGGCGGGTCTGGAAATCATGAAGCAGGCGCACCTCGCCGCGAAAGCCGCGCGCAACCATGGCAAGGTGAATGTCCTGCGCCAGTGCAAGGGACTTGCCGAGCAACACCGCCATGGTGGTGAAGAGAAGGTGGCGGCGGGCCTTGCCGTTCATGCGGGACATGATCCGGCTCCGGCGTGCTTCCGAAATCTCTCCGGCGATGCGGATGAGAACGAAGATGTAGCGGTAGGTCATGCCCAGCACGGCGACGATTGCCACCGGCACGCCGAGGCTGGAAAGCGCCTTCAGCACATGGGGCCATGGTGTTGTCAGGACAAGCAGAACCGCGAGCGTGGCCGAGGTTTCCGCCCGGCCGAGCAGGAAGGCCGCACTCCGCAGGCCCTGGCTTGACACCGTCCATCCGAGCAACGGCAATCTTGCCAGTTCATCGCCCGGCACGAGAAACAGTGCAGGAATTGCAAGTGCCCCCGTGAACAGCAGCACGGCGAGCCACGCCTGGCGTGCAAGACGGCGAGGCGAGATGCCCGACACCAGGGCCAGCACCACGGCAGCGGAGAAGAGCAGGGCCAGCGTGAGCAGTGATCGTGTCAGCGAGGCGGCGATCACGAGGGCGAGAAGCCCGGCAAGCTTGATGCGCGGGTCAAGGCCCTGCAGGAAACCGGCGGATGCCGAGGCGTCCTCCGCCTCGCGCGCGTGGCGCTCCACCCCATCGAGTCCGTGGAGAAATCCCATGCTCAGTTGCGAACCGCAGCAAGGCGGTTGCGCAATGCGCTTACGGCGAGGAAACCCAGAATGATGAGGCCCGCGCCAATCATGGCGGAAAGGATGTAGCCCAGGCTTTCGTGACGCAGGAAGGATGGTGCGTAGTCAGGAATGGGTGCGGTCCAGATGCTGGAGAGCTTTTGCAGTCCCTCCGGCACGGCGACCGGCGGATGCACATTGCCGGAGGCCGCAGCGATGTCCTGCCGCGCGACGGGATCGGCAAGATCTTCGGCGCTCCATTCGCCCCAGGCGGTTCCGGCGGCAAGCAGCCCGATGGGGCTCATCACCATGAGTGCCGCAAGTCCGGCCCACAGCTTGCGGACGGTCCACCATGAGGATGCCGTGTCCGATGCCGGTGCGGGATGCAGCAACTCCGGTTCATACCGCTGCAATGCCGCCACAAGCCCGGCGCTGGCGACGGCCTCGGCAAGCCCGGCGATCGTCAGGTGGCCAATCATCATTGCGGGGATGGCGATGGACAGCGGGTAGGGCGCATAGAGCGGCGTTCCGCCCGCATCCGTGAAAAGAAGCGGCTGCACGCCGAATTCAATGGCAGCGGCAAGTGCGGCAGCGTTCATGCCGACGTAGCCTGCGGCACCTGCCGCGAACACCCGCCGTGCGGATGTGATTGCGGATGTCCCGGCAAGCATGCGGTAAACACCAGAGGCCACGAAAGGCCCGATGACAGCCATGTTCAGGCAATTGGCGCCGATTGCAGTCAGGCCGCCATCACCGAAGAAGACTGCCTGGATGATGAGCGCCACCGAGAGCGACAACACCGCCGCCCATGGGCCAAGCACGATTGCCGCAATGCCCAGCCCTGCCGCGTGACCGGTCGTTCCACCGGGCAGGGGAAGGTTGAACATCATGACCACGAAGGAGAAGGCGGAGACCACAGCCATCAACGGCACGGCGCGGGTATGCAATTGCCGCTTCACCTTTTGCGACGCCAGATACCAGAAGGGGGCGGCGGCGGCGAAGGTGAGTGCGCAGGTGCTGGGAGAAAGATAACCGTCGGGGATGTGCATGGCTGTGTCCTTTGGCGCGTGGGACGCGAGAAAGCGTCTTTCGGACTGCGACGCTAGAGAGCGTCGGGGCATGGTGTCAACGACAATATGACTTTTGCAAGCAAATTTCATACCGCCGTGCATGATTGAAATTGCGGCGTTTTTGTCGCATTGCATCGTCCTGATGGCGTTATGATATATTGGAAATAACGCCCCGGAACCGCGAACGAGAGTGAAAGCCTGTGAAGCATCCGCTGCAATTCTATATCGATGGCCAATGGACCGATCCCGTCACCGCAAGGACCATGGGTGTCGTCAATCCGTCCACGGAAGATGTGTTTGCTGAAATCTCCGTCGGCAGTCCAGCCGATGTGGATCGCGCCGTTGCCGCGGCCCGCAGGGCCTTCCCGGAATACTCCATGCAGCCGCGCGCGTTCCGCGTGGCGCTGCTGGGGCGGGTGCTCCAGGCCTATGAGCGCCGTGCCGCCGACCTTGCGAAGGCGGTCTCGATGGAGATGGGCGCACCCATCGACTTCGCGCTGGAGGAACAGGTGGCATCCGGCTTCGAGCACCTGAAGCGCATTCACGAGGTGCTCCAGACCTACGAGTTCGAACACAAGAGGGGCACGTCGCTTGTGGTGCGCGAGCCGATCGGCGTGGTGGGCCTGATCACGCCCTGGAACTGGCCGCTGAACCAGATCACCTGCAAGGTTGGCCCCGCGCTTGCTGCGGGCTGCACCATGATCCTCAAGCCCAGCGAGATTGCGCCGCTGAACGCCATGATCTTCGCTGAAATCCTGCACGAAGCGGGCGTGCCGGCGGGTGTGTTCAATCTGGTGAACGGCGATGGACCCGGCGTGGGCGATGCCATGTCGCGCCATCCCGGCATCGACATGATGTCTTTCACGGGCTCGACGCGGGCGGGTATCCTGGTTGCCAAGACCGCGGCCGACACGGTGAAGCGTGTCAGCCAGGAGCTGGGCGGAAAGAGCGCCAACATCATCCTGCCCGATGCAGACTTGAAAGTCGCGGTCAGCAAGGGCATCGCCAAGTGCTTCGGCAACTCCGGGCAGTCCTGCAATGCGCCGACGCGCATGCTGGTGCAGCGTGACCAGATGGCGGAGGCCATCCAGCATGCACGGGCGACGGCAGCGAAGTATCAGGTCGGCCCAGCCGACAGCCATGGCCGTCACATGGGTCCGGTGGTGAGCGAACTCCAGTTCAACAAGATCCAGGACCTGATCGAAAGCGGCATCAGGCAGGGGGCGGAGCTTGTTGCGGGCGGCCTTGGCCGGCCTGATGGCCTGAACCGGGGTTACTTCGTGAAACCCACGGTGTTTGCCAATGTCACCAAGGACATGCGGATCGCCCGCGAGGAGATTTTCGGCCCTGTGCTCTCGATCATGGCCTACGACACGATCGACGACGCGGTGACGGAAGCCAATGATACGGTCTACGGCCTGGCATCCTACATCCAGTCGAAAGACCTGGCGAAGGCTCGTGAAGTGGCACGCAGGATGCGCTCAGGCTGCGTTTACATCAATTATCCGGCGTGGGATGTGGGCCTGCCCTTCGGCGGCTACAAGCAATCCGGCAATGGCCGGGAGTATGCCGAATTCGGTCTTGAGGATTTCCTCGAAGTGAAAGGCATCGGCGGCTTCGAAGCGGCCTGATCCGAAGTGGCCTGATTTGAAGCGTGGCGGCCGTGCCCCCTTGCACGGATCGCGCTCCTGCACGCCTCACTGGATCAGGATCAGGTCGGTCGGATTGAGGCTGATGGTCGTCTTGCCACCGATCACCGGCGGCTTTTCGGTGGACCGGTTGAAGGTGTCGATGGACATCACCTCGTCGCCAAGGCGCACGCGCAAGCGGATGACGGAACCGAGGAAATGCACGTCCTCCACTGTGGCCGGCAGGTTGGTTGCAGGTGCGGGCTGCTTGCCCACATGCAACGCTTCCGGGCGAAGGCCGAGCTTCACCTGCGCACCATTGGTGAGCTGCATCTCACGCAAGTGCGGCACCGTGATCGCCGTGTCGTTCACCTTGATGGTGCCCTTCGCGGCATGGGTGACCACCGCCGTGAAGGCATTGAGCGTGCCGACGAAATTGGCGACGAATTCCGTCTTCGGCTTGTTGTAGATCTCGTGCGGGGTACCGATCTGGTCGGCCCGGCCCTTGTTCATCACCACCACGCGATCGGAAATGGAAAGCGCCTCTTCCTGGTCATGGGTGACGAAGATCGTGGTGATGCCAAGCTCGCGCTGGATGTCGCGGATCTGGTCGCGCAGGCTGACGCGGATCTTTGCATCAAGCGCGGAGAGCGGCTCATCCAGCAGCAACACGCGCGGGCGGACCGCGAGTGCACGCGCCAGGGCGACGCGCTGCTGTTGTCCACCCGACAGCTCGAAGGGATAGCGTTCGCCGAGGTCGGGAAGCCCGATCAGCTTGAGCATGTCCTTCACGCGCGTTGCGATTTCATCCGAAGGCTTTCGCGCCACCTTGAGGCCAAAGGCGATGTTGCCCGCCACGGTGAGGTTGGGAAAAAGGGCATAGGACTGGAACACCAGGCCCACATTGCGCTGGCTGGGGCGAAGACCCGTGACATCGGCGCCATCGATGATGATCTGCCCTGAGGTTGGCGACTCGAATCCCGCCACCATGCGAAGCACCGTGGTCTTGCCGCAGCCGGACGGGCCGAGCAGCGAGACGAATTCTCCCCGCGCCACATCGAGGTTGAACTCCTGCACCACGCGGACCGGGCCGAAGGACTTGATCAGGGACTTGAGTTGGAGAAATGCCATCAGCGTTTCTTGCTCGTGTGTTTCTGGAAGCGGGTGAGAAGCTGGATCAGGCCCATGCAGGCCCAGGTGATGGCGAAGGCGATCACCGCAAGGGCCGCCGGTTCATAGGCGCGGTTGCCGCCCATCCACACCATGTAGGGTCCGAAGGCGGGGCGGTTCAGCAGCGCCGCCAGGACGTACTCGCCGATCACGATTGCGAAGGTGAGGAAGGCGCCGGAGAGGATCGCCACCAGCACATTGGGCAGCACGAGGCGCAGGATGATGGTGGTCCAGCTTGCGCCCAGGCTCTGTGCCGCTTCCGTCATGGTCACGAGGTCGATGCTGCGAAGCCCGGTATCGACGGCGCGGTACATGTAGGGCAGCGAGAGCGTGGCGTAGCCGCACATCAGCAGGAAGTCGGTGCCGCGCAGCGATCCCGTCAGCGGCAGGTAGCTCGCGGTATTGTAGAGCCGGATGTATCCGAAGACGATGACGATGGGCGGAATGACGAGCGGCAGCAGCGTGATGAATTCGATGTAGGGCCGCAGTCGTGGCAGCTTCAGGCGCACCCAGAAGGCCGTGGGCGTGACGATGGCAAGCCCCAGCACGATGGTCAGCAGCGCCAGCACCACCGAATAGGAAAGCGTGTCACGGAATTGCGGGTCGGCCAGCACCGAACGGTAGGCATCGAAGGAATAGACGCCGCGCCGCGCCCGCATTGAGAATTCAAACGTCGCGATGAGCGGAAGGAAGAAATAGATCGCGCCCGCAATGAACACCACCCATGACCAGAACGTGCCCTGCTTCATTTCAGCCACCGTTCGGCGCGGCTGCGCAGGATGATGTAGATGAGGTTGGCAATGCCGGTGATGGCGATCATGCCGAAGGCAATGGCATATCCGAGATGCGGATCCTGCAACACGTCTCCCCGGATCTGCGCGAACAGGATGATCGGAATGATCGAGAGCGACGAGCCGGTGAGCGCCATGGCGGTGGCAACGGCGCCAAAGGCATTGGCAAAGAGCAGCGCAAAGGTGCCCAGAAGTGACGGCCACAGCACCGGAAGCGCAACGCGCCGCCAGTATTCAATCCCCTCTGCGCCGAGGCTTTCCGCCGCTTCGCGCCATTCACGCTTCAGGCCGTCAAGCGCCGGGGCGATGATGAGCAGCATCAGCGGGATCTGGAAGTAAAGGTAGGCGAGCGTGAGGCCGGTGAAGCTGATGAGGTTGAAGCCCAGGGCGGAAAGATTGATGCCGAGGAGGTCGCGCAGCAGCAGCGTCACGATGCCGAGGCGGCCCAGCGTGGCGATGAAGGCGAAGGCGAGCGGCACGCCCGCGAAATTCGAGGCAACGCCGCTGAAGGTCATGGTGGCGTCACGCAGCACGGAGGGCAGCCCGCCGCGAATGACAGCGATGGCAAGGCCGAGGCCGATGATGCAGCCCCCGAGGGCCGAGATCAGGCTGAGCTTGATCGATACCCATGCGGCATGAAGGATGTTCGGCTCCATCAGCCCGGCAATGTTCCTGAGCGTGATGTCGCCTTCTGGCGTGCGGAAGGCCCCGAAGACAATCTGGATCGTGGGCAGGATGAGAAAGAGCAGCGCAAACAGCGCGAACGGCACGACGCCGAGCCAGTTCCAGCTCCAGCCGGGAAGGGCGAGCGGGGAGCGCCGGGGCGAGGTGTCGGTATGGGAAGCGATCGTCATGAAAGGGGCGGGACCTCCGCGCCGGTAACCGCGCGGAGGCCCCTTCGCATGATTACTGGACGTTGGCGCCCACAACCTTGTCCCAGCCGCCGGTCACGGCAGCCTTGTTGGCGGCCTGCTGGTCAACGGTGGGGAACACGGCCTTGGCATAGGCTTCCGCCGGGGGCAGCTTGGCGAGAAGGTCTGCCGGGATCTTGCCCGCGGCCGACATCGCGTTGAAGCGGGCGGGGTGGCAATAGCCCTTCAGCCAACCGAGCTGGCCTTCATCCGAATAGAGATATTCCATCCACAGCTTTGCGGCATTGGGATGGGGCGCGTAGGCCGAGATGGCCTGAACATAGACACCGGCCATGGACGAGGAGGTGGGGATCACCACGTCCATCGGCGGGTTGCCATTCAGGCTGTCGCGCCAGGCGAGCAGGTTGTAGTCCCACGCCGCGACGATGGGCGTCTGGCCTTGTGCAATGGTGCCGGACTTGCCCGAAACCGGAACGAAGTTTCCGGCCTTGTTCAGTTCGGCGAAGAACTCAAGGCCCTTTTCGCCGGAGGCTGTGCCGGGTTCGGCGCCGCGCGACATGCCAGCCGACATGATCGCGAGGATGGCCTGGTTGGAAGCACGCGGGTCACCGGTGAGCGCGAAGGAGTTGGCATATTCAGGCTTCAGCAGATCGGCCCAGTCGGCGGGCGTGTTCTTCACGAGATCCTTGTTCACGCCAAAGGCCATGACGCCGTAATAGTCGGCATACCAGGAACCATCCGCGTCCTTCACGTCGTTCGGGATTTCGTCCCAGGTGGCAACCTTGTAGGGCTGGATCAGACCTTCGGTCTTGGCTTGCGGTCCGAAGGCGAGGCCCACGTCGATGACATCGGGGGCCTGCGGACCCTTGTTGTCCTTGTTGGCGCGGATCGCTTCCAGTTCGTCAGCGGAACCTGCGTCGGGATTGAGTTCATTGACGGTGATGCCCGGATACTTGGCCTTGAAACCCTCGATCACGCCGCCATAGCCGCACCAGTCGTGCGGAAGCGCGATGACGGTGAGCTGCCCTTCTGCCTTTGCGGCGGCTTCCAGATCGGCCATCGCGTCGGCTTGGGCCAGCGTCGTCATTGCGGTGGACAGGGTCAGGACCGCTGCGAATGACGCCTTGAGAATGGAGGATTTTGCTTTTTGCATCTTTGTCTCCTGTTGGGGGATCGGTCTGCCAAGAGTTAATGTGACAAAACGATGACAGACTATTGCACGTTTGAGGAAGGCGTCAAAACCGGTCGTTGTAGCGCCGGGAGTGATGGATATGTTGCGGCGCAACAGACCCGGCAGCAATCCCGGACGTGCAACGGATCGCAACGCCCCGGTAGAAAGGCAATTCAGACCGCAGAGCAGCCTTGCCGGACCGACCCCGCGGCACCCGAATTCCCCAGCACCATGAGACCCTCTCTTGCAACCGATTGTAACAACCACGCGACGGAGAGCGGCACTGATGTCGCCGAACGCGAAAAAGCGGGCCTGCATGAGCAAGCCCGCTGTTGGCGTGAAGCATCGTGTCTTACTGCGTGACTGGCGTTGTCGATGCCGTGGTGGTGGGCGGCAGGGCGACCTTGCCTTCTAGAAGCTTGTCCACTGTCGCACGCACTTCCGGGGTCACATCCTTGTTGGCGGCCGCCTGCAATGCATTGACCGCCTCTGTTTCCTGCAACGCTGCTTCCTGCTCGGCTGCATCGGCTGCCGTCTGTGCATCGGCAACAGCCTGTTCCTGATCGGCGGTGCTGTAACCAGCAAGTGCGGTCTGTGCATCGCTCAGCGCGGATTGCGCACCCGCAAGGGCCGACTGGGCATCGGCCACCGCCTGTTGTGCATCAGCATAGCTCGGATCGGCTGGATCGGTGGAGGCCAGTGCACCTTGCGCATCTGTCAGCGCCTGTTCCTTCTGCTGCACGGTGGCCGCCGCTGCCGTCACGGCATCCTGCAAGGTCGCCTGTTGAGCCTGTGCCGCTGCAAGGGCAGCCTGGGCATCCGCGAGCGCAGCCTTCGCTGCTGCCGCTTCTGCGGCCGCTGCAAGGGACTCGGCGTTCTCCATCGCATAGGTGCGAAGCTTGCCGACACGCGAATTGGGTGAGGCGTGAGCGAAAGCCTTGGGCGAGGCATGGGCCGCGTTCAGCGCTCCAAGCTTGCTGGGGTGCGTGCCCTGGATTTTCTTTGCCGCAGCGGAGGCAACGATGGCCTTCGACTTTGTCTTGCCCGATGCCGTGCTCTTGACCGTTGCGGCTGATGTGGAGGCCGACGCACGCGCCGTTCCGGCCGATGCCGACTTGCCGGCACTTCCGGCACTCTTGCCG
>JAEUMJ010000028.1 GCA_016792865.1 Hyphomicrobiales bacterium | reverse complement strand
GTGGTGGCCACGAACCCCGGCACGCCGCTTTCGCCGCTCATGAAGATTGCGTCCGGCGGTGAGCTTGCGCGCTTCATGCTGGCGTTGAAGGTCGTTCTGGCTGCAAAGGGGTCCGCGCCCGTCCTGATCTTCGATGAAATCGATACGGGCGTGGGCGGCGCGGTCGCCGATGCGATCGGCAAGCGCCTGGCCCGGCTGGCGGAAGGGCTGCAGGTTCTCGCCGTCACCCACTCGCCGCAGGTTGCGGCGCGAGCCGGCCAGCACATGCTTATCTCCAAGATGGAAGACGTATCCTCCAGGCGCATGGTGACGCGCGTGCAACCGCTTTCGGCGCAAAGTCGCCGCGAAGAACTTGCCCGGATGTTGTCCGGCGCCACGGTCACGGATGCGGCCCGCGCCCAGGCAGATCAATTGCTGGCCGGGCAGGGCTGAGACATGGCAAGGAAGCCTGTGCCGGTGGAGCAGTTGTCGCCGCTTGAAGCGGCGGCAGAACACTCCCGGCTTGCCGAAGACGTTGCCCGCCACGACATTGCCTATCATCAGGAAGATGCGCCGACCATTTCCGATGCCGCGTATGACGAGCTGCGTCGCCGCCTGCTTGCGATTGAGGAGACCTTTCCCGAACTGGCCCGCGCGTCCCGGATTTCAGCAAGCGTGGGCGCCGCGCCTTCCGGCAGGTTTGCCAAGGTGCAGCATCGCGTGCCCATGTTGTCCCTGTCGAACGCATTCGCGGACGAGGACGTTACGGACTTCATCGATCGCATCAGGCGCTTCCTGAAACTCGGTGACAGTGCGGTGATCGCGTTCACGGCTGAACCCAAGATCGATGGCCTCTCGATTTCGCTCCGCTATGAGAACGGCCATCTGGTGGAGGCCGCAACGCGGGGTGACGGCGCGGAAGGTGAGAACGTCACCGCCAATGTCCGCACCATCCGGGATGTGCCGGAGAGGCTGCACGGTGCCGTTCCTTCCGTGTTCGAAGTGCGTGGCGAGATCTACATGTCGCACGGGGATTTTGCAGCACTGAACGCCAAGCAAGCCGAGGCGGGCGAGCGCAGCTTTGCCAATCCGCGCAACGCGGCAGCGGGATCGCTCAGGCAGCAGGATGCAAGCATCACGGCCACCCGGCCCCTGCGCTTCTTCGCCTATGCCTGGGGCGAAGCGCCGGACCTTCCCGCAGATACGCAATGGGGCGTGGTTCAGGCCTTCAAGTCCTGGGGCCTGCCGGTGAATCCGCTGATGCAGGTTTGTCACGGCGCAGGCGAGCTGCTTGCGCACTATCGCAAGATCGAAGGCCAGCGTGCTGACCTCGGCTATGATATCGATGGCGTCGTCTACAAGGTGAACGAGATCGCATTGCAGCAGCGACTGGGTTTTGTTTCGCGCAGTCCACGCTGGGCCATCGCCCACAAGTTCTCTGCCGAACAGGCCACCACCGTTCTGGAGAGGATCGACATCCAGGTCGGGCGCACCGGTGCACTCACCCCGGTTGCGCGGCTGAAGCCCGTTACGGTGGGTGGCGTTGTCGTCACCAATGCCACGCTTCACAACGAAGACGAGATCCTGCGCAAGGATATCCGTGTCGGCGATACCGTTGTGGTGCAGCGGGCGGGCGATGTGATCCCGCAGATCGTTTCCGTTGTGCTGGACAAGCGCCCGCACGGTTCCCATCCATACGCCTTTCCCCACGTCTGCCCGGTGTGCGGCAGTCATGCCGAACGGGAGGAGAAGGGCGGCAAGGCCGATGCGGTGCGGCGCTGCACCGGCGGACTCATCTGCGCCGCACAGCGCAAGGAGCGGCTCAGGCATTTCGTCTCGCGCAATGCCTTCGATATCGAGGGCCTCGGCGACAAGATCATCGAGGAGTTTGCCGATGAAGGTTTGCTCAAGGTGCCGCAGGATATCTTCCGGCTGGAAGAGAAGATCGGCAGCACCCTCAAGGACCGCGAAGGCTGGGGACAGGCAAGTGCCGCCAATCTCTTTGCCGCCATCAATGCCCGCCGCCGCATCGCACTCGATCGTTTCATCTTCGCACTTGGAATCCGTCATGTGGGTGAGACAACTGCCCGTGTCCTGGCGCGGGCCTATGGTGCAGCGGAAAAGTTGCGCGACCAGGCCAGGGAAGCCGCACCCGGCAATGAGGCCTGGGATGAACTGACCTCGCACGATGGCATTGGCGATGTGGTGGCCGAAGCCATCCAGCAGTTTTTTGGCGAGCCGCACAACATCGAGGTCGTCGATGCGCTGCTGCAGGAGGTGGAGCCGCAGGCGCTGGCCGCCGCTTCAACTGATTCGCCCATTTCCGGGAAAACCGTTGTCTTCACGGGCGCGCTGGAGCGCATGACCCGTGAGGAGGCAAAGGCCATGGCAGAACGGTTGGGTGCCAAGGTATCGGGTTCGGTATCAAGGAAGACCGATCTGCTGGTGGCAGGTCCGGGCGCCGGATCCAAGCTCAAGGATGCCGAGAAGCACGGGGTTGAGGTGATCGACGAAAACGAATGGTTCAATCGCGTCGGCGCTGCATCCTCATGATGCGCGATGTCTTGCGGGGTCTCCGCGAAGTGTGGCCGATGCTGATGGCCTATGCGCCCATCGCCGCTTTGTGGGGTGCCGTGGCGGCAGGGCAAGGATTTTCGCCGCTGGAATCCGTCCTGGTCAGTGCGGTGGTCTATTCCGGTGCGGCGCAATTCGTGGCGGTTGACCTGGTGAAGGCCGGCACGCCGCTCTCGCTTCTCGTGTTCACGATTGCCACCGTGGGTTTGCGCCATGTTCTCATGTCGGCATCGGTGTCGCGCCATATCGCGCATTTCCCGAAGCTGAAAGCCTCCATCCTCATGTTCTGGCTGACCGATGAAGCCTGGGCCTTGCTGGAACGGCGCGCCCTGACCGAACGCCTGACACCGGCCTACTTCGTGGGGGCAGCGGTGCCGCTCTGGGTGACATGGGGCAGCTTTACCGCTGTTGGTGCCGTGGTTGGCAACAGGCTGGGGGACGGTGCTGCCATCGGACTCGATTTTGCCTTCGCGGCCCTGTTCATCGCCGTGCTGGCGGGCTTCTGGAAGGGGAGCCGCACCGGTGCCATCCTGCTCACCAGTGCGCTTGTGGCCTGCGTGGCGAAGCTGTTCATACCGGGCGCGTGGTACATTCTGGCCGGGGGTGTGGCAGGCATGGCCGTGGCCGTGATGATCGCGGAAAGGGAGAAGGCAACGTGAGTGCCCTTGCGCTCGATCCATATCTCCTCATCGCCATCGTGCTCATGGGCTGCGCAACCTATGCCACGCGGCTTTCCGGCTACCTGCTCCTGCGCAATGCCAGGATCGAGGGCCGCTTGAAGGCCGCGCTCGATGCTGTTCCGCCCGCCATTCTCACCGCCGTCATCGCGCCTGCGGTTCTCATGCAGGGCTGGCCGGAGCGCATCGCAGGTGCAATCACGCTTGCGGTGGCGCTGCTGCGGGCACCTTTCCTTGTGACCATCGGTGCCGGGGTGGTGAGCGTGGTGGTGCTGCGCCATCTCATCATGTGAGGGGCGCGCAAGCCTCCTTCAGCCACGCCGCTGTATCGGCATCAAGCTGGGGTGCCAGCTCGCGCTCCACGCGGGCATGGTACTGGTCAAGCCATGCCAGTTCCTCGCGGGTCAGCAACTTCGTGTCGATCAGGTTGCGGTCTATGGGGGCGAAGGTCAGTGTTTCAAAACCCAGCATCGGCCGGTCGCCCCCTGCAATGGCGGTCGCTGCCGTCACCAGCAACAGGTTCTCGATGCGAATGCCATAGGCGTCCTGTTTGTAGTAGCCCGGTTCGTTGGAGAGGATCATGCCCGGCTCCAGCGGCGTGTGACCTGCCTTTGAAATGCGGGCAGGGCCTTCGTGCACCGAGAGATAGCTGCCGACCCCGTGACCCGTGCCATGGTCGAAGTCGAGGCCCGCTTTCCACAGGGCCGCGCGGGCAATGGCATCGATGTGGGCGCCTGTCGTGCCCTTGGGAAACCGCAAGACGGAAATGCCGATCATGCCCTTGAGCACGCGGGTGAAGCGATCACGCATTTCATCCGTGGGCTGACCGATCATGACGGTGCGTGTCACGTCTGTTGTGCCGTCGGGATATTGCCCGCCGGAATCGATCAGGTAGATTTCTCCCGACCTGAGCGGTCGCGCCGTTTCCGGCGAGAGGTGGTAGTGCGGAATGGCTGCATTGGGGCCGGACGCGGAGATGGATTCGAAGGAAAGGCCGCGCAACAGGTTTGACTGCGACCGGAGTTCGAGGAGCTTGCCGGCTGCTGTCGCTTCGGTCAGGCCGCCGCCCTCTCCGTTCTTCGCAACCCAATGCAGGAAGCGCACAAGCGCCGCACCGTCGCGCCGCTGGGCTGCCCGTGCACCGTCCTGTTCCGTTTCATTCTTCCGCGCTTTGGGCAGCACGCAAGGGTCCGGCGCTTCGATCACCCGCGCTCCCGCCTTGAGCAATGCGAGGCGTGCGGCTTCTGGCGCAAGACCGGGGTCAAGCGCCACCGTCTTGCCCTTGAGCGATGCGAGCCTGTCCGCGAGCGTCCCGGGGTCACGGGACACGGCCACGGCTTTCAGTGCCGACCTGGCCGCGCTCGTCAGCCTCTTGCCATCGACGAAGAGTTCCGCCTTGCCCTTGCGATGGGCCAGCGCATAGGCAAGCGGAAAGGGCGTGTAGGGCACGTCGCTGCCGCGGATGTTCAAGGCCCAGCAGACCGATGCGGGGTCTGCCAGCAACACGGCATCCGCCTTCAGGCCCACGAGGCTTGCCGCAATGGTCTTGAGTTTCTCCGCCGCTGCGAGGCCAGCGTGGGACATGTCATGGGCCTCGACGGGCTGCGACGGCCGTGCCGGTTGGTCCTTCCAGATCATGTCGATGGGGTTTTTCGGCAGGGCAACCAGCCTGGCCCCCGCGGCCTCTGCTGCGGCCTTCAGGCGACGGGCCTCGGAAACGGTCGTCACCCACGGGTCGAAACCCAGCTTCTCGTTCTTCCGCAGGGTACGGGAAAGCCAGGCCGTGGGCGGATCCTCCATCAGGTGGTGCGGCTCGAAAAGCGATGTGTCGGTCTGTTGCCGCACCTGCAGGGTGTAGCGGCCATCCACGAAAATCGCTGCCTTCTTGCGATGGACAATGGCGATGCCCCACGAGCCCATGAAGCCCGTCAGCCATTTCAACCGTTCGGCGTAAGGGGCCACATACTCGCCCTGGAACTCGTCCTGCCGGGGCACCACCACGGCGGCGAGGCCCTTTGCTTTCATCAGTGTGCGGAGTGCTTTCAGGCGGCTGTGGTGATCGGCTTCGGTATTCATCGTGATCGGTTCCAAGTCAAAAGTATCGAATCTGGCGGGGGAAAGGGAAATACTCACCTTTTCTGCGCCTTGACTGCAAGGGAATCAGGACAAAGGCCCTTGCGCGGATTTGCAGGCTGTATCATAAAGTCGCACATCGACTATTGGCCGGACGTTTGGCCGCTCGCCTGCCTTCAAGCATGCGCTTGCACGACGCCCCTAATTCTCGACTGGTTTGTGAGGCGTCGAAATCCAATCAAACCAACTGCAACGCAACTGAAGGACTTTACGTAATGGCCACCGGTACAGTGAAATGGTTCAACACCCAGAAGGGCTATGGCTTCATTCAGCCAGATGATGGCGGCAAGGATGTGTTCGTTCACATCTCCGCGGTGGAGCGCGCTGGTCTGAAGGGCTTGAAGGACGGCCAGAAGATCACTTTTGAGCTGATCACCGACAAGCGCACGGGTCGCACGTCTGCGGGCAACCTCGTGGTTTCGTAACAGAAACAACCTCGAACGACTTTGGGAATGCCCGGCTTGCCGGGCATTTTTTGTTGTGCGCCGCGCCACTGAATAGATGTAATCCATTGTGCGCCGCAACATTCGCGCCACATGTCTTACCGATTGGTTATGCAGAATCAGGGGGAGAGCAGGGTGCATCCGCGTCAGAACAAACAAATGCGACACTGGTTGATCGCCCTGCGGCAAGGTCATGCGAACCCCTGACCTCAAAAAAGTGCCATAATTCTTGACTATTTTGAAGCTGATCGCCACACGGTCAAGGTTAACCGAGTATGAACATCGATATGCAATTAACGCATATCAAAACTCCCAAAGCAACTCTGGTGAGTGCCTGAAAGGGAGCCTACATGGGCCTTGAAATTGTGCGACGCACACAGAATTTAGGCAGGCGCGGAGGTCCGCAGCCGCCAGAGCAGGAGAAAGAAAATGACGACGATTTCCATGGGCCGCGAAACGATCCGCAATCAGGGCTTGGGCGCTGCGCCCGGCCTCATGAACACGGTCAAGGCTTACTTTGCCCGCACCCGCGCTGAGCGCCAGTTGCGCCAGCTTGATGACCGCCTCCTGGCCGACATCGGCCTGAAGCGTGCGGACATCACCCGCCAGGTTTGGGGCCACTAAGCCTCCTCAACAGAAGCTAGGCATCCAGCTCCCAGCCGGGGGCACGGGATGTGATTTGCAGGCGCCCGGGTCCAGAACCCGGGCGTTTTGCTGTCTGCCCGACCCGGTTTGGCCTGGTCATCACCAGTGCCACCCAGTTCCCCATGAATATGGTC
Source organism: Hyphomicrobiales bacterium (assembly GCA_016792865.1). Lineage (GTDB taxonomy): Bacteria > Pseudomonadota > Alphaproteobacteria > Rhizobiales > Aestuariivirgaceae > Aestuariivirga. Next base: position 4,662 of record JAEUMJ010000028.1, on the reverse strand, counting down.
CGGCTATGGGTCAGGCCGCGGGAGAGGTAGCACGCCTTGATCCAGCGAAGCTGTTCGCGTGTCAGCCCAGACAGGATCAGGTGCCCGCCGGGAGCCAGCAGCCGCGAAAGCCCCTGGGCCAGGGCTGCCAGGGGCCGGGCGAGAATATTGGCGAAGATCAGGTCGTAAGGTGCCTTCCGCCCGATCACGGGGTGATGCAGGCCCGCCGCCGTCTGGGCGCGGGTGAGGGGACGAAGCGCATTGATGCGGGCGTTTTCAATCGTCACGCGAACCGCTTCCGGGTCTATGTCTGTCGCCAGCACGGGCCGGCGGGTCGCCAGGGCCGCAGCAATGGCGAGCACACCTGTTCCGCATCCCAGGTCGAAGATGTTGCGCGGTGTGGTCGATTTCAGGATGGCGTCGAGCGCCAGAAGGCAACCCGCCGTGGTGCCGTGATGACCTGTGCCAAATGCCGTGCCCGCATCGATTTCGAGCGCATGCCCGCCACCGCGACGGCGCTCGCGGTCGTGTGAGCCGTGCAGGAAAAAACGCCCGGCGGCGACGGGGGCGAGTCCTTCCAGTGATTTTCGCACCCAATCCACCTGCGGCACAGGGGCGATTTCGGCAGGCAGCTTGATTGCGTTCCGGGCGGCGGTTGCGCTTTCATCGTCCGGGAAATAGGCAACGACGTTCCACAGCCCGCGCACCTCGTCGGTTTCGTTCACGGTGACCGCCAGCGCGTCAATCGCCGGGTGCTCATCAATGCGGTCCGCCAGACCTTGCGCCTCTTCCAGTGGCGCTGATGCAAAGGTGAGGGTGGTGCGGGCTTCGGCTGTCACGGCAATCTCCGGCGGCATGTCTGGCTGGGGTGACTACGCGGGGGAAGCGCACTTGTCATCCCCCAACGGAACCGTCGTGCCTCATGCCGAATGCGCCGGCGCATGGCATCGCTTTCCCCCGCACCAGCGGGCGACGGGAATACCAGCCAAGAGCGAGGGCGACGGCCTTACGTCAGCGGAACAATCGTGATCTCCACACGCCGGTTGCGTGCCTTGCCTTCGGGAGTCGCGTTGGATGCAACCGGATCATCCTTGCCGCGGCCCTGCACATCGAAGCGGTTGGGGTCGAGTTGCTGGGCAACCAGGTAGCGTGCCACGGCATTGGCGCGGCGACGGGAGAGATCGAGATTGTAGTCTGCGGAGCCGTCGGAATCGGTATGGCCCACCACATCCACCAGCGACTTGTCATACTCCTTCAGGACAAGCGCCACCGAGTTGAGCGTCGAGAAGAAGGCTGGCTGGATATCGGCCCGGTCAGTATCGAACGTGATGTTCGATGGCATGTTGAGGATGATGCGGTCGCCGTCGCGCGTCACCGAGACACCGGTATTCTGCAACTGCTGGCGCAGCTTGGTTTCCTGGTTGTCCATGTATACGCCGACCCCGCCGCCGGCGAGAGCGCCGATGCCCGCGCCGACCAGGGCTGCCTTGCGCGTGTCGAGCGAGGTGGTCTGACCGAGAATCGCACCTGCCGCAGCGCCGAGGGCGGCGCCTGTTCCTGCTCCGATGAAGCCCTTCGAGACCTGCTTTTCACCGGTGTATGGATTGCTGGTGCAAGCGGCCAGGAGAATGGTCAAGGCAGTTGCGGAAATGTATGCGCTCTTCATGGAAAGGCCCCCTTGGATATGAGCGGGCCTTATGTCGGCTTATTCGGCGCGGCGCAATTGCAAATATGCTTATGAATACATAAGCTTATAACGCCATCCTGCGATTCTGCCTCAGGTGGATGTTCTCCGCCAGAGCGGAGAAATCACCTGCCGGAATGTTCACTCCGCCGGTTCGGGTGCCTTGATGTCCTCAGGGATGAGGAAACCGCCGGATTGTCGCGCCCACAAGCTCGCGTAGATGCCCTTCTTGCGCTTCAGCAGTTCGGCGTGGGTGCCTTCCTCGACGATGCGGCCCTTGTCCATGACGATCAGGCGATCCATGGCGGCGATGGTGGAGAGGCGGTGGGCGACGGCAATCACCGTCTTGCCTTCCATCAGGGCGTTGAGGTTTTCCTGAATGGCCGCTTCCACCTCACTGTCGAGGGCGGAGGTTGCCTCGTCGAGAATGAGGATCGGGGCATTCTTGAGAAGCACACGGGCAATCGCCACGCGCTGACGTTGCCCGCCGGACAGCTTGACGCCACGTTCGCCCACATGGGCCTCGTATCCGCGTCGCCCGTTGGGATCGACGAGGTTGGCGATGAACTCGGAGGCGTGCGCCTTCCCGGCGGCGGCAATGATGTCGGCTTCGCTCGCGTCCGGGCGGCCATAGCGGATGTTGTCGCGGACCGAACGGTGGAGCAGCGAAGTGTCCTGCGTCACCACGCCGATTGCCGCGCGCAGGGATTCTTGCGTGACGTCGGAAATGTCCTGACCGTCAATCGCGATCCTGCCCGAACCGATGTCATAGAAGCGCAACAGCAGATTGGTGAGAGTGGACTTGCCGGCTCCCGAACGGCCGACAAGACCGACCTTCTCCCCCGGCTTGATGGTCAACGTCAGCCCGGCCAGGACCTCCCGACCGTTTTCAACCGGCTTGCCATAGTTGAAGTGGACGTGATCGAACACGATCTCGCCGTCTTGCACCGCAAGCGGTCGGGCCGCCGGCTTGTCCTTCACCAGATGCTCGCGCGAGACGACATCGACGCCGTCCTTCACCACGCCGAAATCCTCAAACAATCCGGCGATTTCCCACAGCACCCAATGGGCCATGCCCAGCATGCGATAGACAAGGCCCACGGAGAAGGCGATGGCGCCCACCGTGATCGCCTCGATGTGCCATAGCCACACCGCCATTGCCGCGGTGCCGGTCAGCAGCATGGCGTTGATGGCGTTGAGGGCCAAGTTCATGTCGGTTGAAACCCGCATTGAGCGGTGGACGGCGTCCAGCATCCAGCTCATGCCTTCCTTGGCATACTCATCCTCGCGCGAGGCATGGGCGAAAAGCTTTACGGTCGGCATGTTGGTATAGGTATCGACGATACGGCCCGTCACCAGCGAGCGCATGTCCGCTTGCCGCTCCGAAAGCTTTCCGAGCTTGGGCACGAAATGGCGCATGGTGATGGCGTAGAGGATCAGCCACAGGACGAGCGGAATGGCGAGGCGCCAGTCGTTGCTGATGAAGGCCGTGAAGGCGCTGACCACGAACATCGCCACCCAAGCGATCACCTGCGTGAGTTTCATCACCACGTCGCGCACGCCGAGTGCGGCCTGCATCACCTTGGTGGCAATGCGGCCCGCAAATTCGTTGTGGAAGAACTCCATGGACTGGCGGAGCATGTAGCGATGCGCCAGCCACCGGATGCGCATCGCATAGTTGCCGCGCATGCCCTGGTTCTCGATCGAGTCCGCTGAGATGTTCACGGATTGCTGCACGAACAAGGCCATGAACAGGAAGAACAGCAGTTCCCACTTGTTTTCGGCGAAGAAGGTGGCGCGGTCGGCACTGCCCAGCTTGTCCACCAGCTTGCCAACGAAGGAGAACACCCAGACTTCGATTACCGAGGAGGCAAGCGACAGCACAAATCCCGCTGCCAGCAGCGGATAGAAGGGCCGCGAGAAATGCCGAATGAAACCCCACACGGTTGCCGGGGGCTTTTCGGGAAGTTCGGGCGGGAAGGAGGACACGCGGTTCTCCAGCCAGCGGTAAAGCCAAGTGCGCATTGTGAATGCCGCTCAATTGATGGGAAGCGCGGGCCACCGGCGCCTCCGGTCGGTACTGTGGGCGGGGGCGGGCCTGCACAGCCCTCCCGTTTAGCCAAAGCGCCGCGCGTGGGCAATGCTGGTCGGGAATAACCGGAATGTGTTGCTGACAGGCCCCAGTTCAGGTGATCTTTCAGGCGTCCGTTCAGGCGGCAGCGGCATTCGCACGGTTCATCGAGCGGACGAGGGCTTCAAAGCCGTCACCATCGAGGGCATGGCCCACATCTTTTTCCATGATGCCAAGGGCTTGCGCCACCGGCATGGGGCCGCGATAGGGCCGCTCGGCTGTCAGGGCGTCGAATATGTCCGCCAGCGAGACGATGCGTGTGGCGTGCGAAATCGCGCTGCCGCTGATCCCGTGGGGATAGCCCCTGCCGTTCAGTTTCTCGTGATGGTCGCGACCGATTTCGGCAATGCCCCGGAACGACGGAATGCCGGTGAGGATGTTGCCCGAATGCACGGGGTGCTTGCGGATCTCGGCAAACTCCTCGTCGGTGAGCTTGCCGGGCTTGTCGAGAATGGTGTTGGAAATGCCAAGCTTGCCCACGTCGTGAAGCAACGCGGCCCGGCGCAGCGTGCGTCGCATCTCCGGGCTTTCGCCCATCTCCTCGGCAATCAGGTCCGCGAAGACGGCAACGCGCTCGGAATGACCCGCTGTGTACGGACTTTTCGCGTCAATCACCTTGGCGAAGGCAAGTGCAATGTCATCGAGGTAATCGTCATCCACCTCGCGCCGCAGGTCTTGCGGCTCCAGAGCCAGCACCCGCAGGGGCAAATCCGGCGCGGCGAGTGCGTCCCAGAAGGCCGGGCCCGAGGCAAGGTCGGCAAAGGCCCTTGCGAGCAACGGGTCAAACCAGCTTCCGGCCCTTTCGCACACTTCCTTGATCGCGGCCTCGCGACCCATGGATTTGAAGAACACGTCGGCCACCTGCGAC
>JAEUMJ010000007.1 GCA_016792865.1 Hyphomicrobiales bacterium | reverse complement strand
CTCTGCGATGGCCGAACGCAGGGCCTGGCCGAGTTCTGTTTCGCGCTTCACGACGTCATCCATGTCGGGGGTGAAGAACACGGCGCGGCCCACGCCCTGCTTCTTTGCGACGTTGCTGGCGAGGTCGATGTGGCGCATCGCGTCACTGACGGTCTTGCTGTCGCGTGGCAGCATGGTGGCCCCGGCGGACAACGTCAGATGAAGTTCGACATCGAGAATGATGACGGGCTTGTAGAGTGAAGATTGCACGCGGGCGATCAGGTTGCCGGTTGCCTTGCCGCTGCCATCCTCCTTCACGATGACCGCGAACTCATCGCCTCCGACGCGGGCCACCAGAAGCGCGTCGCCAGCTTCCTCCTTCACGATGGCGGCGACGTTCATCAGGATGGCGTCGCCGATGGAGTGGCCCATGGCGTCATTGAAGGTATGAAAGGCATCGATGTTGAACAGGACAACGCCCAGGCAGTCCTCGCCCAGGCCACAGGCATTCAGGCTATCCTGCAGCGTGCGCTGGAAGTTCGTGCGGTTGGGAAGGCCCGTCAACGGATCATAATAGGCCAGCCGCTGGAGGGAGTGGTCACGGAAACGGATGTCGGCAATGAGGCTGTTGAAGGCATCCACCATCAGGCCGGTTTCATCGTCACTTTCGGCGGTGAGGTCGGTATCATATTCACGGTTCTGCTTGATTTGCAGCATCGAGGCCGTGAGCTTGCGGATGGGATTGGCAATGGCCCGCTGCAGCGGCACGGACAGGATGAAGCCCAGTGCGGCAGCCACCAGCGATGCCGCGAAGACCACACCCAGCGTATTGATGAAACGTGTTCTCAGATCGGTGATGTCGGTGACCAGAACCACCATGCCCACGGGTTGCCCGCCCTTCACGATACTCACGGATACCGGCATGCTGGCTGTGCGCATCATTTCCCAGAAGCCGGGATCGGTTGAAACGCTCTGGTCCTTCAGGACAGCCCGCTGGCCCAGGGTTGCGATCTGCCTGCGGTCGGCATCATAGACGGAAACAGAGATCACGCCGGGAACGCGGTCAATCGAGCGCAACACCGACTGGATCTCATAGACTTCGCGGCCTTCCATGTGATCGGCCACGGCGGAGGCAAAGACATAGGCCGTGCCTTCGATGGTGTTGCGCTTCATCTCGGCATTCTGGGAAGCCTGATAGCCAGCAAGCAAGCCAGCCACGCACACGACGGCGACGATGACGGCCGTCGAGACGAGAACGCCGATGCGCCGCCCCACACCCATGCTGATCGCCTTGAGACGCAAAACCCATTTCCTCCAGATCGGACATGAGTTTGGTGCATTAGCCTTACCGGGAGCTGTACGCGGTCCATGCAATTGGCGAAGTGGTAAACAGCTTGGAAGCGAGATTGCTCCGTGAGCAGATTATCCTGCTGTTAACCAGACAGACGCGACGATTTTACAACTCACTATCTTCGAATGTTAGCCTGTGTTGAGGAAAGAACACATTTGCAATACTCCTGGTTGTGAGAGGTTGGCAGATGAGACCAGGCAAGGCCATGGCACGCATCATGAAAAGCTTCCGCAATGCCGGGACTGTTTTCGCGTGCCTGCTTGCATCATCGCAGGGCGGCGTTGCGGTGTCGGCGGCCGTGGGCACTCCCGTCCTTCTCGGCGCGGTCGGAATTGCCAGTGATTTCGCCGTTTTCACCATGAAGAAGAGCAAGTTGCAGGCTGCGGCTGATGCGGCTGCGCTTGCGGCGACACGCGAGCTTTCCGTCATTTCACCAGGCACCGCATCGAAGCTCATGGCTTCCGCTTCCGGTTCAGGAGGCAACGCAATCGAAGCCATCGCGAAAAGCTACGTTGACAATACCCTGGGTGACCGGAGCACGACCACGACTGAGGTGGCGATCGATAGTGAGAAAGGTGCTGTAAAGGTGACGCTGGCGGATGCTTGGCACCCGTTCTTTGCGCACTTCCTCGGAGCGGACATCACTCCCATCGTCGTCCATGCGCGTGCTGAGCTGGTGGGCGAGTCGAAAGTCTGCGTCATCGCCCTTAAACATACTGGCATGGGTGCAATCTCCATGACCCAGAATGCCCTGCTTGAGGGCAATGGGTGCAGTGTCTATTCCAATTCCACCAACTCCCAGGGGATATCGCTGTCATCGGGGTCCGCAATCTCTGCGGATCTGGTGTGCTCGGCAGGAGGCGTCCTGAACAAGGGCGCAATCTCCGGGACTAAGGTGCTGACGGATTGCCCGGCCATGCCGGACCCGCTCTCCGGCCGCAAGCCGCCCGGCGTCGGTGGCTGTGACCACATGATGACGATCGTCAACGGTGTAACTGCGGAGCTGTCGCCGGGTGTCTATTGTGGTGGCATCAACGTAATGAACGGCTCAAGTGTCACCTTCAAGCCCGGCAACTACATCATCAAGAACGGCCCGTTCCGCGTGAAGGACACCTCGCGGATCAGTGGCAAGGACGTGGCTTTCTACCTCACCGGGGGCGCATCGCTGATCCAGTTCTTTGACAGCGCGACAATTGACCTTTCAGGAGCCGAAGACGGCGACATGGCAGGACTGCTGTTCTTCGAGGATCCCGCCTCGCTGCCGTTGCGCGTGCACAACATACGTGCGACCAAGGCCTACAACCTGACGGGCACGATCTATCTTCCGCGCGGTGACCTGAAGGTCGATCCCGCCGCCTCGGTTGCCGAGAAGTCGGCCTATACCGCCATCATCGTGAACAAGCTGACCGTGGACAATGGTCCGAGCCTGTTCCTGAACACGAACTATGGTGCCACGAGTGTTCCCGTGCCGGATGGCATCCGCTCATCCGCTGACGTGGTTCTCGCCGAATAATCCAGCCACTGCCCGAAGACGGGAGGGGCGCCTGCGTCAGGCTGCCGTCCTCCGGCTACCGGTCACGGGCGCCAGTAGCTGAACCAATCCGTTACCTCGACCGAACCGAAGTTGCCGCGCATGTCGATGAGCGGCGCATGCTTGTGGGCAAGGGACTTCAGCGTCTCGCCATCGAATTGCTGGCGGAAGCAGGCGTGCGAGAGCGTGACGATGATCGCATCATAGGGGCCGGCCTCGGCCGGATCCTCGATGTTCCGTGCGCCGCGGCCACCCTCGAAGTGATCATCGAAGGCTACCGGATCGAAGTTGAACACTTCCGCACCGCGATTCCAGAGCGCATCCATCAGCGGGAAGGTCTTGGAGTTGCGAGTGTCGGGGCAATCCTCCTTGAAGCTGCGGCCGAGAACCAGAACCTTCTTGCCCGACAGGCCCTGACGGCTTTTCGGCAGCAGCTCTTCGAGCTTTTCCACCAGATAGTGGGGCGTCTGCTCGTTGACGGCCCGCGCCGAGGCCACAAGTTCCATGGCGAGGCCATGGCGGCGCCCGGAGTCGACAAGATAATACGGATCAACAGCGATGCAGTGACCGCCCACGAGGCCGGGGCGATAGTGATGGAAATTCCACTTCGAACCTGCCGCCGCGATCACATCGGTGGAGCGGATGCCCATCTTGTCGAAGAGCATCATCATCTGGTTCATGAGCGCAATGTTGACGTCGCGCTGGGTGTTTTCGAGAATCTTGGCCGCTTCCGCCACGCGAATGGATGTGGCTGGGAAAAGTCCTGCCTTGATCACGCGGGAGTAAAGCTTCTCCAGGAATTCGGTGCCGGCAGGTGTCGATCCCGCGACGATCTTCTTGATGTCGGCCAGCTTGCGCGTCGGGTCCGCGGGATTGATGCGTTCCGGCGAATAGCCGAGATGGAAGTCGATGCCTTCCTTCATGCCGGAGTGGAGTTCGATCACAGGCAGGCAGCGTTCCTCGGTGGTGCCGGGATCGACGGTGCTCTCGAACACCACGACAGCGCCCCGCTTCATGTTCTTGCCGATGGTCTTTGAAGCGGCAATCAGCGGTCCGTAGTCAGGCCGGTTGTGGCTGTTTACGGGCGTCGGCACGCACACGATGATGACGTCGGCGTCCGCCATGAGTGCGGGATCGGTGGTGAAATCCGCATCCGCCGCGCGGAGTTCGGTGGATGTCACTTCGCCGGTGAAGTCGATGCCCGACTTCAACTGCGAGACCTTCTCCGTATTGATGTCGAAACCGATGGCGCGGGATCCCCTGGCAAAGCCCAGGGTGAGCGGAAGGCCGACATAGCCGAGGCCGATGACGGCGACACGCGCGGTGGCCGGGTCGGGGAAGGCAACAGGTTCCCCGGTCACCAGCCGAATGGATGTGGCACCTGCCTCGCCCGGTTGCGGGTTCGTGTTCTTGCGCGCCGTGATTCCCATGTTCTTATGCTCCCCAGCATGATTCAGTTCGTGCAGGGAGAGAACACTCCACCAGGTACAGATGGCCTTAAAATATAAGGTAAATCCGCGTTTGGGTTAATGTTTTGAGTCTGCCGGTTGCAAGCGCGAGAGAGGGGAAGACCCCCGCGTATCCTTTACAAATCCTCAATTTAATCAGCTGGAAACCATTCCTTGCTATCCCGGGATGTGGGCCAAACTGCGGTTTGGTGGGGTGTGTTGCGTATGCTTTCTCTGGTTGCAATCGAGTACTTGTTCGCACTTCTGGTGTTGATCGTCTTCACCAATCGCTATGTGCTGGGCAGCCTGCTGCGCATCTCCGACCGGCGCACCTCCGCGGAATTCTCCCAGGATCCTCCCATCTGGCCGACCGTCGCGATTGTCGTTCCCGTGTACAACGAGGGTGAGCATGTGCTGAAGACGGCGGCGTCTTTCGAGGCGCTGGATTATCCGCGAGACCGAATCCAGGCGGTCTTCATCGACGATGTCTCGACCGATGACACGTATGAGCACTTGCTCACCGTTGCCAGGACCTATCCATGGATGAAGGTGATCCGCAACGAGAAGAACGTCGGCAAGCGCATCGGCATCAAGAATGCCGTGCTGAAGACCCACACCGATCTCATTCTCTCGGTCGATTCCGATGTGATCGTGGACAAGGATGCGCTGCGCCATCTCGTGCGCCATCTCTATACGGCGGATGTGGATGCGGCAGGGGGCTGCGTCTTCGTTTCCAACGCCGACGTGAACTGGCTCACCCGCATGCAGGCGGTGAAGTACTGGATCGGCTACCAGTTCCTCAAGAATGTCGAAAACCATTTCAGCCACATCATGTGCCTTTCCGGCTGCCTCACGCTCTACCGGCGGGCGGCCTTGCTGGCCGTTGACCACGATGTCGAGAAGCGCACCTTCCTCGGCGAGGACGTGAAGTATGGCGAGGACCGCTTCCTCACCCGGAAGCTGGTGGAGAGGGGCCACAAGACGCGCCTGTGTTTCGAAGCGAGATGCTTCACCAAGGCGCCTGCGAGCTTCGCCGGATACATCAGCCAGCAATTGCGCTGGCGGCGTTCCAACATCGTGGATTTCATCACGGCGCTTCCGCACCTGGGACGTTTCCACCCCTTCGTGGTTGTGCACTATGTTTCCATGGCGCTGCTGCTCCTTTTCTATCCCCTGACACTGGCAGCGCAGGTTGCGCGGCTCGGCTTCGTCATCCCGATGATCGAGCACGCCTTGCTCGTCACGGTCTTTGCGCTTGCCTATGAACTCAACAAGCACAAGCTTCCGCACATGGCGCGCACCTCTGGCCTGTGGTTCATGTCCATGGCCTTCGTCTTCCCGGTGATGTACCTGACATTGACGCCGCTTGCGCTCGCAACGCTCGGCACCTCGTCGTGGGAGACACGGGCCCCCGCGAAGAAGAAGCCTGTCACCGCCATCGTGGCAAAGGCGGGCTGATGCCGAAAATCCAAACCAGAAGCACCATGAAGGCGTTGCCCGCACCCGCTCGGCGGGTGCTGTATGTCGGCCCTGCGGCAGATGAGGTGTGCAGCATCGTCACCAGGCACGTCGGCGAGATTGACGTCCGCTATGAATCGAATGTGCAACAGGCACTCGAACTTGCCCGCGGCATGAAGCCGGACACGATCATCATCGACCAGCGGGACGAGAGGCTGGCAACCAAGCTCATCGTCCCGCTTTTTGCCAACATGGGCTATCCGGTGCGGCTGGTGGTCGTCAGTGCGCTCAGTGACGTGAGCCAGTATCTCAGCGTGCCGGGCGTGGCCAGGGTTCTCACGGCGCCCATCCGCGAAGGGCAGCTACTCCGCGTCATCGGCCTGCCGTATCGCGCACCCCGCGTGCCGCGCGGACGGGTTGCCCCCGATCCCCCCGTTGCCGCCGGGGGCAGGGTGGATCGACCCAGGGTGGGTGTGGTTCAGATCTTCTTCAATCACCTGATGACGCTCGTTTCCGCGCTCTACAAGCGGGCGGCCTTCCTTCTGCTGCTGGCGCTGTTCTGCGCCTTCTCGTTCTATGCCCTGCTGATCGGATATTTCCTGCTGTCGAGTTCATGGGGCGCTCCCATGTCGTTGTCGCGCGGGCACGAAATGGTGAACAAGATCGAGGGCGATCTCACCGAGCTTCGCGTTGCCCTGAGCAAGACCGATCAGGAGTTGGCCGAAAACGGAATGGCGAAGGTGAAGGCAAGCCGCGCCCTCGATGATGCGCAATTGCTGGTAAGTTACTCGCTCGGCACCGTGGGCAAGGAGCTGAAGAGCAGCGACCGCAAGCGCAAGACCCTGAACACGAACATCAAGCGCATGACCAGGGTCCGCGACACGATGAAGGCGCAGATCGAGCATGGCGGCATGGAAGCCAGCCTGAAGGAACTCTATTCGAAGCGCCTGATCGACAAGAAGACCTACAACGCCAGCACGCTGGGCCTTGTCGAGGCCAGCCAACGCCTTGCCGGACTTGACGGTGACCTCGATGACATGAAGGAGCAGCTTGCCGGGCTGGACTCCCGCGACGAGTTGCTGACGTCCCTGCAGCAAAGTCTGGAGAAGGGTGGTCCGATCACCTCCATGGTGGCGGCAAATTCCGACCTGATGCTGCTGGTGAAGCAGTCCGTTGACGCAACCACGGCACGCGACCTTGCCACCTCCACACTCAGCACCGTTGCAGTGAAGGAAAAGCAGTTGAAGGACAGCGCTGCGGTTCTGAAGCTCCAGATCTCACAGGTCGAATCCTCCGCCCTTGCACGGGCCATCAATGGCCGCGTCGATGTCGTCTTCATTCCCTACGCGAACCTCGCCAGCTTCCAGCCGGGAACGCCACTCTATTCCTGTGCGCTGACATTGTTCTGGTGCACGCAAGCCGGTTTCGTGGGCGACCCGCAACCCGGCGAGTTCACCTCGGTACATCCGTTCTTCGGCAAGCCCATTCGCGGAATCTTCGTCGAAGCCAAGCTGGCCAAACCCGTCGCCGCCACGCGAGAGATCATTCATGGCAAACGTGCGCCGTTCTTTTTCTGAGCCGTCACGGCTGACGCTGTGGTTGGGGCTTGGCGGTCTTGTCGTGCTCGCAGGCTGCGCGGCCAGGGGCCTCGAGGGCTTGCGTCTTGCCACGCTGGACAGCGACAGCAGGATTGTTGCCGCTGCACCTCCCTTGCGGGCAACGGTTGTGGAACCTGCCAGCAGCAATGGCACTGCCGGGGTGGGGATTGCCGATGTGACCGCCACCGCGCAGCCAGTCCCGGCCCGTGCCGAGGCTCCACGTTCGCACTGGTGCGACTATCTGCGGGAAGACACGGCGGCGCAGGCCACCATCCTCCGGTCTCCCACCCTCAGCGGCAGCATCAGCGATGATGCAAAGGGGTCGATCTCGCTTGGCCTGTCGCTGACCGGTCTGGCGAAGGCGAACCTGATGGAAGACGCGGCAGACGCGCGGTGCCAGAAATACCTCGCAGAGAACGGCTTGCAGAAGCTTGTGTTCGTTTCGCCGCAGGGCCTGACGGCGGCGGGGCACAGGGCCAAGCTCCATGCCATTGAAGCCCGGAAGGGTGAAATCGCCGGCCTTCGCAAGAAGGTGGCGAAGTTCCTTGCGGATGGAACGATCGATCGTGAGAAGGCGACTGCCATCAACATGCTGGCAGATGAAATCCTGGCCGATGCGGAAGCATCCCGTTCGCAGGCCGACCGCCGGCTTGAATCCGCGCTCATGCCGCAAGCCTCGGCCGAGGCCTACGGCTCGGCGCTGCTTGCCGCCGAGGCTGAACTTGAGGACATCAACAGCCGGATGCGTACCTTTGACAGCGTGGACGTGTCGGCCTCGGTGGGCTGGAATGACGATGTGGACTCCGATGGGATCAATACCGATGACCAGTCGTTCAACGGCAAGATCAGCTTCTCGATGAAGCTGGGGGCGATGACCCCCAGCCGCTTCCGGCACGAGGCTGCGGCGAAGCAGGCCAAGCTCCGCGCCATCCGGGATGAAGAAGGCGGGGCACTGTGGCAGGTGGGCGTACTGCGCCGTGCCCATGAGCGCGCGCTGGCGGGATTGATGCAGCAGGAAGCCCAGCTTGATGCTGCAATCAAAAAGGCAGAATCCCTCGCCAAGACATTGGCGTCCATCGATAATCCGGATTTCGCGCCTCCCCTTGTCCAGGCCCGGATGCAGCTCATCAAACTCAATGCAGACAGGGCGGCTGTGGCTGGTTCGATCGGGGAAATCCGCGACAACATGAAGAAGCTGACAGCCGGCTAGGCCCCGGTGAGGGCGCTTTTGCCGGGGAACGAGGCGTGCGCTTCCGGCTTGATGGCGCACGGGAGAGTGAGCCATTTTCACCGAGGGCGCGGGACTTGATCTTTCCCACCGGCCTCGCCAATGGCATTCCAGCATCATGAGCAAGAGCAACATCATCCTTGGCATCGACACGGGCGGCACCTACACGGACGCCGCCGTCATCGACGCAGGCATTCACCGCATCCTCGCTTCGGCCAAATCGATCACCACCAAGGGCAACCTCGCCCTGGGCGTCGGCGGTGCCATGAAAGCGGCGGTGGACAAGCTGGCGGGCAGCGTGAAGCCGGGCGACATACGGCTGGTGTGCGTTTCCACCACGCTTGCCACCAATGCGGTGGTGGAAGGCCATGGCAATGCGGCAGGCGTGATCCTCATCGGCTTCGACGACGCCATGGCGGCCAAGACCGGAATTGCCAACGCCTTTCCCGGCATTCCCATTGCCCGCATTGCGGGTGGTCACGATCACAATGGCGATGCGGTCAGGCCGCTCGATGTGGCGGCACTCACCTCAGCCATCGAAACCATGTCGCCACAGGTCACGGCGTTTGCCATCGCCTCTGCCTTTGCCGTGCGCAACAATGCGCATGAAACGGCGGCGCGTGACCTCATCGCGAAGATGACCGGCAAGCCCGTGACAGTGTCGAGCGAGTTGTCGAATGCGCTTGATGCGCCGCGCCGTGCCCTCACTGCTCTCCTGAACGCCCGCCTGATTTCGAGGATCACGCATCTCATCGAAGCCGTGCGTGCCGCCATGGATGATCTCGGCATCAAGGGCGGCCTGATGGTGGTGAAGGGAGACGGCACGCTCGCCAGTGCCGAAACCGTTGCGCTCCGCCCCATCGAGACTGTTCTTTCCGGCCCTGCGGCCAGTCTTGTGGGCGCGAAGTGGCTGGCGGGGTGTGATGATTTCATCCTGTCCGACATCGGCGGGACAACGACCGACGTTGCAATTCTCGCGGGCGGCAGGCCGATGGTGGCGCCCCAGGGTGCAGAAGTGGGCGGCTGGCGCACCATGGTCAAGGCGATTGACGTCAAGACGATTGGCCTCGGTGGTGACAGCGAAGTGCAACTCGATGGCTTGGGCAAGCTCATCATCGGGCCGCAACGTGCCGTGCCGGTGGCGCTGCTTGCCGCGCGGTATCCGGTAACGGAAGAATTGCTTGATGCCGATCTTGCAGAAACAGATGGCGGCTCGATGCTGGGCAAGTTCCTGGTCCGGCCCTTTGGCGACAAGGGTGGGGCCAGTGCCGGCGTGACCGAGCGTGAGGCCGAAATCCTCGCCCGCATCGGCGACGGCCCGGTGCCGCTACGCCGCGTCGCGGTTTCGAGTGCCGCGCAGCGGACGGTTGCTTCGCTTCGGCGGAAAGGGTTGCTGCAATACTGCTGTTTCACGCCATCGGACTCCGCGCTCGTGCTCGGCCTTCAGGACAACTGGCCGGCCTCGGCAGCCGTGAAGGCCGCTCGCCTGATGGCGCGCTTCCGCATGATGAAGATGCCTGATGATTCCGAGACGCAGGATTTCTGCCGCGACGTTTGGCACAAGACGGTCTCGCTTTCCGCGCGCATCATCCTGGAGACGGCAATGGGCCCGAAAGACAAGGCCAGTGCCGCCTGGGATGCCGTCTGCGATGGCAATGGCAGGGTGGGGCTGGCACGGATTTCGCTTTCGCCTAGCGTTCCCATTGTCGCCGTGGGTGGCCCGGCAAAGGTCTATTACGAGGAGGTTGCGAGGCGTCTCGATTGCGAAGTGATCTTCGCACCCTTCTGCGATGTGGCAAACGCCGTGGGCGCGGCGGCGGGGCAGGTTGCCGACAAGGTGACACTGAGCGTCGAGGGCGACGGCAATGGCGCATTCCGCATTCACGGCGATGGCGGCACGCACCTGTTCGGCAGCGGCACGATGGCTCTCGCCGAGGCCCTGAAGATCGCCGAAGCGCAGGCCCTGTCGCAAGCCCGTGCCCGTGGTGCCGTCGATCCGAAGGTGACGATCTCGGTGGAGAAAAATCTCTTGCCCGATGCAAGGGATGACGACGGCCTTCTCACCGCATTGATCACGGCGGAAGCCATCGGCCAGCCTGC
The DNA here is from genome assembly GCA_016792865.1 of Hyphomicrobiales bacterium. Taxonomy (GTDB): domain Bacteria; phylum Pseudomonadota; class Alphaproteobacteria; order Rhizobiales; family Aestuariivirgaceae; genus Aestuariivirga. The sequence continues at coordinate 60,834 of JAEUMJ010000007.1, read as the reverse complement.
CGGCTGATCAGGCGGCGACTGGTCCGGCGGTAGCCGCCGTTCCAAGCGCACGGTCTGCGCCGAAGCTTTCGCGGATGTGGCGGGCAAGTGCTTCGGTTGCGGGCGTGGGCAACCCGGCGCGGCGCACGAGTCCGATGCCGAATGCGCCCAGCTTCGGGAAGCCTTCGTCAGGACGCAGCACGCGCATGCCCGGCCGTACGCAAATGTCGGCCATGGCGGCAACGGCAAGGCCCTGCATCACGGCAGCATCGATCGCGGTGCGATTGGGGCTGGTGTAGGCAACGCGATGGCGGCGTCCCACCGACTCGAGAGCCGCCGTGGCAATGCGCCGCCACGAGCAGCTTGCATCAGCGGTGGCAATCGGAAGCGGGTCGAGCGTGTGGGTGGAATGGCGGGAAGATGTCACCCACACCAGTTCCTCGCGGCGCAGCACCTCTCCCTCGGATGTCTCGTTGTGGAAAGTCACCAGCGCAATGTCGATGTCGCCGCGCTTGATCTTCTCCATCAGGCGCTCGCTGGGGAGGCATTCCACATCCACCGTCACCTGCGGGTGGCTGCGGGCGAAGCGGCCCAGGACTTCCGGCAGGAAAAGGTCAGCATAGTCATCGGGCGTGCCGAAGCGCACCGAACCGGTCAGTTCCGGCTTGGTGAAGGCGGCCACGATCTCGTCGTTCATCGCCACCATCTTGCGCGCCTGTTCCACGAAGCGCTCGCCGTCGCGGGAGAAGCGGCTGCCCCGGCCATCCCGCACGAAGAGGCTGCGTCCGATGGCTTCCTCCAGCCGCTTCATCTGCATGGAGACGGCAGATTGCGTCTTGTTCACCTCTTCTGCGGCGCGGGTGAAACTTCCCGTGTCGGCGATGGCGAGGAAGGTCTTGAGCTGGTCGATGTCGAGATTCGGAATCATGGCGGCACCATCAATAACTTTGATCACAACATAAAATACATTCGTTGGATTGATCAATGGTTTTGTCATATGTTGCTATTATCAGACAGCCATCAAGCCCCGGCGACGGGACGAAGCACCGCGAAAAACACGCCTGTTTTCCGCGACTTGGGAGATATTGCCATGAAGAACTATGCTCTCCACCAGGCCGAATTCAACGGCTTTGCGCCGGGTGCCGCCAACCTTGCCACCTACTTCCGCAACTGGCAGGCCCGCCGTGCCGTGCGCGCGCTTGAAAAGCTGGATGACCACCTGCTGCGCGACATGGGTGTCAGCCGTGAATGCATCCGTACCGCGTTGCGCATGCCCTTGGACACGAATCCTGCGCTCTATCTGGAAAACCTGTGCCATCACTGAGACTGCGGGCGGCATCGCCTTGCTGGAGGCGGCCTTCGGGCCGCCTTCATTGTTTCTTCACCATGATCAAAGTCTGAAACAGTGATTATGGTTGATGGGCCGTTTTGATGAACGTCGGCAATCCTGCATTAACCGCACGCGAGATAGTTTGCGAGGTGTTGCAAGAGAGAGTTTCCGTATCATGAACGCGCCATTCAAGAGCGATTGGGATGAACAGGCCGCCCGTGCCCCGAGCTGGCGCATTGAAAAGCCAGACGTGCGGCGCAGCAGCACTGTGGCGGGTTTCTTCCCTGATCAGACTGGCGGTGTTTACGAACAGTTGCTGACCCAGCTTCCCGTCATGCTGCACTGCATGGACGCATCGGGCCGATTGCTGGCGGTCAACAATGTCTGGTGCGAAACCCTGGGCTATGAGGCCCAGGATGTGGTGGGGCGTCCGTTCAGCGAACTGTTGCCAAAGGAATCGCGCAGCCGGCTCGTCACCGAAATCTATCCGAGATACCTCGTCACCGGCACCTGCCGTGCGGAGGAGATCCTTCTTGTCCGCAAGGACGGCGCACTCGCGACCGTCCTTCTCTCGATGACCGCCTATCGCGGCGACAAGGGAAGGCTGGAACGCACTGTTTGCACCATCGAGGACATCACCAAGCAGAAGCTTGCTGCCATCGCTTCACAGCGGAGCGACCAGCGTTTCCGCAGTGCCTTCGCAGCCGCCGTGCATGGCATGGCCGTGGTGTCGCCGACGGGTCATGTGGTTGTTGCCAACGATGCGCTGAAGTCCTTCCTTGCCCGCCCTGACATCGAAACCAATCCGATGGCCTTCGAGGATTTCCTGCATCGTGACGATCGGGGCCAGTTCCTCAACGGCATGCGCCAGCTCCTGTCGGGCGAGGTTCCCAGCCTCCAGATGGAGTTGCGCTACAACACGCCTGACAACAAGATCATGCATGGTGCAACCTCCGTTTCCATCGTGCGCAACGAGAAGGGCGAGGCCGAGCAACTCATCATTCACGTTGCCGATACGACCGAGCGCAAGACCGTGAACCATCGCCTGCAGAAGGCGCAAAAGATGGAATCGATCGGCCAGCTCACCGGCGGCATCGCCCACGACTTCAACAACCTGCTGACCATCATCATCGGAAACCTGCAGTTGCTCGACGGCAAGCTGGCCGGCGATGACAAGGCGAAGAAGCGCCTTGCGGAATCCATCGATGCTGCCCGCAAGGGTTCCGATCTCACCAGGCAGTTGCTGGCCTTTGCCCGCAAGCAAGACCTTGCCCCGAAGGATTCCAGCATCAACGGCCTCGTCTCCGGCATGGAGCAGTTGGTGAAGCGCGCTGTCGGCGAGAACATCGACGTGCACATCGAACTGATGGACGGCGAACCGCATGCGCTGATTGATCCGTCGCAGCTCGAATCCTCGATCCTCAATCTGGCCATCAATGCCCGCGACGCCATGGCGGATGGCGGACGCCTCACCATCGAAACGCAGGCGGCCTATCTCGACCGCTTCTATGCCGAGAAGAACCCCGAAGTGGTTCCCGGTCATTATGTGATGGTGGCTGTTTCCGACTCCGGCACCGGCATGTCGCCGGAACTGTTGGAGCAGGTATTCCAGCCCTTCTTCACGACCAAGGGCAACGGCAAGGGGTCCGGCCTGGGCCTTTCCATGGTCTATGGCTTCATCAAGCAGTCGGGTGGCCACATTTCCATCTATTCGGAAGTGGGGCATGGCACCTCGGTGAAGATGTACCTGCCCCGCCGCATGAAGGCGGGTGAGTCCATCGGCGCTGCCGAATTGCCGGGCTCGACTCCTGCGACACAAGCCGCTTCCGTTCCCGAAGTGGTGCCGGCAACGGAGGCTGCCCGCCGCCCCAAGATCCTCGTTGTCGAAGACCAGGAAGCCGTACGCATGGTCGCTTGCGGCTTTCTCGAAGATTTCGGCTACGAGGTGGTTGAAGCCGGGGATGGATTTGAGGCGCTCTCGCGCTTGCAGGAACACGACGACATCGACCTGATGTTCTCCGACGTGGTGATGCCCGGCGGCATGAACGGCTTCGACCTCGCACAGGCGGCACAAAGCCTGAAGCCCGGCCTGAAGATTGTCCACACGTCCGGCTATCCCAAGGGCGCGATGGTTCATCAGGACGAACCGCGCTTCCGCGAAGGCTTCATCATCATGAAGCCCTATCGCCGCGAAGACTTGCAGAAGATCATCAAGGACGCGCTGGAACGGCAGTGACGACGGCGCGGCCCGTCTGTCATGATGGGCCATGGTGATTCACACGATCTTCGACATGCTGGCTGCCGCCACGTCCCTCTTGGTGACGGCGTTCTGTTATCGCTGGCGCCTTGCCGATGCCGCCAGGCGCATCGACCAAGGGGGCATGGGCTATGTGGTGGCCCTGCTTCTGGGTGCCGGGGCAGGGGGCTATGGCCTCGGCTCACTCAACATGCTGGTGTCGGGAACGCCAATGATCGCCCGCAGCATCGTCGGTGCGCTGGCCGGCGCAATCCTTGCCATCGAACTGTTCAAGCGCTGGCGCGGCATCCGCGGCTCGACCGGCCTGATCTTCGTTCCGGCCTTTGCCACCACGGTGTTCGTCGGTCGCTGGGGCTGCTTCTTTTCCGGCCTTGAGGACGAAACCCATGGCACCCCTACGGGCCTGCCGTGGGGCGTGGACTTGGGCGACGGCATCCCCCGCCATCCGGTGCAGCTCTATGAGGGCTTCACCATGGGAATTTTCCTCTTGCTGGCCCTGGTCTTGATCGGGCGGCGACAACCGTGGTTCATGCGCAACGGCTTTTACGCACTGGTGCTGGTCTATGCCGGGCAGCGCTTTCTCTGGGAGTTCCTGAAGCCCTATGGCGCGGTAATCGGCCCCTTCAATCTCTTCCATCTTGTCTGTGCCGGGCTTGTTGCCTACGCTGTCCTGATGCTGTGGGGATCAGATGGACGCGCCGGTACGTAAGCAATCGCACTACGTCTTTCACGGGCAAACGACTTCGCTCTGCCCGGAGTGCCTGTCGCTGGTTCCGGCCAAGATCGTGATGGACGAGGGGAATGTCTATTACCTGAAGCGCTGCAAGGTCCATGGCGTATCGAAGGCGCTGGTTTCCACCGACATTGCCTACTACAAGCTGATGCAGGACTACATCAAGCCGGGCGACCGGCCCCTGCAGTTCCAGACCCGCACCGAGGAGGGCTGCCCCTATGACTGCGGCCTCTGCCCGGATCACGAGCAGCATTCCTGCCTCGGCCTGATCGATGTGAACGAGGCCTGCAATCTCTCTTGCCCGGTCTGTTTCGCCGACAGTTCAACAGCGCGGACCACGCACCGTCCGCTGGCCGAAATCGAGAAGATGATGGATACGCTGGTGGCCAGCGAGGGGGAACCGGACCTCTTGCAGATTTCGGGCGGTGAACCCACCATCCATCCGCAGATCATCGACATCCTGGATGCAGCCAAGCGCCGCCCCATCCGCCATGTCATGCTGAACACCAACGGCATCCGCATTGCGCAGGACGAGGATTTTGTCCGTCGGCTTGCAGCCTACAAGCCGGGCTTCGAGGTGTACCTCCAGTTCGACTCCCTGCGCCCCGGCGTGCTCCGGAACCTGCGTGGCGCAGACCTCACCCGCATTCGCAGGGAAGCTCTGCAAATGCTTGAAAAATATCAAATTTCGACCACTCTTGTTGTGGTGGTGAAGCGTGGCCAGAATGAAGACGAGCTGGGTGAGATCATCCGTCATGCGCTCCAGTGGAAATGTGTTCGTGGCGTCACCTTCCAGCCCGTGCAGGATGCCGGCCGCAACGAGGGATTTGATCCGTCCACGGATCGGTTTGTCCTGTCGGATATCCGCAAGGCGATCATTGCGGCAGGAACCCCGTTCACGGCGGGTGACATCATCCCCTTGCCGTGCAACCCGGAATCCATTGCCATCGGATATGCCTTGCGGAATGGCGACCGGATCGCGCCCATCACCTCCTACTTCCCCAAGGACATGCTGGTGGAGGCGCTTCCCAATGCCATCACGTTCGAGAAGTACCCGGAGCTTCACAGGCAGATCCTGAATTTCTTCTCGCTGGCGACGGTCGAGTGCAACAATCCGGAGCGGCTGGATGCGTTGCTGTGTTGCCTGCCACAAGTTCCGGTGCCGGAGGGCATGGGCTACGAGAACATCTTCCGTATCGCGATTGTGGAGTTCCTGGACCCGCACAACTTCTGCATCAGCCGGGTGAAGCGGTCCTGCGTGCACTTCGTGACACCCGCGGGGCAGATCATCCCGTTCGATACCTACAACCTGTTCTATCGCGACGAAGCGGCCCGCAAGCGCATGGCATTGTCGAAGGCGGTGAAGGCAAGCCCATGAAATATGTTCTCGCCATCCTCTGCGGGGCGGTCGTTCTCTTCATGGGCGGCTGCGCGGTGCTGACGGTTCAGGCCATGCCGCTGCCGCTCATTCCGGCGGGCATCGCCGTCCTGAATGTCCTCATCCTCGGCGCACTGTTCGGCTGGAAAACGAAGTGGCGACCGGCATTCTACATTCTGGGCGTGATTGACCTGCTGATCGCAGTGCCGTCGGTTGTCCTGAGCCTGGGCGCGGGAGCGGATGCTGTTGTCTTCGCGTTCGCGGCTGCCCTGATCGGCCTCAAGGGCATTCTCAGCATCCATTACGGTTATCAACTGGGGAAGGACGCGGCATGATTGTGGTCTTTTTTCTCGGCCTTCTGGTTTGCGGCGGCATCCTGTTCTACGTCTTGCAGCGCCGTGAGCAGGGCCGTGCCGAAAAGGGCGAAAGCAGACTCGCCGCCTGGCGACTTGTGGTTGCGTCCGTATTTGGCCTCGTGATGCTGTTTGCGGGCGGATGTTCGCTCCTCTTCCTGCCCGATGCGTTGTCCGGCAACCAGTACATCGACCCGGTGGCGGTGCTCATCATCGGCGGCATTCCGTTTCTTGTGGCCGGCTTGATTGTCTGGCTTTCGCTTCGCCGCTGAAACGGCTATTTCCCTCCTCCGGAACAGGGGACTCAGATGTTTTCAGAACTGTCGCGCGAATTTGCGGAACTCTTCACCTTTGGTGCGTTGACCACGCTCATCGTGCTGACGGCGCTTGAAACAGTCCTGGGCTTTGACAACCTGCTCTATATCTCGATCGAGGCCAAGCGGGTGGCACCTGAACATCAGGCGAGGGTGCGCCGCCTCGGAACGCTGCTGGCAATCCTGTTGCGCATTGTCCTGCTGTTCGTGGTGCTGCTGCTGATCCAGATGTTCCAGGCAAGCTGGTTCAAGATCGAGCTGCCTTTCGTTCACGGTGACTTCAACGGCCACAGTCTCATTGTGCTGGCGGGCGGCTTGTTCCTCATCAACACCGCGCTCCGGGAAATCCGCCACATGCTGTCGGTGGACGATCTTGAGCACGAGAAGGGCGTAGGGCCCAAGCATCGAAGCGTGGGAATGGCGCTGTTCTGGATTCTGGTGATGAACATCGTCTTCTCGTTCGACACCGTGCTTTCCGCCGTGGCGCTCACCAAGAACTTCATCGTCATGTCCACCGCCATCGTGATCTCCGGCGCGTTGATGGTGCTGCTTACTGACCACGTTGCGCGGTTCCTGCAAAAGAACCGCCTGTACGAAGTCCTCGGCTTGTTCATCCTGCTGCTCGTCGGCGTGATGCTGACGGCGGAAGGCGGGCATATCGCGCATCTTGCCTTCTTCGGATACGACATCACGCCGATCGAGAAATCGACCTTCTATTTCGTGGTGGGAGCGCTGGTGCTGGTCGATATCCTGCAGGGGCGGTACCAGAAGAAGCTTGATCTGGTGAAGCAATCCGAACCTGAACATCACTAGTTTACAGGCTCTCCAAACCTCTCTAAACCGCGCGCAAATCATATCATTTTGCAAGGATTTGCGGCTTATGGCGCGTCAGTTCATCTATCACATGCAGGGCCTTTCGAAGTCCTACGCGGGCGGGAAGAAGGTCTTGGACAACATCCATCTCTCGTTCTACCCGGACGCGAAAATCGGCGTGCTCGGACCCAACGGTTCGGGCAAGTCCACCTTGCTGCGCATCATGGCGGGCATCGACAAGGAATGGAACGGTGAAGCCTGGCTCGCCGATGGTGCGCGGTGCGGCTATCTGGAACAGGAACCCCAGCTCAATCCGGACAAGACCGTGTTCGAGAACGTCATGGAGGGCGTCGCCGCCAAGAAGGCGATCCTCGACGAATACAACGCCCTGATGATGGACTACAACGACGAGAACGCCGACAAGGCCGCGAAGTTGCAGGATGTGATCGACGCGCAGAACCTGTGGGATCTCGACTCGCAGGTCGAACAGGCAATGGATGCATTACGCTGCCCGCCTTCGGACGCCGATGTCACGAAGCTGTCCGGTGGCGAACGCCGTCGCGTCGCCCTCACGCGCCTGCTGCTGTCGAAGCCCGACCTGTTGTTGCTCGACGAACCCACCAACCATCTCGACGCGGAGTCGGTGAACTGGCTTGAGCATCACCTGCGCGAATATCCCGGCGCCATCCTGATCGTCACCCACGACCGTTACTTCCTCGACAATGTTACCGGCTGGATCCTTGAGCTGGATCGTGGCCGCGGCATTCCCTACGAGGGGAATTACTCGGCCTATCTCACGCAGAAGGCCAAGCGCTTTGCGCAGGAAGCCCGCGAGGATGCCGCCCGCCAGAAGGTGCTGGAACGTGAATCGGAGTGGATGGGCAAGTCTCCGCAGGCCCGGCAAGCCAAGAGCAAGGCCCGTATCAAGGCCTATGACGAACTCCTCAAGATCAACGAGGAGCGCACCAGGTCCAGCACCGCGCAAATCGTCATTCCGCCGGGCGAGCGCCTTGGCAACACGGTGATCGAGGTCGAGAATCTCAACAAGGCCTATGGCGACCGACTGCTGATCGAGAACCTCACCTTCAAGCTGCCGCCCGGCGGCATTGTCGGCATCATCGGGCCCAACGGGGCGGGCAAGACCACGCTGTTCCGCATGATCACGGGGCAGGAGAAGCCTGACGCGGGCACGATCCGCGTGGGGGATTCCGTCAACCTCGGCTATGTGGACCAGAGCCGCGATGCCCTCGATCCCAACAAGACCGTGTGGGAAGAAATTTCCGGCGGCAATGATGTGATCACGCTGGGCAAGCGCGATGTGAACTCGCGCGCCTATGTGGGTGCGTTCAACTTCAAGGGCGGTGACCAGCAACAGAAGGTCGGCACGCTGTCCGGCGGGCAGCGCAATCGTGTGCATCTCGCCAAGATGCTGAAATCGGGTGCCAACGTGCTGCTCCTCGACGAGCCGACCAACGACCTGGATACGGAAACGCTGGCTGCACTTGAGGAAGCACTGGAAGATTTTGCGGGCTGCGCCGTCATCATCAGCCACGACCGCATGTTCCTCGACCGCCTCGCCACCCATATCCTTGCCTTCGAGGGCGACAGCCATGTGGAATGGTTTGAAGGCAACTTCCAGGACTATGAAGCCGACAAGATCCGCCGTCTCGGCGAGGACTCGGTGATGCCGAAGCGCATCAAGTACAAGCAGTTCGCGCGCTAGGCGCGGTCGCTGCCGATCCGCGCCAGCGGGAACAGGGCGAAGATCACCTGACCCGCAAGTCCGGTGAGAACAGGTGCCGTGCCGTAGAGCGCAAGGTGCTGCGCCGGTGTCAGCCCGCCGAGCGTGAGCGAGAGCAGGGCCTCCAGCCCCAGCAGCGCGATCAGCGCCACCGCCCCCATGGCCAGGCGTGGGGCGGGCTTCGGCGCAACCGGCACGCGCCGCAGGCTCTGGCGGCAGGCATACCACGAGAATGCCAGCATGATGGGCAGTTCAATGCAGACCGCAAGCAGGGGGCCGGTGAACGGAGCGATCAGGACGTTTCTTGCCGCGCCGAGAACGAAGCCCGCAGCAAATGTGAGCCCGGCATAAAGGAGCCCGGAAACAAGGACTGGCGACATGATACGCGAACATACCCCAGTTTCGCGGACTGGAAGAGCCCGCGACGCTGTTTCAGGCGACCCCCAAATGGTCCCGCCGCTCAGGCGGCGGCTTTGGGCGAGTGGGCCTTCAGAGCTTCAATCTCATCCTTCAGCTTCAGCTTCTTGCGCTTGATGGCCGCGATCTCGGCATCGGACGAGGCGGGATGCGCCATCGCCTCGGCCAGCTCGGCCTCAAGAGCATGATGTTGCTCGATCAATTCGCTGAGGGAAGAAGTGGGGTTCATGTAACGCCTCCAGTTCAGAAAGCAGACCCGTCAAGAGCCACGGGGGCTCTTCATGATTATGTCACAGAACGGGGGGCTTGTCGAATGCGTGGCGAGGGCATAGTGAAATGAAGCGGCGGGAGTAATGCACCTTCATGGATGCCCTTGAACAAGTTCAGCTCAGGACAAAATTGCGGCTTCTGGAACAGGAGCACCGCGATCTGGACGCGGCCATCCTTGCCCTTGAAGCCTCTGGCGATGTTGACCAATTGCAACTTCGGCGCTTGAAGAAGAAGAAGCTTTCGCTCAAGGACCAGATCATCCTGGTCGAAAACCAACTCATTCCCGATATCATTGCTTAAGGACCTGCATTGACCGCCCCCGTCGCCATCATCATGGGCAGCCAGTCTGACTGGGCCACGATGAAACATGCCGCTGAAACGCTGGATGCGCTTGGCGTCGCCCATGACGACCGCATCGTCTCGGCCCACCGCACGCCAGAGCGACTTTACGAATTCGCCCGCACGGCCAAGGCCGAGGGCTTCAAGGTCATTATTGCCGGGGCAGGGGGCGCGGCGCACCTGCCGGGCATGACTGCTTCCCTCACGCCCCTTCCGGTGCTGGGCGTTCCGGTTGAATCGAAGGCGCTTTCGGGTCAGGATTCGCTTCTTTCCATCGTGCAGATGCCGGCTGGCATTCCTGTTGGAACCTTGGCGATCGGCAAAGCCGGAGCCACCAACGCGGCCATACTTGCGGCATCCATCCTTGCCCTCACCGATGACGCGCTGGCCCGGCGGCTGGAAGCCTTCCGCGCCAGGCAGAGTGCTGCTGTCGCCCACGCTCCCAAGGACGAAGCCTGAATGCGTGCGAAGGCGTTACCTCCCGGCTCCGTGATCGGCATCATGGGCGGTGGCCAGCTGGCCCGCATGCTGGCGCTGTCGGCAGGGCAGCTTGGTCTGAAATGTCACATCTTTGTCCCGGAGGAAGACTCGCCCGCCTTTCACGTTTCCGCGGCCCATACGGTTGCGGGCTATCGCGATGAGGCCGCACTTGCCCGCTTTGCCGAAGCCGTGGATGTGGTGACCTACGAGTTCGAGAACGTGCCGGTTGAAGCCGTGCGCTTTCTGGAATCGCGCGTGCCGGTGCGTCCCGGCGCCAAGGCGCTGGAAGTGGCGCAAGACCGCCTGAACGAAAAATCCCTGGCCCGCGAGCTGGGGGCGGCGACGGCGGAGTATGCGGCCGTCAATTCCCTGGCCGAGCTAGAAGCTGCGGCGGCGAAGATCGGTTTGCCCGCAATCCTCAAGACCACCCGCCTGGGTTACGACGGCAAGGGCCAGGCCAAGATCATGTCGGTGGCCGATCTTCCCTCCGCCTGGGCTGCCATGAAGGGCAGCGCCTCCATTCTGGAAAGCTTCGTCACCTTCGAGCGCGAAGTCTCGGTCATCGCGGCACGGGGAATCGACGGGCAGGTGGCGGCCTTCGAGGTGACCGAAAACGTGCACCGCAACCACATCCTGCACACCTCCACGGTGCCGGCAAATGTTTCGCGGGAACTGGCGGCCGAGGCGGTCTTCATTGCCCAGCGCTTCCTGGAACGGCTGGACTATGTGGGTGTGATGGGGGTGGAGTTCTTCGTGGGCAAGGACGTGATCTATGTGAACGAGATCGCTCCCAGGGTTCACAACTCCGGCCACTGGACCCAGAACGGGTGCATGGTTTCGCAATTTGAGCAGCATATTCGGGCAGTTGCGGGCTGGCCCCTGGGGGCCACGCAGCGGCACTCCGATGTGGTGATGACGAATCTTCTCGGCGACGACATCCACCAGTGGCGGGAACTGGCGGCGGAACCCGGTCTGGCCCTGCACCATTATGGCAAGACGGAAGCCCGGCCGGGACGGAAAATGGGCCATGTGAACCGCCTCGCTCCCCGGTCATGAAGGCTTTCAACACCCCCTCGACAGGGGGGTGGCGTTATGCTAGATCGCCCCCACTTCCGGGGCCGAAAAGGCCCCCTTTGTTTACAACCATTCAGAAATCCGAGGTATCCGCTTGCAAGTCGTCGTTCGTGACAACAATGTTGATCAGGCCCTGAAAGTTCTCAAGAAGAAGATGCAGCGTGAAGGTATCTTCCGCGAGATGAAGCTCCGTGACGCTTACGAAAAGCCGTCGGTGAAGAAGGCCCGCGAACAGGCTGAAGCCGTGCGCCGCGCACGCAAGCTGGCCCGCAAGAAGTTGCAGCGTGAGGGCCTTCTGCCCGCGCCGAAGAAGATCGAAAAGCCGCGTCGCGCCGGTCCGGGCCGCGGTCCGTCGGCCCCGACGACCTGATTTCTTCCTGTCTGGAAGCAAAAAGCCGCGAAGGTCATTCCTCCGCGGCTTTTCTGTTTTGAATTCTGTTCCAGACTATTTGGTCATGCTGCGCGGGTCGTCGTACATCGCGCGGTGACCGAGGAACTCACGCCCGCCCTTGGCGAAGCTGTCCCTTCCGCTGTGAGGGTGGAGATGGAACATCTTGATGTCGAAATCCTCCATGCTCGCCGTCCGAGGGTTCAGATGATCGTGAAGCCACTTCCGCTCACGCTGGTGAGCAAGGCGCTTTTCGGTCTTCTCGGATTCAATGTTGGCAACAGGAATGATCGGCGTGCGACGCTTTGATCTCGACATATGCGACTCCTTTGCTGTCTGAGCAGGACAATCCTCGTCCCACAGAAGTTAATGTGTGGTGACTTTTCCCGCGTCGCAAGGGGTCAGAACAGTCAGTCAGGCTGACTGACTCAGGGCCGGGTTGGCTGTGTTTTCATGAAGTTGAGCGTGTGATCGAAATTAACCACACCGGCTTGTGATCCCAGCCCCGTGGCATTCAGGGCGGATGTCGCCTGGGCAAACCGCACCCGCATTTCGGGATCGAAGTCCTTCACCAGTCCCACGGCGAATCCGGCATTGAAGGCGTCGCCGCAGCCGCAGGTGCACTTGACCTTGATGTCGAAGGCAGGGATGCGGAACTTCACGCCATCGCGGTCGTGATAGTAGGCACCGTCACCGCCCAGCGTCAGCACGCAGGCCTTCACCCCCATGTCGAGGAAATATCTGGCGGTGTCGCCATGGTCCTTCAGGCCGGTGAGGGCCTGGGCCTCCTCGATGGAGGGCATGAAGTAATCCGTATACGGAAGAACGCTGGCAATGGCGGGCAGGTCCTTCGGCGATCCGGCGAACACGTCCACCGTGGTGATGGCGCCACGTTCCTGCGCGGCTTTCATCACCTTGGCGTTCTGGCCCTTGTCCATGGCCTGGGTCAGGCCGACCCCGCCCACATGGAACACCTTCGCGTCGGTCACCTGGGGGAACATGTTCTCATCGACGAAGAAGTCCTTGGTGGCGCCCGCCATGTGAAGGGCAGGGCGGGAGCCATCGGCGCGGGTGAGAACGATGGAGGAAGAGGTCTTCCAGCCGGGCTTGCGCTGCATGGTCGACACATCGACGCCGAATGCCTTGAGGCGTTCGAGCACCCAGTCGCCCATCATGTCCTCGCCGACGCCGCCCACGGCAAGGGTCTTGAGGCCCATCTTTGCTGCAGCGATGGTCGCCGTTCCGGCTGCGCCCGAAACCGCCAGCGTCAATTCATCAATGAAAACGGTGCCGCCGCCCGGAGGCACTTCGGTGAAGGGCCAGCCGAGGCAATCATAGGTGTAGAACCCCATGGATGAATAATCATAGCGCGGCATGAATGACCTCCCCAATCCGGTACGCTGCCCGTTTTCCCTGGCAGTCTGCAAGAAGAAGGGCCCCGGTCAAGTGAGATTGAAGGGGCCCTGCTGAATGGTTATCCGCCTCAGGCGTTCATTGCCTTCAGCATCTTGTCCTGGCGCTGGCGCAATTCGAAGATCTTGGTGCCGGTATCGACGGAGCAATTGTCCGACGTCAGCAGTTCGCCCATCCTGATGGGCTTCGTCACCTTGCCGCCTTCCAGGAGGCCGCATGGCACGGCCTTGGCCGTGGCGGCTTCCTTCCGCTCCATGATCCAGGCGCGATAGGTGTATTCGCCGATCGCATCCAGTTTTTCGCCGGGTGCCAGATCCTTCTTGGCCACTGCACAGACCTCGGACGTGGGAACGCTGAGCGGCACCATGTCCGCAGACCGGTAGAGAACGGCGCGGGCGCAGGAGAGAGGCACTTCAAGGCTGGTGAGGTGGTAGGGGCGGATGAACTTGAAGTAGGGGCCCTTGCCCATCTTGAGGTCGGTAAGGCGCTCGTGAATGCGTTCGTGCGGTGCCTTGGTGATGACGAACACGCCCGGAGCCACGCCCTTGCCGATGGAGTAATCGACGACGCCGGAACGCGAGAGCACGCCGCCGTCTTCCTTGGGGCAGAGCGTCTCGGCCAGCACGTCAAGCGTGGCGGCTGGCCCGTGCATGCCGGGGCGGTCGGGCACAAGGCCTGTGGCATTCGAGATGGCCGCCATTTCCACCATGGTCTTGGAGCCATCGACGAATTCCACCAGCATGCGGGCATTCATGTTCCGCGCCTTGGCTTCGGCCATGTATTCGTCCGGCGTCGCCTTGATGTTGAGCGGGTTGTTCTTGCCCTTGCCGGCGGCAATGATGGGATAGCCGAGGCTCTTCACGAAATGGATGAGTTCCATGCAGGAGGAGGGTTCGTCACCCGCGCCCAGCGTGTAGACAACGCCCAGGCGCTTGGCTTCGTTCATCAGGTAAGCGCCGATGGTGACATCGGCTTCGACGTTCATCATCACCAGATGCTTGCCGTGTTCCATGGCGGTGAGGCCGATCTCGGCGCCCACGCCGGGACGCCCCGTGGCATCGATCACCACATCGATGTGGGGGCTGGAGCAGACAAGCTGCGCGTTCTCAGTGAGCGCGGTCTTGCCGGCCTCAAGTGCCGCATCGAAAGCGGATTGCGTTGATGCATCACGATGGCTGTCGCTATTGCGACCTGCGATCTGCAGGGCCTTGGCGGCTGCACCGGGGCGCACTTCCGCAATGGCGGCAACCGTGATGCCCTTCATCTGGTCGCACTGGGTGACAATGTCCGTGCCCATCTCGCCGGAGCCGATCAGCCCGACGCGGATGGGGCGGCCCGTCGCCTCCAGCCGTGCGGCCATGTCTGCCGGCAGATTTCCGGTGATGCTCAAGGTCTTCGATGTCATGGCCGAGTTCCGATCCTGAAAAATACTGGATTAAGATACTTTTGAATTCACAACTGTCAATATGTGCTATAAAGCACTGTCCGGTGGCTGCCCGCTTTTCCACATTTCCAACCCGTTCCAAGGTTGCTTAGGTGGTCGGTGTGCGCCGCTCAAGAGCAAGAAACTGAACATGAATTGTCCGTGGGAGGTAACAGGGCATGGCATCCATCAGCCTGAAAAAGGTGACGAAGGCTTGGGGAAGTGTCGTTGGCGTTGACGCCATCGACCTTGAGATCAAGGACAAGGAGTTCATCGTTTTCCTGGGGCCGTCCGGCTGCGGAAAGACGACCACCATGCGCATGGTGGCCGGGCTGGAAGACCCGAGCAGCGGCGACATCCTGATCGACGGCGAGCGTGTCAACGAGGTCGATGCCCGTGACCGCGACGTGGCGATGGTGTTCCAGAGCTACGCGCTCTATCCCAACATGTCGATCTACGAGAACATCCGCTTCCCGCTCCGGATGCGCAACGTGCCGCGCGAGAAGCAGGACCAGCAGGTGCGCGAAGCCGCCGCCATGGTGGAACTCGGCGACTATCTCGACCGCAAGCCCAAGGCCCTTTCCGGCGGGCAGCGCCAGCGTGCCGCCCTTGCCCGCGCCATCGTGCGCCATCCGCGCGTCTTCCTCATGGACGAGCCGCTGTCGAACCTGGATGCCAAGCTGCGCCTGTCCATGCGGGCACAGCTGAAGCACATCCAGAAGCGCCTCCAGACCACCACGATTTATGTCACCCATGACCAGATCGAAGCCATGACGCTCGCCGACCGCGTGGCGATCATGGACCGCGGCCGCATCCAGCAACTGGGTACGCCCGATGAGGTCTACAACGATCCGGCCAATGTATTCGTGGCGGGCTTCATCGGCTCGCCCCCCATGAACCTGATCAGGGGCAACATCGAGAACGGCGCCTTCGTGGCCGCCGACGTGAAGGTGCCGAAGGCGGGCAAGGGCAATCGCGCCAATGTCACGCTGGGCGTGAGGCCGGAGGACGTGTCCGTCGCCAAGACGGGCAGCGGCCACCTGAATTCGAAGGTCTATTCGATCGAGCCGACCGGGGACCAGACGCTGCTCGCTGTCGATCATGGCGGCAAGCTGGTGATCGCGCGGGCAGATCGCACCTATCGCCAGGCGATCGACACGCCGGTCTCGCTCAATTTCGACGCGGCGCGCATCTACCTCTTCGACACGGAAACCGGCCAGCGCATCCGCGATTGAGCCTGTGTGAGAAATCGGCGTCGCGCGGTTGAAATAATTTCGGCCGCACGGCATCTTGAGAGCGGTCCGGAATCCGGACAAGCTGTCGCCATGGCCACGCTTGTTTCCAGTTCCGACCCGCTGCTCCAGCCCTACCAGCTCAAGCACCTCACCCTTCGCAACCGAATTATCGTTACCTCTCATGAACCGGCATATCCGGAAGAGGGGATGCCGAAGGACAAGTACCGTGCCTATCATGTGGCGCGCGCCAAGGGCGGCATCGCCATGACGATGACGGCAGGCTCGGCGGCGGTGTCGCGGGACTCTCCGCCTGTCTTCAACAATGTCCTGGCCTACAAGGATGAGGTGGTCGGCTGGCTGCGGAAGATGACCGACGAAGTGCATGAGCACGGCGCGGCGATCATGATACAGCTTACGCATCTGGGCCGCCGCACCGGCTGGTCAAAGGGCGACTGGCTTCCGGTCGTCAGCCCCTCGCACAATCGGGAAGCGTCGCACCGGGCCTTTCCGAAGGTGATCGAGGACTGGGATATTGCCCGCATCATCACGGATTTTGCCGACGCCGCCGAACGCATGAAAGCCGCCGGGATGGATGGCATCGAGCTTGAGTGCTACGGCCACCTGCTCGACCAGTTCATCTCGCCCGCAACAAACGAGCTGGACGGACCCTATGGGCCGCAATCCCTCGACAATCGCCTGCGCTTCCTGTTCGACACGCTGCGCGCGATCCGCAAGCGGGTCGGCCCCGAGTTCCTGCTGGGCGTCCGCTACACCGCCGACGAGGTGATGGACAACGGCATCACCAAGGCGGATGGATTGGAAATCTCCCGTCGCCTCAAGGCGTCCGGCCTCGTGGATTTCCTCAACATCATCCGCGGCCATATCGACACGGACGCAGCTTTGACCGACGTGATCCCGGTGCAGGGAATGGCATCTGCGCCGCATCTCGATTTTGCCGGCGAGATCCGGGCGGAAACGCGCTTCCCGACGTTTCACGCCGCCCGCATCCCCGACGTTGCAACGGCCCGTCACGCCATCGCATCCGGGAAGGTGGACATGGTCGGCATGACCCGTGCCCACATGACCGACCCCAACATCGTGCGGAAGATCATCGCCCGGCGCGAGGAGGACATTCGCCCCTGCGTCGGCGCCACATATTGCCTCGACCGCATCTATCAGGGGGGCGATGCCTACTGCATCCACAATCCGGCGACCGGCCGCGAAACCACCATGCCGCACGACATTCCCCCGGCAGGGCAGAAGCGGCGCGTGGCCATTGTCGGCGCTGGCCCGGCGGGGCTGGAAGCGGCGCGGGTGGCGGGCGAACGCGGCCATGACGTGACCGTGATGGAGGCTGCGGCGCAGGCGGGCGGGCAGGTGCGCCTCACCGCACGATCCAAACGCCGCGCGGAAATGATCGGCATCATTGATTGGCGCATGGCGCAATGCCAGCGCCTGGGGGTGAAGTTCCGTTTCAACACCTACGCCGAAGCTGCTGATATTGAATCGCTTTCTCCCGATGTGGTGATCATCGCGACCGGCGGCCTTCCGCACACCGAAGTGCTGAAAGAGGGGAATGAACTTGTCGTGTCGTCGTGGGATATCCTGACGGGTGACGCCAAGCCGGGCAGCAACGTGCTTCTCTTCGACGACGCCGGCGATCATACGGCGCTGATGGCGGCGGAGGTGCTGGCGCAATCCGGGGCCAGGGTCGAGATCATGACTCCCGACCGGTCCTTTGCGCCGGACGTGATGGGGATGAACCTCGTGCCCTACATGCGCGCATTGCAGAAGCATGATGTCACCTTCACCGTCACCTTCCGGCTGGAACGTGTCGTGCGTGATGGCAACCTGCTGAAAGCGGTGATCGGCAGCGACTACGGCGGCGTGCGGAAGGAGCGGAGCTTCGACCAGGTCGTCGTCAATCACGGCACGCGGCCCCTGGACGATCTTTACTTCACCCTGAAACCCAGGTCGCGCAATCTCGGCGAGGTCGATTACAATGCGCTGATTGCGGGCAGGCCGCAGGCTGTGGCCAGCAATCCGGATGGCCGGTTTGCGCTTTACCGGATCGGCGATGCCGTTTCGGCGCGCAACACCCATGCGGCAATCTATGATGCGCTCCGCCTCGTGAAGGACATCTGAGCAGTTGCGAAATCCCGTTGCTTTGGGCAACCTTGCGCCACGGGAGGAACAAGATGCTCAAGAATATCGATCCATTGCTCAATGCTGACGTGCTTCATGCCCTGGCCTCGATGGGGCACGGCAACGACCTGATTCTCTGCGACTCGAACTTTCCGGCGGATGCGGTCGCCCGCATGACGACCTATGGCAAGATGCTGCGCATCGATGCCGATGCGGCCCGCGCGGCAAGGGCCATCCTTTCGCTGCTGCCGCTCGATACCTTCGTGGATGTTCCTGCCATGCGCATGGAAGTGGTGGGGGCGCCGAACGACATACCGCCGGTGCAGCAGGAGGTGCAGAAGGAAATCGACCGCGCTGAAGGCAAGCCCTTCCCGCTGGGGTCGATCGAGCGCTTTGCCTTTTATGAGCAGGCGAAGAAATCCTATTGCGTGGTGCAGTCGCGCGAGCGCCGTTTCTACGGCTGCTTCCTCTTCAAGATGGGCGTGATCGACCCGAACGCCAAGCTGCCGGGCGCATGACCATGGCGAAGTCCGGTGTCTGTATTCTCGGCATCTATGTTGCCGATCTCGCGTTCCGTGCCGATCGCCAGCCCGTGATGGGCGAAACCATTCTGGGGTCCGCCTTCGTCATGGGGCCGGGCGGCAAGGGTTCCAACCAGACGGTTGCCGCCGCCCGCTCCGGCGGCAAGGTGACCTTCATCAGCAAGCTGGGCAAGGATGATTTCGGCACCGCGGCGCTTGCCATGTATGCGCGTGAAGGCGTGACGACGCGCATCGAGCAGGTGGCGGACAACTCGACCGGCGCGGCCTACATCTTCGTGCAGAACGGCACGGGCGCCAATGCCATCATCGTTGTCGCGGGCGCGGCGGGCACCATCGGTGTTGCCGATGTCGAGAAGAATGCCGACGCGATCCGTGATGCGGCCGTGTTCATGACCCAGCTTGAGCAGCCGATTCCGGCGGCCTTCCGGGCCCTGGAAATTGCCAGGGCGGCGGGCACCAGGACCATCTTCAATCCAGCGCCCGCTGCTCCGCTCGATGATGCGATCTTCAGGCTCTGTGATTTCGTGACGCCCAACGAGAGTGAGGCGCTGGGCATTACGGGTGTGACCGTCACGGACACCGCGAGCGCCCGCAAGGCCGGCGATGTGCTCCTGAAAAAGGGTGCGGGGGCGGCCCTCATCACACTCGGCGGCCAGGGTGCCTTGCTGCACACGGGTGAAAAGTCGGTGCACATTCCCGCCTTCAATGCCGGGAAGGTGATCGATACCACCGGGGCAGGGGATGCATTCAACGGTGGCTTTGCAGCAGCCCTTGCGCGGGGTGAGGAACCGGAGGCAGCGGCGCGATTTGGCTCTGCGGTGGCAGGGATCTCCGTCACGCGCTGGGGCACGGCACCTTCCGTGCCGACCCTTGAGGAAACCCGCGCCCTTCTGGCCAAGGGCTAGGCGAGAACGCCCTCTACCGCGCCCACTTCCAGGCCGCGCCAGTTTTTCAGGGTGGTATGGCAATAGGCGTCGAAGCAGGCCCGTTCTTCGGGTGTCCAGACGTCGAGGTTCAGCAAGACCGCGGACACTGCGGCTTCCGCTGCGCGGATCGAGCCATCGTCACACTTGAGCGCGAAACCCAGCCCGGCATGGGGAATGCAGCCGCAATAGACGCCTTCCGCACCGACCTTGATGAAAAGGCGCGGCACCTTCTGCATGATGGCGGTGTCGAAGCGGTTCGAGCCGGCAATCATGAAGGGGTGATTGCGTGCTGCCCGGATGATCCGCACGGCTGCGCCATCCTGCGGGTTGGTGAGACGGGCGAAACCCAAGGCCATGTTGCGGAGGGGAAAAGCCCAGGTCGGCACCGAGCAGCCGTCAATGCCCATGGGGGCCGAGCGGATATCCACGCTGCAATACTGCGCAATGGTTTTCGCCACGGCGATCTGCACGGGATGCTCCGGGGTCACGTAACCAACGGGTTGCGCCTCAAGCTGCCGGGCCAGGGCCAACATGCCCGCATGCTTGCCGGAGCAGTTGTTGTGAATTGCGCGCGGCTCACCGCCGGAGCTTGCAAGCTCGACCACGTCTTTGCGCTCGTGCGGCCAGTGCGCGCCGCACTCATAGAGTTCTTCGCTGTTTCCCGCCTTCGCGAGGATCGAGGCAGCGACGCGCAGGTGTTCCGGTTCCCCGTTGTGCGACGAGCAGCAAAGAGCGATTTCCTCGTCGGTCAGGCCGAAACGCTCTGCCGCACCGCTCTCGATCAGGGGCAGGCACTGGAAGGCCTTGATGGCGGAGCGGGGGAAGACCGGCGTATCGATGTTGCCTGCCGCTGACCGGATGATGCCGTTCATGTCGCTGACGGCAAAGGCACCGGTATGACTGCTCTCGATTGTACCGCCGCGCGTCACATGCGCGATGACAGGGTTCTCACTCATTGTACCTTTTGTGCCTTCCTCGGAACAAGATACCAGATCAGCGCCGCGATTTGCAAAGCCAGACACAGGCCCATGGCCCATTTATACGCTTCAACGCTATAGCCAGTTGCGGTTGCATTGAACTGGCCGATGATCAGTCCCACGCCGTATTGCACACAGAACGCCACGACGAACATCGAGAAGTTGATCGTGGCGTTGGCGCGTCCCGAAAGGTTCTCGCCCACCTGCCTCGCGAACCAGGGGAATGCGAGAATGGCCGACTGGCCCACGGCTGAAAGAACAAGCCAGGCCGGAAAGGCCAGGGCCTTTACCTGAAGCACGATGATCACTTGCGCGACCGTATGCAGCACCAGAAGCCCCATGAGGGTTGTCATCGGGCTGATGCCGCGACGTTGCAGGCGGTCTGCCACAACGCCCACCAGCAGGATGCCGATCATGAAGGCGACCGCCATCCAGAACAGGTGGCGTGCAACGTCAAGCGGCTCGTAGCCCATCACGTCACGATACCAGGGGCCGGCCCACAGCGTCTGGTAGGCGATGGGAATCCCGGCGGTCAAACCAAGCAGGGGGGCCACCTTGTGAAAAAGCGGCAGCTTCATGATGCCCACCAGTTCTTCCCATTGCCGGGCAAAGCCCGCAACCGGTGCCTCTGTGGTTGCTTCCGGCACGGCGGTGAAGATGAACAGCGACGCGGCGACAATGAGACCGGTGAACAGCAGGAAGACATATCGCCAGCCGATTGCGGCGGTGAGGAGGGCGGTGGGTTCGGTTGCGACGACAAGACCGAGTGCCCCCATCGACATGATGGCGGCGTTCGCCAGCGAGCGGCGTTCGAGCGGCACCCAGAGCGAACTTGCCTTGTAGCTTGCCATCAACCCCGCAGAGAAGCCCAGCCCGATGAGGGCGCGTGCCAGAAAGAGAACGGTGAAGCCGGGTGCAAGGGCAAAGATGGCGCAGCCAGCCGCCGAGACGAGCAGCAGGGCCGTCTGCACCCGCCGCGGGCCGTAGCGGTCGAGCAGGACGCCGAGGGGAAGCTGGAAGGCGCAGAACGTGAGGAGGTAGGCCGCCGTCAACAGGCCAAGCTGGCCGGGGCCGAGCGCGAACTCCTTCACAAGCTCGGGCGCCACCACTGCGTTCACGGCCCGCAGCAGGTAGGACATCAGGTAGCCCAGCGCGAACGGGAAGAGGGCGAGGAAGATGGTGCGGAGGGTTGGCGTCATGGTTTCTTTACGTCTTTGGCCGAAAGGCGGGGCGGGTTCAAAGAATCATTTGCATTCTGATTCGTGATCCCTATGTAGCGCGTTCACTTTTGGGGATTGGACAGCCAATGATCTCTCGCGCCCTTTGTTTCCAGCACATGGATGATGAACCGCCCGGTCTGTTCGGCGAGTTCCTTGAAGCGCGCGGCGCCAGCATCGATACGGTGATGCTGCACAGGGGAGAGGAAATACCTTCGCTTGCCCCCTACGATCTCCTGCTCGTCATGGGTGGGGCGATGGACGTTTGGGAAACCGAAGCAAATCCCTGGTTGCTGGCCGAGAAGGCCGCCATCCGCGAATGGGCGATGGAACGCAACCGCCCTTATTTCGGTGTCTGCCTCGGCCTTCAGCTTCTTGCGGAGGCGACGGGCGGCGAGGTGGCGCTGGCCCGCGAGGCGGAAGTCGGGCTTGGCCGCATCGACATCGTTTCCGCTCATCCGGTGGTGTCGCGCCTGCCGCGCCACATCCACATGATGCAGTGGCACCATGCAGAGGTGAACAAGCTGCCGCCGGGTGCGGAGGTTCTGGCCTCGTCGGAGGTCAGCCCGGTGCAGATCATGACCGTGGGCGACTGCATGGCGGGAACCCAGTTCCACGGTGAACTCACGCCAGCACTGGTTGATCGCTGGGCGCATCTGCCGCAATACATCGAGTGGCTGGAAGCAGCCCTCGGCCCCGGTGCCTATGAGCGCGTGCGGCGCGAAGCCCTGCCTCTCATGCCCGCCATGCGCCGCGCCAGCTCGGCCATGTTCTCCGGGCTGCTGGGCGGGATGAGGATGCGCAACGCCGCCTGAGGCCGTTGCCGCTCACACCTGCTTCATCGTCTGGCGGTATTTTTCCGCATCCCAGTTCAGGAGCTGGTCGATCTCGGCTGCCGTGAGGGGTTTGAGCCTGGCATCGGCGGGCAGGCGGCTGAACACATCACCGGCGCAGCGCAGCATCGGCTCAACCGATGCCTTCGCCGTCTTGCTTACCAGCACACCCAGCCCCGGAAGCGCAACAGCAGCCGCACCCGACGCCAGCGTTGCCGGAATTGTCGTTCCCAGGAACACGACATGATCGGGATAGAAAACGTGGGCGCAAGCGGCCTTGCGCACCTCGTCATCAAGAGCGATGGCGTGGCAAGCCGGGTCTTCGGGCAACCTGTAGTCGCTGCCGGCCGCCGCCTTGGACAGGGCCGGGAGGTCCGGAGAACCGAAATTGCGGACAGGCCCGGCGAGTGCCGCCACCGCCCGGTTAAGCAGGTCTTCCGCCCCGGCCACCGTTTCGGCTGCAACCGCGAGGCCATGATTGCCCAGCACCAGCACATCCACGCCCGGCCGATAAGCCTTGCGGATGGCGCGGGACAACATCAGGCCGGGTCGGGCATAGGGCACGAACGCCCAGTTGAACCCTTTCAGCTTCTCGCCCAGCACCTGTTCCGCATCCTGCCGGATGGCGTGGGCAATGGTGTTCACGCAATGAACGTGAACCACGGCCTTCTGCGGCATCAATCCGTGCACGGAGGTTTCAATCGAGGGCCTGAGGCCAAGGGGGTTGATATCCTGCCGCACGAAATCGGTGCAGGATTCGCAGGCCGGATCATCTGCCGCCAGGGCCGCCGAAAGGCGGGCGAGATCGAGCGGAACGAAAATGTCCTTGGTCGCCGCATCGCGCAGCCAGGTGCCGGACGCCTTGATCCACATCACGCCATCGGCCTTGATCGAGGTGTTGCCGCCTGCAGCCTGCACCAGCAGAGGGTCGCTTCCCACCTTGGCGGAGAGCATGCGCAGGGCATTGAATTCTGGAGTGTTCACGACAGCAGTTTCCTTATTGCTTCTTTCCAGCCGGCATATTTTGCCTCGCGCTGGTCGGGTTTCATCCGGGGAGAGAAACGCTTGTCACGGGACCAGCGGTTCGCAAAACTTTCCGGGCCGGGCAGGAGACCTGCCTGAAGGCCGGCGAGGTAGGCTGCACCCAGGGCGGTTGTTTCGAGAACCTTGGGGCGGTCCACGGGCGCATTCAGGATGTCCGAAAGGTTCTGCATGGTCCAGTCGGACGCGGTCATTCCGCCATCGACGCGCAGAACCGTTTCTCCTGCCGCGCCCCAGTCCTTCCGCATGGCTTCGAGCAGGTCGCGGGTCTGGTAGCAGACGGCTTCCAGGGCAGCCTTCGCCATTTCCTTGTTGGTGGTTCCGCGGGTGAGGCCGAACACGGCTCCCCGCGCGTCAGCGTTCCAGTAGGGTGCGCCGAGGCCCACGAAGGCGGGCACCAGATAGACACTCTGGGCCGGGTCGGCGGCGCGTGCGAGTGCGCCCGTGTCCTTGGCCGTCTTGATGATCTTCAGGCCGTCACGCAGCCATTGCACGGCGGCGCCCGCAATGAAGATCGCGCCTTCCAGTGCATAGGTGCGCTTGCCGTTCAACTGGTAGGCCACGGTGGTCAGGAGCCGGTTCTTCGATGGCACGGGCGTATCTCCCGTGTTCAGGAGCGCGAAACACCCGGTGCCGTAGGTCGATTTCATCATGCCCGGCGAGAAGCAGGCTTGCCCGATGGTGGCCGCCTGCTGGTCGCCCGCAACGCCGCCGATGGGAATGGCCGCACCCAGGAGTTTCTTGTCGGTGATGCCATAGTCCGCCGCGCAGTCCTTGACTTCCGGCAGCAGCGAGCGCGGCACGTTCAGGATGGCGAGCAACTCGTCATCCCATGCGCCGGTGTGGATGTTGTAGAGCAGGGTGCGCGAGGCATTGGTGGCGTCGGTGGCGTGAACCTTGCCGCCCGTCAGCCGCCAGATGAGAAAGGTGTCGATGGTGCCGAAGGCAAGCTCGCCGGCCTCTGCCCTGGCGCGTGCGCCCTTCACGTTGTCGAGCAGCCATGACACCTTCGTGCCCGAAAAATAGGGGTCGAGCAGGAGGCCGGTCCTGGCGGTGAAAAGGGGCTCCCGTCCCTCGTCCTTCAGTGCCTTGCACAGGCCCGCAGTGCGACGGTCCTGCCAGACGATGGCCTTGTGGATGGGCTTGCCGGTCTTGCGATCCCAGATCACGACCGTTTCGCGCTGGTTGGTGATGCCGATGGCGGCAATTGCGGATGCTTTCACCTTCGCCTTGCGGAGAGCGGCCTTGCTGGTGGCCAACACCGTTTTCCAGATTTCTTCCGGATCATGCTCCACCCAGCCCGAGGCGGGAAAGAACTGCCTGAACTCCTGCTGGCCGGAACCCCTGGGCTTCAGGTTCCTGTCAAAGACAATGGCACGGGAGGATGTGGTGCCCTGATCGATGGCGAGAAGATGCGTGCTCATGACGTCTCCTTGGTGCGGGATTTCGCTTTCGGCTTGGCCTTGCCGCCTTCCATGTAGTCGCGAAGAGCCTGCTGTTCCTGCGGCTTCATGTGGAGGCCGAGCTTGGACCGCCGCCAGAGAATGTCGTCGGCGGTTTCTGCCCATTCCTTTTCGCGCAGATGGGCGATTTCGCGCTCGCTGATCGGGCCGAAACTCTCGCCGAGGTCAGACGCGAAGCGTGCGCCTTCGAGAATCCGCTCCGCCTCCGTGCCGTAGGCCCGGAAGAGGCGGCGGATCACGGCGGGCTTGAGGAACGAGTAGGCCTTCTGCAGTGCGGCAATGCGCTGCTCCACCTCATGCCACGGGAAATCCCCGCCGGGCAGGGAAGCCTTCGCCGTCCACTCGCCCTTCATCGCGGGGAAGAAGGGCTTGAGTTCTGCAAGCGCGGCTTCCGCCAGCTTTCGCGCGGTGGTGATCTTGCCGCCGAAAATCGAGAGAACAGGGGCCGCACCTTCCGGCTTGTCGAGCTTGAGCACATAGTCGCGGGTCGCTTCCTGCGCCTTCGATGCGCCGTCATCATAGAGCGGGCGGATGCCGGAATAGGCCCAGCGAAGCTGCTCGCGCGTCACCGGCATGCGGAAGTATTCGCTCACGGCGTTGAGGAGGTAGTCGGTTTCCTCGTCGGAGATTTCCGGCTTGCCGGGGTCGCCCGTGTGGTCCTTGTCGGTTGTCCCGATCAGGGTGAAGTTCTGCTCATAGGGAATGGCGAAACAGATGCGTCCATCCGCATTCTGGAAAATATAACAGCGGTCGTGGTCGTAGAGACGGTCCACCACGATGTGACTGCCCTTCACCATTCGGATCCTGTCCGGGTCATTCCGCCCGATGACGCTGCCCAGCACGTTGCTGACCCAAGGGCCGCCGGCATTGACCAGAGCCTTGGCGGTGATGGTTTCCACCTTGCCGTCGCGGGCGATGTCGATCTTCCACAGGCCGCCTTCGCGGCGGGCGGCGGTGCATTTCGTCCGGGTCCGGATCACGGCTCCACGGTTCGCGGCATCGCGCGCCGAGAGCGCCACGAGGCGGGCGTCCTCCACCCAGCAATCGGAATATTCGTAACCCACGACGAAATCGTTCTTCAGCGGCTGGCCGGTCACGTCGGAGGTGAGGTCAACGGTTCGGGTGGGCGGCAGGATCTTGCGCCCGCCCAGGTGGTCGTAAAGGAACAGGCCCATGCGAAGCAGGAAGCGCGGGCGCAGGCCGTCGTGGTGGGGCAGCACGAAGCGCAAGGGCCAGATGATGTGCGGGGCGGATTTCAGCAGCACTTCGCGTTCGATCAGCGCCTCGCGCACGAGGCGGAATTCGTAGTGCTCCAGATAGCGCAAGCCGCCATGGATGAGTTTGGTCGATGCCGATGAGGTACCGGAGGCAAGGTCGTTCTGTTCGGCAAGGAAGACACTGAGGCCCCGGCCCGATGCGTCCCGCGCGATGCCGCAGCCATTGATGCCGCCGCCGATGATGAAAAGGTCGTAGGTCTTGTCTTGCGTCATGGGAAGTTCATGCCTCGGAAATTGCTGTGCTGACCAGTTCGATTGCGACGCCGTTCTCACGGCAGATGTCGGCGATGGCGGGCGGCGGCGATGCGTCGGTCACGAAGGTGCCCACCTGCGAGATGTGCCCGATCCGCACCGGTGCCGAACGGGTGAATTTGGTGGCATCCGCGACCAGGATGACCTTGCGCGAATTCGCCATGATGGCCTGTGCGGCGCGGACTTCGCGCACGTCGAAGTCGAGCAGCGAGCCATCCTCGTCGATGGCCGACACCCCCATGACCGCATGATCGACGCGGAACTGGCGGATCGTGTCCACCGTGCTTTCGCCAACAATGCCGCCGTCACTGGAGCGGATGGAACCGCCGACAATGATGACCTCGATGCGGGGTGAGGGCAGCAGGGTCTGCGCGACGTGAATGTTGTTGGTGATGACCAGCAGGCCTTCGTGATGCACCAGTGCGCGGGCGACCTCTTCCGTCGTGGTGCCGATGTTGATGAACAGCGAGGAGTTGTTGGGAATGAGCGCAGCGGCGCGGCGTCCGATCAGGTCTTTCTCGGCGGCGGCAATCTGCCGGCGGGCTTCATAGGCCATGTTTTCCACACCGGAGGCCAGCATGGCCCCGCCATGGATGCGCGAGAGAAGTCGGCCATCGCAGAGTTCGTTCAGATCCTTGCGGATGGTCTGCGGAGTGACCTCGAAACGCCCCGCCAGGTCATCCACCGTGACCGTGCCCGACTGCCGGGCCAAGCTCAGGATCTGTTGTTGTCGGGGAGAGAGGGCGAGCATGTTTGCCTTCGGTTCAGCGGAGGCATACTTTCATTTGCTTTCGTTTATGGCAAGAAATTTTCGTTTGGGGCGCGAATTTGTGCGCTGCAACACAGATGCGGGCTTCACTTGCCTTTCCATTCGCGAAACTCCTGGCAGCTCATGATCTGATTACATTATGATACATATTGACGCCGTAGAGCAAAAAGGAACATAAGCTCCCCATTCTCACATCCAGGCAATCGAAGGGCAGACATGGCTACGAAAACCACTGGAAAACCGGCTGCGGGGAAAAACGCGCGGCCCTTCTACGCCAACCACTCCGCAGCACAGCTCAAGGAAGCCCTGCGCCGCATGTACCTCATCCGCCGCTTCGAGGAGATGGCCGAGGAAAGCTATGTGCGCGGCCTCACCCACGGCACCATGCACCTGTCGGTCGGTCAGGAAGCCACGGCAGTCGGCGCCTGCATGGACCTGAGCAATGCCGATTACATCACCTCCACCCATCGCGGGCACGGCCATTGCATCGGCAAGGGTGCGGAAGTGAAGTTCATGTTCGCCGAATTCTTCGGCAAGGAAGAGGGCTACTGCCGGGGTCGAGGCGGTTCGATGCACATCGCCGATCCGGCCACGGGCAACCTCGGTGCCAACGGAATCGTGGGCGGTGGCCTGCCACTTGCCACGGGTGCGGCGCTCGCCATCAAGCAGCGCAAGGGCAAGGATGTTGCCATCTGTTTCTTCGGTGACGGTGCGCAGAACGAAGGCGCCTTCCACGAGGCGCTCAACATGGCGGCCGTATGGAAGCTGCCGGTGGTGTATGTCTGCGAGAACAACCAGTACGGCATGTCGGTTTCGACGGCCCGCTCCACCGCCGTGAAGGATGTCGCCACCCGCGCCATCGCCTACAACATGCCGGGCGTCACGGTGGACGGAAACAGCATTGCCGATGTCAATGAAGCGGTTTCTGCCGCCATTGAACGGGCCCGCAACGGCGAAGGTCCGAGCCTTGTCGAATGCAAGACATACCGCACCAAGGGCCACTCGCGCTCTGACCGCAACCGCTACCGCAGCAAGGAAGAGATCGAGGAATGGAAAGGCAAGGATCCGATCCCGGCCTTCGAGAAAGACCTTGAGGCCCACGGCATTGCCTCCCGCTCCGAGATCGACGCGATCCGTGAAGCAGTGGAAAAGGAAGTGCAGGACGGCTTCAACTTTGCCACCAGCGGAACCAATCCGACGCCCGACAGCCTGTTGCGCGGCGTCACCACAACCGACGACATTGCCATGGGAGTTGAGGCATGAGCGACATTCGTGAACTCAGCTTCTCGGCTGCTGTCCAGGAAGCCCTGGCCCAGGCCATGGAAGCGGACGAACGCGTCTTCCTGATGGGCGAGGACATCGGCGTTTATGGCGGTGCCTTCCAGGTGACGGGCGATCTCGTCCATCGTTTCGGCGAGGACCGCGTGCGCGACACGCCGATCGCGGAACTGGGTGGCGCGGGTGTGGCCGTGGGTGCCGCCGTCGCAGGGGCGCGCCCGGTCTACGAGTTCCAGTTCTCGGACTTTGCCACGCTCGCCATGGAACAGATCGTCAACCAGGCGGCGAAGATGCGCTTCATGCTGGGCGGCAAGGTTTCGGTGCCTGTCGTCTTCCGCATGCCCTGTGGTTCGGGCACGGGTGCCGCTGCCCAGCATTCGCAGTCACTCGAAGCGTGGTTCGGCCATGTGCCGGGCCTGAAGGTCGTCGAAGCCTCGACGCCGGAAGATGCGAAGGGCCTGCTGCTGGCGGCCATTGACGATCCCGATCCGGTTCTCGTGTTCGAGCACAAGCTTCTCTACAAGGTGAAGGGCCATGTTCCGGCCGGCATGTACCGTACGCCGATCGGCAAGGCGGTTGTTCGCCGCGAAGGCAAGCATGCAACCGTTGTCGCTGCGGCCATCATGGTTCACAAGGCGCTTGAAGCGGCGGAGATCCTGGCAAAGGAAGGCATCGACATCGAGGTGATCGACCTGCGCACCATTCGCCCGATCGACGGCCCCACCATCATCGAAAGCGTCAAGAAGACCTCGCGCCTCGCATGCGTCTATGAAGGCGTGAAGACGCTTGGCATCGGTGCGGAAATCTCGGCTCTTGTGGCGGAAAGCGAAGCCTTCGACTATCTGGATGCGCCGATCCTGCGCCTCGGCGGTTCGGAAAGCCCCATTCCCTACAGCCCGATCCTGGAAAAGGCTGCCGTGCCGCAGACCGATGGAATTGTCGAATCCCTCCGTGACCTCGTGAAGGGCAGGATCTGAAATGGCCGCTGAAGTCATTCTCCCCAAGGTCGATATGGACATGACCACCGGCACGATTGCCGTGTGGCATGTGAAAGACGGCGACACGGTGAAGAAGGGCCAGCCGCTCTTCGATATCGAGACAGACAAGGCCGCCATGGAAATCGAAAGCCCGGCGGATGGTGTCATCAGGATCGGCAATGCGCCGGTCAAGGCCGTGGTTCCCATTGGCACCGTGGTGGCGATGATCTACGGCGCAGGCGAAGAACCCAAAGCCTTCAGTGGCGCCCCTGCCGCCGTCGCTTCCCCTGCCGCCGACGCAGCACCGGCCGGTCCCGCCGCTCTGCTGCCTGTTGTCGCCCCTGCGGTTGATGCAACCGGCAAGGCGCGCGCCACCCCGCTTGCCCGTCGCCTTGCAAGGCAGCAGGGCATTTCGCTTGCCGCCCTGGCCGGAACCGGTCCCCGTGGTCGCATCGTTGCCGCCGATCTTGCCAATGCCCGGCCCGCGCCTGCCGCCGCATCGACAACGGCCGGAACTGCAATCGCATCCGGCATGAGCACGGAAGCGGTGAAGGCCCTCTACGAAGCAGGCTCCTACAGCGTTACGCCACTCGATGGCATGCGCCGCACCATCGCGCAGCGCCTGGTCCAGTCCAAGCAGACCGTTCCGCATTTCTATCTCACTGCAAGCTGCACGTTGGATGAGCTGCTCGCCATCCGCGAGCGCCTGAATGCCCATGCCCCCAAGGGTGAGGACAAGCAGCCGCTGTGGAAGCTCTCGGTCAACGATTTCATCATCAAGGCGCTGGCCCTGGCCTTGCAGCGCGTGCCCGCCGCAAACGTCACCTTCACGGATGAAGGCATCCTCCAGCATCGCGTCAGCGATGTGGGCGTGGCCGTCGCCATTGAAGGCGGCCTGTTCACACCCGTGATCCGCGCCGCCGAAACAAAGTCGCTCTCCCGCATCTCGATCGAGATGAAGGAACTCGCTGCCAAGGCCCGTGCGCGCCAGTTGAAGCCCGCAGACTATCAGGGCGGCACCTCTGCCGTGTCCAACCTCGGCATGTTTGGGGTGGAGCAGTTCAACGCCATCATCAACCCGCCCCACGCGACCATCCTGGCGGTGGGGGCAGGTGTCGAGACATTCGTGCCGGTCAATCGCCAGCCCGTGCTCAAGACGCAGATGAAGGCGACGCTGTCGTGCGATCACCGCGCCGTCGATGGTGCCGTGGGGGCGCAACTGCTGAAGGCTTTCCGCGAACTTGTCGAAGAGCCGGCACTGATGATGGCCTGACGGGCGTCAGGCCGTTTCCGGCAAGCGCCAGTCGATTTCCGGCTGGCCTTGTTGTTTCAGGAAGGCATTGGCGCGGGAGAAGGGTTTCGAGCCGAAGAAGCCGTTGTGGGCCGACAGCGGTGACGGATGCGCCGACTTGATGACGTGATGGCGCGCGGCATCGACAAACGCTGCCTTCTTCTGCGCGTAGCTGCCCCAGAGAATGAACACCACCGGGCGCTCCAGCGCATTCACCTGGCGGATGATCTCGTCGGTGAATTTCTCCCAGCCCTTTCCCTGATGTGAGGCGGCGCGATGCGCCTCCACCGTCAGCACGGCATTCAGCATCAGCACGCCTTGCCTGGCCCAGTGTTCGAGAAAGCCGTGGCGCGGAGGAGGGTGGCCGAGGTCGGCTTGCAGTTCCTTGTAGATGTTCACCAGCGATGGTGGCGGCTGCACGCCCGGCTTCACCGAGAAGCACAGGCCGTGGGCCTGACCATCGTTGTGATAGGGATCCTGACCCAGGATGACGACGCGCACCTTGTCGAGCGGGGTTGCATCAAGCGCGTGGAACCATTCGCCCCCTTTCGGGAATATCTGCTTTCCCGCCTCGCGTTCCTGCATCAGGAACCGGCGCAGTTCCGCCATGTAGGGGGCTTCGAACTGCGGCTGCAAGACCTTCAGCCACGACGGCTCAAGCTTGACGCTCACGCAGCAGCCTCGTTCTCATTCGGTGCGCCAAGCCCCAGCACGCGGCAGATGGCATAGACGAGATCGGAGCGGTTCAGCGTGTAGAAGTGGAAGTCGGTCACGCCCTCGCGGGACAGCGCATGTACCTGTTCCGCCGCCACCATTGCCGCAACGAGGTTGCGCGTTTCGGGATCCTTGTCGAGGCCCGCGAAGCGGCGCTCAAGATCGGGAGGAATGTGGGCGCCGCACTTGGCAGCAAATTCGCAGACGCGGGCGAAATTGGTGATCGGCAGGATGCCCGGCACGAGGTTGATCTTGATGCCCCGTGCGGCGATGCGGTCGCGCAGCCGGAGGAAGAAGGCATTGTGAAAGAAGAACTGCGAGAGGGCGCGGCTGGCGCCGTTCTCCGCCTTGTCGGCCATGAAGGCGAGGTCTTCCTCGATGGAAACGGAATCGGGGTGCCGCTCAGGATAGGCTGACACCGAAACCTCGAAGGCGCCGATTTCGCGGATGCCGCGCACAAGATCAGCCGCATTGCGATAGCCTTCCGGGTGCGGTGAGAAACGCGTGCCGACGCCGGCCGGCGGATCGCCCCGCAGTGCGACGATGTGGTTGACGCCCGCAGCCTGATAGGCGCGGATGACGCTGTTCACATCCTCTTTCGACTTGCCGACACAGGTGAGGTGGCCCGCCGCTTTCAGGTGGGTCTGCGAAGTGATGCGCGACAGGGTGGCGAGGGTTCGGTCCTGTGTCGTGCCACCGGCGCCATAGGTGACGGAAACGAAATCGGGGTTGATCGTCTCCAGCCGCTTCACGGTGGCCCAGAAGCTGTCTTCCGCTTCACCGGGCTTCGGCGGGAAGAATTCGAAGGAGACGCGGAGAGGGGATGTCATTGCACTGTCTCCTTGCGTGCGGTCGAGGGATGTCGGGCCGGGTTGCGCGGCTCTGCCAGCCACAGCGAAACGGTGAGACCCTTGCGCGATTTCAGCCAGGGAGGATCGAGAACCATGTGCCGCGACAGTTGCAATCCGGCGCGGGCGAGCCACGCTGTCATCTGCTCGGCGGAAATGCCGAGGCGGCGGTGGGCATGGTGTTCGCGCAGTTCGTCAAGATCATGCGGCGCGAAATCGACGACGAGCAGCTTGCCGTCGGGCTTGAGGATGCGGCGTGCTTCCAGCAAGGCCCGTTGCGGCTCGTCGAGGAAGTGCAGCACCTGATGGATGGTCACGAGATCGGCCATGGAGTCGGCCAGGGGCAGGGCGAAAATGTCGGCCTGCCGCAATTGCGCGTGGCGGAAGCCGTGCTTCTCAAGGTTGGCGCGGGCGATGGCGAGCATCTCGCGGCTCGAATCAATGCCATGGAGGTTCTGCGCGCGCGGCCCGAACAGTTCGAGGACGCGACCCGTGCCAGTGCCAAGATCGACCAGTGTCTCGAATGACCTGGCGGTCGCCAGCTCGCCCATGGCGAGTTCCACGCTCGCCTCGTCCACATGGAGCGATCGGAGGCTGGACCAGTGCTCGGCGTTGGCGCTGAAATAGGCTTGGGCCTTCTCCTCGCGCTGGCGTCGTACTTCTTCCAGCCGCGAAAGATCGCCCGACAGCACGGCATCGCGTCCCGGCAGCATGTCGACGAGGGCGCGGGCCAGGGCACCGCCAAGCCCTTCACCCCTGAGGCGGAACAAAACCCAGTTCCCTTCCTTGTTACGGGAGAGCAGGCCGGCTTCCGCCATCAGTTTCAGGTGGCGGCTGACGCGCGGCTGGCTCTGACCCAGAATATACGTGAGTTCAGAGACATTCAGTTCGCCGTGGGAGAGTATGAAAAGAATGCGGATGCGGGTTGTTTCCGCTATTGCCTTCAATCCTGCCAGCAGTTCATCCATTTCCGTGCACCTCGCGAAGGACATAAACATATCCTTATATAGAATGCAAAGGCTTGTTCGGATTTGGCTGAAAACGGTCGTAATCCGGCCTTTCCTCGGCTTTGTCTTGATTTTGTCGAGGTTACACTTGTATTTTCGCGCTTCGGGATCTGGCGGGGCAAACCGGACCAAAGGCATTTCGTAGGAAAACCATGACCAATCTCTACTCGCGCCGCCGGGCGCTCTCGCTTTTTGCAATGGGCGCATTGATGTCGTCCGTCGCGACGCCCGCGTTCGCCGACGCTGCCGCGGAAGCCTATGTCACGAAGATCGGCAAGGACGTGCTGCGGCTCGCCAATGCCGGGTCGCGCGGCAAGGCCACCCGCAACAAGTTTGCGGTGATGCTGAGCCGGTATGTGAACCTGCGCGGCATCACCATGGCTTCACTCGGAACCTACCAGAAGCAGCTTCCGCCCGGCGACAAGGACAAGCTGAACGATCTCGTCACCACTTATGCAGCCGCGCTTTTCGCGTGGTATGTGGATGATTTCAAAGGCAAAGACTTTGTGGTGGACCGCACCGCCCAGCAGGGCAAATACCTGCTCGTCTATAGCAAGATCGTGAAGTCGGGCGGCGCCGATGAACCGATCGTGTGGTATCTCGCACCGCAAGGGGGCGGCTATCGCATCGTTGACCTGAGCGTGCTCGGAGTTCGACTGTCGAGCGCCATGCGCCAGCGTTTCAACGATGAGTTGAAGAAGTCGAAGGGAAATTTCGAACCGCTGTATGCCATGCTCCGCGAAGCGGAAACCTGGTAACTACGTTAGCGGTGAGGTTCTGTTAACCCTAGTCGCGCCACAAATCCGGCGTTAGAAACCGAATCATGATCACACGCCGCTCATTGCTCGCGGGGCTTTCCGCCGCATTACTCGCCTCGCCCGCGTCTGCGGGGGATCATCCTTCCCTCGTCTTCATGCGCCAGGTCGCCAAGGACATGCTGGCCGCGCACCGGCAGGGAACGGTCGCCGCCTTCCTGCGCGTGGTGCAGCGCCATGCCGACATTCCCGACATCGCGCAGGATTCTCTCGGCAAGTACAGCTCCAAGCTCCAGGCGTCGCAGAAGGCCCGTTACCAGAAGGGCGTCGCAACCTACCTCGCCCGCTACTTCGCCCTGTCGTCGCGTGACTACACGGTTGCGAAGTACGAGCTGGGCGATGCCACCGTGAACAAGGATCAGGATGTGGTCGTCGCAAGCCGCGTCTACCTGATGACCGGCCAGTCCTACAGCGTGTCGTGGAAGCTGGTGTGGAAGGGTGGGGCCTACAAGGTGCGTGACGTGAGCGTGCTGGGCTTCTGGCTCACGAATTTCCAGCGCAAGGACTTCACGGATTATCTCGCCAAGCGGAACGGCAATATCAACATGCTGATCACCGCGCTTTACGGCTGACAACACTCCCTTAACCATCTGACGGCATGGTGCGGCCACGGTCTCCGGGGGATGGGGATTGGCGTGAGTAATCGTATGCGTAACCTTGTTTCTCTTGCGGGCGCCCTTGCGCTTGCCGTCGCGCTGGTGGCCTGTTCGGGCGGACGCGAAAAGCCGAAATCATCCTACGAGGACCGTCGCCTGCCGCCCGTGGCGTGCACACGCGATCCGCGCGAGTTCGCCGAGGCCGAGAAGATCCGCGACTTCGACAATGGCCGGGGCTGTGGCGTGCGCAACGCGTGGCGGTTGACATCGGTGAACGGTGTCAGGCTTTCGCAACCCACGATCATGAATTGTGCCGTCGCCAACACCTTTGCCCAATGGATTGACCAGACCCTGCAACCCGCTGCCGAGCGCCGCTTCGGTGAGCGCGTGACGGAATTGACCGTCCCTGCCGGCTATGCCTGCCGCACGCGCAACAATGTGCGGGGCGCACGACTCAGCGAACATGCTCACGGCAATGCCATCGACGTGGCGGGCTTCAGGCTGGAAGGCGGGGACTACATCACGGTACAGCAGGGCTGGTTCGCCAGCCGCAGCACGCGGAAATTCCTGAAGACCGTCCAGGACGAGGCCTGCGGGCAGTTCACCACCGTGCTTGGCCCGGCGGAAGCCAACCACAAGGACCATTTCCACTTCGACTTGCAGCGCCATCGCAGCGGCGGCGCCTATTGCCGCTGAGCCCTGCCGGCGGTCCCCGGCAGTTGCAATTCGGCCTCCGGACGCGCATATGAGCGGCCATGGACCAAGAGATCATCACGCCCCAATCCACGCCCAAGGGTGACACCCATGCCTTCGGCCCGGTGGCCAGCTTCCTGGCCGCTGCCGGTGCAACCTTGATGGCCTTCAGCCTTCTGGGCGCTGCCGCCGCCGCTTCGGTCTGGGCCTTTGCGAAGCTTTTCGGCCTTCCGGACTGGCTCCTCTTTGGTGTCCTCGCCCTGGCAATGCTGCCCGTGCTGTGGGCAACGGCATGGATCGGCCTTCGTGCCTGGCACGTCGAGCAGCGTCTTGCCGACAACAAGGATGTGGACACGCCTGTCTTTGCCATCGGGCATTACCTGAAAAAGGCCCGCTGAGCCGCAGTTTGCGGCAATCGGACAGCATCGTTGCCCCTTTAATGCGGCGCCGAATCCGGTAAAATCAGGCCATGTCCATCTGGTCCAAGATATCGACGGCGGCGCAAACGCTTGGCTCCTCCGTCGGGGATTTCTTTGCCGGCGTTTCCGGCAAGAGTTCCGCACCCGAAAAATCCGTTGCCTTCACCATCGGCATGATCGCGCTCGGCGCGAAGATGGCCAAGGCCGACGGGGTGGTGACGAAGGATGAGGTGAGCGCCTTCAAGCAGGTGTTCCACGTGCCGGAAAAGGACATGGCCGCCGTGCAGCGCGTCTTTGACCTCGCCAAGCAGGATATTGCCGGGTTCGAGACCTACGCCGCGCAGGTGGCGCGGCTTTTCGTTCCGCAATCGGCGGTGCTGGAAAACGTGATGGATGGGCTTTTCCATATCGCCAAGGCCGACCATGCCATCCACGAGCGCGAACTGGACTATCTCGAAGCCGTGGCAGGAATCTTCGGTTTCAAGGATGAAGCCTTTGCCCGCATCCGCGCCCGTCATGTCGCGATTGCGGAAGACCCCTATGACGTTCTCGGCGTCCCGCGCGGTGCCTCCGCCGAGGAGATCAAGAAGCATTACCGGAAGCTGGCGCGCGACCTGCATCCCGACAAGCAGATTGCCGCTGGCGTTCCGGAGGAAATGGTGGAACTGGCGAGCGACCGTCTGGCCCGCATCAACGTGGCCTATGAACAGGTCATGAAGGGATTGCCGGCGTGATCGGCACCAGGCTTCCGCGCCGCGTCGTTCTTTCTCCCAACATCGAACCGCGAGCGGCGGGCAAGTTCCCGCGCTACCTCATCCTGCATTACACCGGCATGGAGTCGGCGGAAAAAGCCTGCAACTGGCTTTGCGTTCCCGAATCGAAAGTCTCCTGCCACTACCTTGTCGATCAGGACGGCGGCATCACGCAGATGGTGGGCGAGGAGATGCGGGCCTGGCACGCGGGCGTGTCGAGCTGGGAAGGCGAGACCGATATCAATTCCTGTTCCATCGGCATCGAGGTCCAGAACACCGGTCATGGCGGTGCCTACGAGGATTTTCCGGAGGCGCAAATGGACGCCGTTGCCGATCTCGCAAGCGACATCGTTTCGCGCCACAAGATCCTGCCGCAGCATGTGCTGGCCCATTCCGACATCGCGCCTGAACGCAAGATCGATCCCGGCGAGAAATTCGACTGGCGTTTCATGCACGGTCGTGGCGTCGGCCATTGGGTGCCGCCCGTCACCGTGTCGGGCGGCGTATTCCTGCAACAGGGCGACCGTGGCGACCCCGTCCTGGCCTTACAGGGAATGTTGAGCCTTTATGGCTACGGCATTGTTCGCACTGGACAATATGACGAGCAGACGCGCCGGGTCGTGGAAGCATTCCAGCGTCACTTCAGGCCCTCGCGGGTGGATGGCATTGCCGATCATTCCACCGTTGCGACCTTGCATGCGCTGCTGCAATCGCGTCCGGCGATGGCTTGAAGCCTACTCGGCAGCGGGCTTCTCGGTGCAGAGCTTCAGGAGATTGTCGAGTCCCGTATCGATCAGCGGATAGGTCAGCTCGTGCTTGCCGATCTTCGCGACGAACCGGTCGGCCTTGAGGAGTGCTGCAAACAGCGGATCGCTGGCGGGCAATTCCGTTTCGACCGAGGTGGAGCCAGTCAGGTCATTGGCGGTGGTCTTGCCCCTGAGCTTGTAGTTCCTGTCACCGACCGTCAGCACGTAGGCTGCCGTCGAGTTGGGCTTCAGTTCCGGTGAGCCTTCCGGAAAATACAGCCTGACCTTGGCGCTGCCGAGCTTGCACCAGAGGCTCACGCCCACGTCGTCGGTCTCCGGCACGCCGAACACCAGGAAAGCATCCTCATCGGCTGCATCCAGCATCCACTCGCGCTCCTGCGCATGGACCGCCGCAGGCATGAGCAGGGTGCAGCACAGGGCGGCAGCCGAAAGAATGGAGCGGGTGTGTTTCATGTGGCATTCCGGTTGCGGCGTTTCAGCCGATATGGTCAAGAATCGCACCATGGCATGCACCGTGTGTGCGGCACAATGCAAGGGATGGAATGGAATGACCGCAGACCTGATGATCGTCAACGGCAAGGTACTCACCATGGACGAGGGCAGGCCCAGGGCCGAGGCCGTTGCCATGGCCGGGGGCAAGATCAGGCGGGTCGGTCGCAACCGGGACATCCTTGCCGACAAGGGGCGCAAGACGAAGGTGATCGATGCCGGTGGCCGCACCGTCCTGCCGGGATTCATCGAAGGACACATGCATGTGGTTCCCGGCTCGCTGGAGCTGTCCATGCTCAATGTCGAGGGCCTGAACGGCGTTGAGGCGATCGGGAAGGCCGTGCGGGCCTTTGCCAAGGAAAATCCGGGCGATGGCATCATCGTCGGCAACCAGCTTTCCTATGTGGCCTTCGGCAATGGCCGGGCAGCAACCCGGCACGATCTCGATACCTGCCTGCCGGATCGTCCGCTGGTGATCTATGCGCCGGACCATCACACCGCCTGGGCCAATACCAAGGCGCTGGAACTGGGCGGCATCCTTCATGGCCGGACGCTCACCCCCGGCCACGAGATCGTCATGGGTGAAGACGGCCTCGCCACCGGCGAACTGCGCGAACCCCAGGCCATCGGCCCGGCAGTGGAGGCGGCCACGGATTATGCCCGTGCGCGCGCGGCACTGGAGGGCCATGAGGTTGACCCTCATCCGGGCGACCAGGAATTCGAGGCGGATCTCGATGTGGTGAAGCGGGGCCTGGCGCATCTGGCCCGGCATGGCATTACCTCATTCCACAACATGGATGGCAACATCTACACGATGCAATTGCTGCATGCCCTTGAGCAGCGCGGCGAGTTGACGGCGCGTGCGCGGGTGCCATTTCATTTCAAGCCCTTCATGGCGCTTTCGGCGCTGGAACGGGCGCGGCTCATCACGGAAGGTTATCGCTCGGACATGCTGCGCGGCGGCATGGTGAAGCTGTTCATGGATGGCGTGCTCGATTCCGGCACGGCGGTTGTGCTCGACGACTACCCGGACCGTGCCGGCTGGCGCGGCGATCCGTTGTTCTCGCAGGAACGCTTCAACGAGATTTCCATCCTCGCTGACAGGATGGGCCTGCAGATTGCCGTGCATGCGATCGGCGATGGCGCGGTGCGCATGACGCTGAACGGCTTTGAGGCTGCCCGCAAGGCCAACGGCAAGCGCGACAGCCGTCACCGCATCGAGCATATCGAGATCCATCACCCGGATGACGTGAAGCGATTCAGGTCGCTGGGCGTCATCGCCTCGATGCAGACTTGCCACGCGCCCGGCCACTCAGGCTTGCCGCTCGAACCCACGATCAGCAAGATCGGGCGTGACAAGTGGCCTTATGCCTATGCCTGGCAGACCTTCCGCAAGGCGAGGGTGCCGCTGGTTTTCGGCACGGATTGGCCGGTCTCCGACATCAACCCGATGCGCGCCATCCACAGCGCCGTGACGCGCACGGAGTGGGGCGACAACATGAAACCGCAGCGCCAGGGCCTCCACGATACCCTGCACAGCTACACGGCCATGGGGGCCTATGCCGAGTTTGCGGAAGGCCGGAAGGGCCTGCTGAAGGCGGGCGCCATGGGCGACGCTGTTGTGCTCGATGCCGATCTCGAAGGCATCGACCCGGATGATCTGCAACGCGTCAAGGTGCAGGCAACGGTGGTGGGCGGTCGTCTCGTTTACGGGGCCTGATACGGGGCCTGACCTGTTGCACTGACGGGCAGGCATTGACGGAAGGGGCTGCCGCTCCTAACTCAGCCTCGCCAGTTGGCTGGATGACCGCTGCCGCAATGGCCGAAAGGCCGCGGGGGAGGAAAGTCCGGGCTCCACGGAAAAACGGTGCCGGATAACGTCCGGCGGGGGCAACCCCAGGGAAAGTGCCACAGAGAACAGACCGCCGGGGCATGCCCCGGCAAGGGTGAAACGGTGCGGTAAAAGCGCACCGCGCTTCTGGCAACAGCGGCGGCAGGGCAAACCCCACCGGGAGCAAGACCGAATAGGGGTGGCGCGGCGGAGATGATCCGCCAGGGCTTTTCCGGCCTGCCGCCCGGGTTGGTTGCGTGAAGCATCCGGTAACGGATGTTCCAGATGAATGGTCATCCAGCGTTCATGCCCTTCGGGGCGGGGGCGCGGACAGAACCCGGCTTACAGGCCGGCTGGCGCTTTTTCTCTTCCGGTGCGGCCATCGCCCCGGCTGAAGCGGCATCTTGGAAGGGCTTCCCAGCACCTTGTAGTTGCTCGTTTTTGCGTGCCTTCCCTCACCCTGGTTACGCACAGGAATGAATCGCCTTCGAAACGGTTTGTTAAGAATCGCCGGAGCATTGTCAGGGCCTCGTTAACGCCTTGTTCACCCTGTCGCTTCTGTCCCGTGTCATCGCCCCAAGAGACCACAACGCCTGCGCCTTCCGACGGCGCCTCCCGGCACATTCCCGTGCTGTTGCAGGAGGTGTTGCAGGCACTTGCGCCGGCAAGCGGCGAAGTGATCGTGGACGGCACCTTTGGGGCAGGCGGATACAGCAGGGCCATTCTTGCCACCGCCACCTGCGAGGTGATTGCGATTGACCGCGACCCCAATGCCATCGCGGCGGGGCAGGCGATGGTTGCCGGCAGCGGTGGCCGGCTCAGGCTGCTGAAGGGCACATTCGGAGAGATGGAAAGCCTCGTGCAGCGGATGGTGGACGGCGTGGTGCTGGATATCGGCGTCTCCTCCATGCAGCTTGACGAGGCCGAACGGGGCTTCTCGTTCCTGCGCGACGGCCCACTTGACATGCGAATGTCCGCCGAAGGGATTTCTGCCGCCGATGTGGTGAACACGGCTTCGGCGGAAAGGCTGGCCGATATCATTTTCGTTCTGGGGGAAGAACACCGCTCGCGCCACATTGCCCGCGCCATCGTGAAGGCGAGGGAGGAAGCTCCGTTGCGCACGACCTTCGACCTGGTGCGGGCTGTGGAGAATGCGACCGGCCCCCAGCGTGCGAAAGACCGGACCCATCCCGCCACGCGCACATTCCAGGCCTTGCGCATTTTCGTGAACGGCGAGCTTGATGAACTGGGGTCTGCGCTTTTCGCCGCCGAACGGATGCTCAAGCCCGGCGGCCGGCTCGTGGTCGTGACGTTCCATTCGCTTGAGGACCGTGTGGTGAAACGCTTCTTCGCCCAGCGAAGCGGCAACGTGCCCATTTCCTCGCGTCATGCGCCGGGTCTCGACATCCGTCCCGACCCCAGCTTCACGCTTCCCTTCAAGGGCCATGTCGAAGCCGCGGAAGAGGAACTGGCGCGCAATCCCCGCGCCCGGTCGGCCAAGCTCCGTGCGGGCCTGCGCACGGCTGCCGCAGCGCATCCCGCCGACCTCGCGCAGATCGGCGTACCCGAACTCAAGGCAGTGAGGCACTGATGCTGAAAGTGATCAATGCAATCCTGGTGATGACGGTGCTGGCCTCCGGCTACACCCTCTACGGGCTGGAGCATTCGACCCGCAGCGAAGAACGCAAAATTGCCGCGACCAAGCGCAAGATCGACGATGCGCGGGAGGCGATCAAGCTGCTCAATGCAGAGTGGAGCAGCCTGACCCGCCCGGAACGCATCCAGAAACTGGCCGAGCAGAGCCTCAGCCTCCAACCCACGAGGGCGCAGCAATTCGTCAGTGTGGAAGACCTCCTGACCAAGGTGCCGGAAACCGTTCCGGTGAAGCTTGAGAAGGAAGGCAAGGATCCCATTGGCGATATCCTGAAGAAGATGGAATGATGCTCCGGACAAAGACCATCACAGAAGCCGCCGGTCCGCCGCGCCTTGCAGGGCAGAACCGCATTCGCCTGCTGGGCATATGCTTTGCTCTCGCCTTTGCCGCCATCGGCGGGCAGTTGCTGCGCATCGACCTGATGAAGCCCGTCGATGACGTGAACCTCGAACTGGCGCGGCATCAGGACCGCATCCCGCGCCCCGACATTGTTGACCGCAACGGCAACGTGCTTGCCACCGACATTGCGGTTGCTTCCCTTTATGCCGACCCGCGCAAGATTCCCGATGTCGATGAGACGGTCGAACTGCTCACCGCCGCCCTTTCGGATATCGATGCGGCTGACCTGCGCCGCAAGCTGCTGAAGCCGAAGAGCGCCTTCGCCTGGATCAAGCGTCAGGTGAGTCCGGAAGAGCGTGACGCGGTTTACAATCTCGGCATCCCCGGTGTCTCCTACATCAACGAGCGCAAGCGGGTTTACCCGCAGGGCCGTCTTGCCGCGCACACCGTCGGCTATGTCGACATGGACACCAAGGGCATTGCCGGCATCGAGAAGTATCTCGACAACGCAGGGGCCATCTACACCGCCTCGCTCGCCGACCCGCAGAAGCAGGTTGCGGCACCCGCCGAACTCTCGGTCGATTTGCGCGTGCAGCACGCGATGACCGACGAGGTGAACAAGGCGGTCGAGAAGTTCAAGGCGCTGGGCGGCGGCGGGATCATTCTCAACATCGAAACCGGAGAAGTCGTCTCGCTCGTCTCGCTGCCCGACTACAACCCCAATGCCGAACCCAAGGTCTTCACCCAGGAGCAGCAGAACCGGATGCTGAGCGGCGTTTACGAGTTGGGGTCCGTCATCAAGGCGGTGACCTTCGCGATGGCCTTCGACTACGGCACCATCAACATGGAGTCCACCTTCGATGCGCGCTTCCCGCTCGCCATCGGCAGCGCCCGCATCAACGACTTCCACAACATGCACCGCTTCCTCTCGGTGCCGGAAATCTTCACCAACTCCTCCAACATCGGAACCGCCCGCATGGCCTTGCAGGTGGGGCTGGAACGGCACCAGGAATTCCTCCGCCGGGTTGGGCTTTTTGACAAGCTGGAGACGGAAGTCCCTGAAACTGCTCGCCCAATCCTGCCGAAGCGGTGGAGCAAGCTTGTTTCCGCCACCGCCGCATTCGGCCATGGTTTTGCCGTGCAACCCCTGCAAGGCTTGTCCGTTGTCGCGGGTCTGCTGAACGACGGTAAGCTGATTCCGCCCACATTCATCAAGCGCTCCAGGGAGGAAGCAGAGGTGCTGGCGCAACAGATCGTGAAGCCATCGACATCAGAGAAGATGCGCTACCTTTTCCGCCTCAATGCCACGGAAGGGTCGGCGGGCAAGGCTGACGTGATCGGCTATCGCATCGGCGGCAAGACCGGCACGGCCGAGAAGGTCGTGAACGGTCGCTATGCCAAGGGGCGCAACCTTGCATCCTTCATCGGGGCCTTCCCGATGGACAAACCGAAATACGCCATCCTCGTGATGCTCGATGAGCCGAAGGCGCTGCCGGAAACCTATGGCTTTTCCACTGCGGGCTGGAATGCCGTTCCGACGGCGGGC
Organism: Hyphomicrobiales bacterium; assembly: GCA_016792865.1. Classification (GTDB taxonomy): domain Bacteria; phylum Pseudomonadota; class Alphaproteobacteria; order Rhizobiales; family Aestuariivirgaceae; genus Aestuariivirga. Next base: position 17,439 of record JAEUMJ010000007.1, on the reverse strand, counting down.
AGGATCATCGAGCGCGTTGCCCCCATTCTTGGCGTTGCACCCCAATTCACCGAAGCCGATCTCGAAAAGCTGGCGAAGCTTGAGAAGCAGGAAGCCTTGAAGAAACACTGACATGCCGAGAAGCCTTGCCCGTCTTGTTGCACATGATGCTGCGGTGCCGGAAACCGCAGGCAGGCTGACCGTCATGGGCATCACCTCCGATAGCCGCGCCGTGAGGCCCGGCTTCGTGTTTGCAGCCTTGCCCGGCACGAAAGTGGACGGCGCGGCCTTCATCCCGCAGGCGCTGTCGGCAGGAGCCGTTGCAGTGATCGCGGAGCCGGGGCGCTACAGCGGGGCGGGCACAGTCATCACCACGGACAATCCGCGCTGGCTCCTGGCGCGCATGGCCGCGCGTTTCTATGACCGCCAGCCTGATACGATCGTCGCGGTGACGGGCACCAATGGCAAGACATCCGTAACCGTCTTCGTGCGGCAGATCTGGGAGGCGATGGGTTTCCGCGCCGCGAGCCTCGGCACCATCGGCGTGGTGGGGCCGGAAGGAGCGGCGTATCTCGCGCACACGACGCCCGATCCGGTTCAACTCCAGGAACTGGCGGCGAAACTCTCGGAGGACCATGTAAGCCATCTCGCCATCGAGGCGTCCAGCCATGGCCTGTCGCAATACCGGCTGGATGGCTTGCGGCTGACGGCAGCGGCCTTCACCAATCTCACCCGCGACCACCTCGATTACCACGCGACCTTCGACGACTACTTCGAGGCGAAGATGCGGCTCTTCACCGAGCTTCTTCCCGCCGGCGCACCTGCCGTCATCAACATGGATTCACCCCATGGCGAGGAAGTGCGGATGCGGGCAGAGGCGCACGGCCTTGCCACCTTCACGGTGGGGCACAAGGGCCGCGACATCCGTCTTGTCTCGTCGCGCCGCGAGGGCCTTGAACAACATCTGTCGCTTGAGACCGCAAGCGGCCTCCATGCAGTGACGCTGCCGCTGGTGGGTGACTTCCAGGCATCGAATGCCATCGTCGCCGCCGGTCTGGTGATTGCCGCAGGCGGCGAAGCGGAGGTGACGCTCCGGTCATTGAGCCTGCTGAAGGGCGCAACGGGCCGCCTCGATCTCGTCGGGAAGAATGAAGCGGGCGCGTCGGTCTTCGTCGATTACGCCCATACGCCCGATGCGCTGGAGAACGCGCTGGCGTCGCTCCGCCCCTATGCCGGGGGCAAGCTCATTGTCGTCTTTGGCTGCGGTGGTGATCGCGACAAGGGCAAGCGGCCCCTCATGGGTGCTGTCGCGGTGAAGCTTTCCGATGTTGCCATTCTCACCGATGATAATCCGCGTACGGAAGATCCTGCCGTCATCCGCAAGGAAGTCATGGCTGCGGCAAGGGGTGCCATCGAGATCGGCGATCGTGCCAGGGCCATCCGCGAGGCGGTGGTGATGGCGCAGGCCGGAGACATTGTGCTCGTGGCCGGAAAGGGCCACGAGGAGGGCCAGATCATCGGCAAGGAAACCCGCCCCTTCAGCGATCATGATGCCGTGCGGGCCGCCATCAGGAACGAGGACTATCATGGCTGACGCGGCAAGAACCCCGCTCTGGACTGCCGATGAGATCGTCGCCGCCACCGGAGGGCGGCTGACGTCCCCGATCACGCGCGCAATGCATGACGTCTCCATCGACACGCGCACCCTGCGCGATGGCGACATCTTCGTTGCCATCAAGGGCGAGAAGCTCGACGGTCACGATTTCGCGGCTGCGGCATTGAAAAGCGGGGCAGGCGTTGCGGTCGTCTCGCGCACCACGCCAGACATGGAAGCGGCAGGTCCGTGCCTTGTGGTGGCCGATGATCCCCTGCGCGGCCTTGAGAACATGGGGCGTGCGGCGCGTGCCCGAAGTGCTGCACAGGTCGTTGCGATCACCGGCAGCGTGGGCAAGACCAGCACCAAGGAAATGCTTCGCGTGGCGCTTGCCGCGTCGGGCCTTACGCATGCCTCGGCGGCCTCGTTCAACAATCACTGGGGCGTGCCCCTGACGCTGGCGCGTTTCCCGCGGGAGGCGGCGTTCGGTGTTTTCGAAGTGGGGATGAATCACCCCGGCGAGATCACGCCCCTGGTGGGCTTCGTGCGTCCGCATGTGGCGATTGTCACCACCATAGCCGCGAGCCACCTCGGCCACTTCAAGTCGCTCGATGAAATTGCCGACGCCAAGGCCGAAATCTTCACCGGCGTCGTGCCGGGCGGTGCTGCCGTCATCAATCGCGACACGCCCTATTTCGACAGGTTGGCCGCCGCAGCGCGGGCCGCGGGCGTGACCCGGATTCATGGCTTTGGCCGTCATGCCGAATCCGACATCAGGCTCATGCAGCTCGTGCTGCATCCGACCTGCTGCTGTGTCACCGCCTCGATCTTCGGTGAGCAGGTGATCTACAAGCTCGGCCTTCCGGGCGAGCACATGGCAATCAACAGTCTCGCGGTGCTTGCCGCCGCCAAGCTCATGGGGGCCGACCTGGCGCGTGCGGCGCTGGCCCTCTCGGAGGCGAAGCCGGCCAAGGGCAGGGGCGTGCAGCAGGAACTGAAGATGCCGGGCGGCGAACTTCTGTTGATCGATGAAAGTTACAACGCAAATCCGGCCTCGGTGCGTGCTGCGCTTGCGCTTCTGGCCCAGGCGAAGCCAGCCAGGAATGGACGCCGCATCGCTGTCCTGGGCGACATGCTGGAACTGGGCGAAAGCGGCCCGGAGCTTCACGCCGGCCTTGCCGAAGCATTGGACTCGGCGCAGGTCGATGTCCTATACGCCGCAGGCCCCCTCATGGCCCACCTGTTTCAGGCCACCCGCGTCGAGCGGCGCGGCCTGCACGCGGCCAGTTCCGAGCAGTTGAAAGACGCATTGCTGGCCGGGCTCAGGCCCGGCGATGTGGTGATGGTCAAAGGTTCGCTCGGCAGCCGCATGGGACCCATTGTGGAGGCAATGAAAGCAAAGTGGCCGGCCCCCAAGGATACATGATCTGATGCTCTATTACCTGCTCACCAGTTTCTCGACGGAAATTCAGCCACTGAATGCCTTCCGTTACCTGACAACGCGCACAGGCGGCGCGATCCTCACGGCCTTGCTCTTCATCTTCGTTTTCGGCCCGCGCATCATCTCGCTGCTGAAGGTCAAGCAGGGCAAGGGCCAGCCGATCCGCACCGACGGCCCGCAGCGCCACATCGTCGAGAAGCAGGGCACGCCGACCATGGGCGGCCTGATGATCCTTTCGGGGATGTTTGTCGCCACGATCCTCTGGGCCGATCTCACCAATCTCTACGTCTGGGGCGTTCTCTTCGTGACGCTCGGCTTTGGGGCCATCGGGTTTTATGACGACTACCTGAAAGTGACGCGTGCATCCGTGCGTGGCTTTTCTTCGCGCCTGCGCCTGTTCGCGGAATTCGCCATCGCCGGCATCACCGTGGGGTGCTTCATGTGGATCGGCGAGAAGCCGCTGTCCATGTCGCTTGCCGTTCCCTTCCTCAAGGACCTGCTCATCTATTTCGGTCCCTTCTTCATTGTCGTGGGCATGATCGTGGTGGTCGGGGCCGGAAACGCGGTTAACATCACCGACGGTCTCGACGGTCTTGCCATCGTTCCCGTCATGATCGCAGCCGCAAGCTATGGCCTCATCTGCTATCTCGTCGGCAACTTCGTGTTCTCGGAATACCTGCAACTGCATTTCGTGCGAGGCACCGGGGAACTTGCGGTCATCTGCGGTGCGCTTGTCGGGGCAGGGCTTGGCTTCCTCTGGTTCAATGCGCCTCCTGCAATGATCTTCATGGGCGACACGGGCTCGCTCTCCCTCGGTGGTGCGCTTGGTGCCATTGCCGTGGCGGTGAAGCACGAAATCGTGCTTGCGATCATCGGCGGCCTGTTCGTGCTCGAAACGGTTTCGGTGATCGTGCAGGTCATTTCCTTCAAGATGACGGGAAAGCGCGTCTTTGCGATGGCGCCGCTGCATCATCACTACGAGCAGAAGGGCTGGAAGGAGCCAACCATCGTCATCCGCTTCTGGATCATTGCATTCGTCCTGGCCCTGATCGGCCTTTCAACGCTCAAGCTGAGGTGAGACAGGAATGTTCGCCGTCACGCAGTTCAAGGGAAAGCGCGTCGCCATGTTCGGGCTGGCGCGATCCGGCATTTCCTGCGCCCGCGCACTGACGCTGGGTGGTGCCGAGGTTTTCGCCTGGGACGACAGTGACCCTGCGGTCGAGAAGGCGCGGGCAGAGGGCTTGCAGGTCACCAACCTGCACACCGTGGATTTCCGGACACTCTCGGCCCTTGTCTTGAGCCCCGGCGTTCCGTTGACCCACCCCGAACCGCACTGGACCGTGGTGAAGGCGCGTGCCGCCGGCATCGAGGTCATCGGCGATACGGAAGTGTTTGCCCGCGCGATGCAGGGCACAGGTGCCCGGATGGTGGCGATCACCGGCACGAACGGCAAGTCCACGACGACCGCGCTCATCGGCCATGTGCTGAAGGAAGCAGGGCTTGACGTGGATGTGGGCGGCAACATCGGACAGGCCGTGTTCAATCTCCGTCAGCCTGCGCGTGACCGCATTTATGTGCTTGAGCTTTCGTCGTTCCAGATCGATCTCATGCCGGGCCTTTCGCCGGATGTCGGCATTCTCACCAACCTGACGCCGGATCATCTCGACCGTCATGGCGACATGCAGCACTACGCCGATGTGAAGGCGCGGATGTTTGCCAAGCAGCGGGATGGCCAGACCGCGCTTGTGGGTGTGGACGATGAATGGTGCGCGGAAATCGCGGGCCGCATCCACGGCGGGCCGGACGTCCGTCGCGTGTCGGTCGTGCGGTCTCTCGACAATGGCATCAGCGCGCACGACGGCATCCTGCGCGACATGCGCGATGGCGGCGTGAGTGCGACGCTCGACCTGCGCGACATGCCCGCGCTGCGTGGCCGCCACAACTGGCAGAATGCCTGCATGGCCTATGGCGCGGCACGGGCCATGGATGTCGATGCCAGGCTGATCGCAGAGGCCATGCGAAGCTTTCCCGGCCTGGCCCACCGCATGCAGGAAATCGGCCGTGCGGGTGCCGTCGCCTTCGTCAATGACTCCAAGGCCACCAATGCCGATGCTGCCGAGAAGGCTCTCGCCACCTATGCGGACATCTTCTGGATCGCCGGCGGCATAGCCAAGTCGGGCGGCATCGAACCGCTGGCGCCTTACTTCCCCCGCATCCGAAAGGCCTATCTCATCGGGGTTGCGGCTGTCGATTTTGCCGCCACCCTGGCGGGCAAGGTGGAGTTCGAAATCTGCGAAACCCTGCCGCGCGCGGTTCAGGCGGCCCATCGCGACGCGGCAGCTTCCGCCGCTGCCGATCCCGTGGTGCTGCTTTCGCCCGCCTGCGCATCCTTCGACCAGTACAAGAATTTTGAAGTGCGTGGCGACGCCTTCGCTGAAATCGTCTCGCGATTGCCCGGCATTCGCATGACCCAGGAGAGGACAGTCTGATGCTGATCTCGCGCAGTGACCGTGGCGTGCTGGCCCGTTGGTGGTTCACCATCGACCGCACGCTCATTTCCACCATTCTCCTGCTGATGGCGATGGGCGTGCTCGTGAGCATGGCCGCAAGCCCTCCCGTGGCAGAGCGCATCGGCCTCGACACGTTCCACTTCTTCCGCAACCAGCTCTACTTCCTTTTCTTCGCCGTGATCGGCCTCGTCACGCTGTCGTTCTTCGACATCGCATGGGTGCGCCGCGCCGCCATTGCGGGCTTCATCGGCTCGGTCGTCCTGATGCTGGCCGCGCTCAAGTATGGCCCGGAGATCAAGGGTGCGCATCGCTGGATCAATATCGGACCGCTGGGCCTCCAGCCTTCGGAACTTGCGAAGCCGTGTTACGTGGTGGCGGCAAGCTGGTTCCTGGCGGAACGCACGCGCCGCCCGGACATGCCGGGCCACCTCGTTGCCTATGCCATGGCGGCCATCTTCATCGGCCTTCTCGTGGTTCAGCCTGATTTCGGCCAGACGGTGCTGGTGGTCGCGACGACGGGAGCCATGCTTCTGGTTTTCGGAATTCCGTGGGTGGTGATCTTCGGCCTAGCCGGTGTGGGGGTGATTGGCGGCATTTTCGCCTATCTTCTTGTGCCGCACGTCACATCGCGCATCGATCGCTTTCTCAGCCCGGAGAACGGCGACACCTTCCAGACCGACACCGCCATGGAAGCCTTCCGGAACGGCGGCTTGCTCGGCACCGGACCCGGTGGCGGGCAGGCGAAGCTGGTGCTGCCGGATGCGCATACCGACTTCACCTTCGCCGTCGTCGGCGAGGAGTTTGGCGCCATTGCCTGCCTGGTTCTCATGGCATTCTTCGTCTTCATCGTGATGCGCGTGCTGGCCAAGGCCAAGGCAGAGAATGACCCGTTTTCCTCACTGGCGCTTTCCGGCCTCATCACCATGTTCGGCCTTCAGGCCGTCATCAACATGGGGGTCAACGTGGCACTGCTGCCCGCCAAGGGCATGACGCTGCCGTTCATCTCGTCGGGAGGATCATCCCTCCTCGGCACGGCAATGGCCATGGGCTTCGTGCTGGCGCTGGCGCGCGGCTCCTCAATGCAACAGCCGTCAAGGCTGGAGCTTTCGCGGCAGGCGGGTTGACGTGGCCACTCACGGACAGGGCAGGTTGGTGATGCTCGCCGCCGGAGGCACCGGCGGCCATCTCTTTCCTGCACAGGCGCTTGCCGAGGAACTTGTGGGTCGCGGCTTCCGCGTTCATCTGCTGACGGATGAACGGGTGCGCGACTACGGCAAGTCCTTTCCTGCCGAGAAGGTGCACATCGTTCCTTCTGCCACGCTGTCGCTCTCGGATCCCCTGCGCTTGCCCGCCCGTCTGTGGCGGCTCTTTTCAGGCTACAGGCTTTCGCGCAACCTCATCCGCGGCCATGCCGCCGTGGCGGTCGCCGGATTTGGCGGCTACCCGTCCTTGCCGCCGCTGATGGCCGCGGCGCATCTCGGTGTGCCGTCGCTTGTGCATGAGCAGAACTCGGTGTTGGGCCGTGCCAACAAGCTGCTCTCCACGCGCGTGAATGTGGTTGCCACGTCGTTTGAGAACGTGCGCCTCGTGCCGCCGGAAGCAGCGGGCAAGGTTGTCCTGACCGGCAATCCGGTTCGCGCCGTCGTCAAGGCCGTCGCCGGTGCGCCCTATCCGGCGCTTGTGGCAGGGGGCAGGATCAACCTGCTGGTCTTCGGCGGCAGTCAGGGTGCGCGCTATTTCTCCGACATGATGCCGGGTGTCGTGGCGGCCTTGCCAGCCGACCTGATCGGCCGTCTCGTCATCACCCAGCAGTGCCGCGAAGAAGACCTGGCCCGCGTGCGGGAAGCCTATGGCAAGGCCGGGGTACAGGCAGAATTGAGCCCGTTCTTCATGGACATGCCAAGGCGCATGGCGGAAAGTCATCTCGTGATCGCGCGGTCCGGGGCCTCCACCATCGCGGAACTGGGCGTTGTCGGCAGGCCCGCCGTGCTGGTGCCACTGCCGCATGCCCTTGACAATGACCAACTCCGCAATGCCGAAAGTTTTGAACGCGCCGGGGCCGGCTGGCTGAAGCCCCAAAACAGCATTGAGGCAGCTGGTCTTGCCGCCTTTCTGGCGGAGTTGCTGTCAAACCCCGAACGCCTTAAGGAGGCCGCCGCCGCGGCGCTCCGGCATGGCCGGCCCGACGCGGCCCGTAACCTCGCCGATACCTTGCAAAGCATTCTGGACCGCTGAACCCGGCCCGACTGAGAAGAGAGACGAATGAAACTTCCACGCGACGTAGGCCCCATTCACTTCATCGGCATTGGCGGTATCGGCATGAGCGGCATTGCCGAGGTGATGGCGACGCTGAATTACAAGGTGCAGGGCTCCGACATTTCCGACAACTATAATGTCGCCCGCCTGCGCAAGCACGGCATCGATGTGGCGATCGGCCATGAAGCGAAGAACCTCGGTGAAGCGCAAGTGGTGGTGATCTCCTCTGCCGTGAAGCCTGACAATCCGGAACTCGTGGAGGCACGCCGCCGCTACCTGCCGGTGGTGCGCCGCGCCGAGATGCTTGCCGAACTCATGCGGTTCAAGTCCTGCGTCGCCGTGGGCGGCACCCACGGCAAGACGACCACGACCTCCATCGTCGCGGCCTTGCTGGATTCGGGCGGCCTTGATCCCACCGTCATCAATGGCGGCATCATCAATGCCTATGGCACCAACGCCCGCCTCGGCAAGGGTGACTGGATGGTGGTCGAGTCGGATGAGTCCGATGGCACCTTCGTGAAGCTGCCGGCCGATGTCGTGATCGTCACCAACATCGATCCGGAGCATCTCGATCACTACGGAACCTTCGACAAGGCCAAGGAGGCGTTTCTCGCCTTCGTCGAGAACATTCCCTTCTACGGTTTCGCGGTGATGTGCATCGATCATCCGGTGGTGCAGGAAATGATCGGCCGCGTGCGCGACCGCCGCGTCATTACCTATGGCCGCAGTCCTCAGGCCGACTACCGCCTCAGCGATGTGGCGTTCTCGGATGGCGCGACGCGCTTCTCGGTCAGGGTCACCGACCGCGTCACGGGCAAGACGACCGACCTCACCGATCTCGCGCTCCGGATGCCGGGTGACCACAACGCCCTGAACTCGACGGCGGCCCTTGCCGTGGCGCGTGAGCTTGGCCTGGGCGAGGACCAGATCCGCAAGGGGCTTTCCAGTTTCGAGGGTGTGAAGCGCCGCTTCACCCGCACCGGCGAGCACAACGGCGTGACGGTGTTCGACGACTACGGTCACCATCCGGTTGAGATCGCTGCCGTGCTTGCCGCTGCACGCCGCGTCACCAAGGGCAAGGTCGTCGCGGTCATGCAGCCGCACCGCTACACCCGCCTTGCCAGCCTCTTCAACGAATTCTGCTCCTGCTTCAACGATGCGGATTCCGTCATCCTTGCTCCGGTCTATGCGGCAGGTGAGGCGCCCATCGACGGAGCAACCCACACCCATCTTGCGGAGGGCATCCGCGCCCATGGCCATCGTTCGGTCATGCATATCGACGATCCCAAGCAGCTTGCACCGCAAGTCAGGCGTCTGGTGACGCCCGGCGACATCGTGGTCTGCCTCGGCGCCGGCACGGTGACGCAGTGGGCCTATGCCCTTCCCGGTGAACTTGCAGCCCTGGATCAGTGATGACGAAGATCGATGGTGAAGCCCTGCTGAAGCGACTGCCCGACGTGCGCGGGCGGCTGGAAGCAAATGCGCCGCTGGCGGACCTGACCTGGTTCCGGGTCGGCGGCCCGGCGGAGGTGCTTTACGCGCCTGCCGACGAGGCCGACCTTGCCCATTTTCTCAAGAACACGCCGCGTGACATTCCGGTCTATCCGATCGGCGTGGGCTCCAACATGCTGGTGCGCGATGGCGGCGTGCCAGGGGTGGTGATCCGTCTCGGCCGTGGCTTCGGTGACCTTGCCGTCGAAGCGGAGCACCGCATCCGCTGCGGAACCGCTGTGCCTGATGTCCGGGTGGCACGCTTTGCCGCCGACAACGGTATCGATGGATTAACCTTTCTGAGAGGTATACCGGGCACGATTGGCGGTGCCCTCCGGATGAACGGCGGGGCCTACGGCGGCGAGACCAAGGACGTGCTTGTTGAAGCGCGTGCCGTTGACCGTGAAGGAAACATCCGCGTGCTGACGAACGCCGACATGAAATACACCTACCGGCATTGCGGAGCGCCGGACGACCTGGTGTTCACGCAGGCCCTGCTGCAAGGCAGGCCGGGCGTGACGGCTGACATTCTCGCCGCCATGGACAAGATCACCGAAAGCCGCGAGGCAACCCAGCCGGTCAAGAGCCGCACCGGCGGTTCAACCTTCAAGAACCCGCCCGACAACAAATCCTGGCAACTGATCGACAAGGCCGGGATGCGCGGATTCTCTGTCGGTCCGGCCAAGGTCTCGGAACTGCATTGCAACTTCCTGATCAATGAGGGCGGTGCCACCGCCGCGCAGATCGAGGAACTGGGCGAAACCGTGCGGCGCAGGGTCAGGGAAACCTCCGGCATTGAACTCGACTGGGAGATCAAGCGCATTGGCCTCGCTCCCGGAGATGCCACATGATCGAGAAGAAGCGCCTCATCCCTGACCAGACCACCGTCGCCGTGCTGATGGGGGGCTGGTCTGCCGAGCGGAATGTCTCGCTGGCCTCGGGCGAAGCCTGTTACGGGGCGCTGCGCCGCGCCGGTTTCAACGCGATCATGGTGGATGTGAAGCGCGAAACGATCAGCAGCGTGCTGCTGGACATGAAGCCGGATGTTGCCTTCAATGCGCTGCACGGCAAGTGGGGCGAGGATGGCTGTGCCGCGGCGCTTCTGGAAACGCTTGGCATTCCCTACACCCATTCCGGCGTTCGTGCCTCGGCTGTCGCCATGCACAAGGAAATGTCGAAGGTACTGTTCCGCGCCGCAGGCATTCCCATTGCGGAAAGCAAGCTGGTTCCCATCGAGGATGCGGCGGCTGATCATGCCATGCCCGTTCCGTATGTGGTGAAGCCGGTGGCCGAAGGCTCAAGCGTGGGCGTCCATATCGTCACCGAGGCCAAGAATGGTCCTCCGAAGATGATCCTTGAACAGCGTGAGCTGTTTGGCGAGCGCGTGATGGTGGAGCGGTTCGTTCCGGGTCGGGAACTCACCTGCGCCATCATGGGCGATGTGGCGCTGGGCGTCATCGACATCGTGTCGAAGGCGTCGGGTTGGTACGATTACCAATCGAAATATGCGCCTGGAGGTTCGCAGCACATTCTCCCCGCCGATATTCCAATGGACATTTATCGCAAGGTGCAGATGTACGCGATCATGGCCCATCAGGCATTGGGGTGCCGGGGCGTGTCGCGCTCGGATTTCCGTCTCGATGATGCGCCCGGCAAGGAGCCGGAACTGATCCTGCTCGAAACGAACACGCAACCGGGCATGACCGGCACCTCGCTGGTGCCGGAGATGGCGGCGCATGCAGGGCATAGCTTTGAGGAGTTGGTGACATGGATGGTCAACGACGCGTCGCTCGACCGTTGAGGCGGTCACGCAAGGGCAGGTGGGAAGCCCGCCTGACGAGCCTGCCCGCCCGTGCGGCGGCGCGGGGTTTCGCCGTGCTGTTCCTGGGGGCCAGCATGATCGTGGGCGCGGCCGATGGCGGCGTGTTCGACTACCAGGGCAGCCCTTTCAAGAATTTCAATGGCCGTCTTGCCGCCGTCGTCGGCATGGCGGCAGAGGACATCCGCATCTCCGGCCTCATGCATCATGATCCCGCCGTCGTGCTGGATCACATCGGCGTCCGTCCGGGCGCCAGCCTTGTCGGTTTCAATGCCGACGAGGCCCGCATCCTGCTGGAATCCCTGGATTGGGTGTCCGATGCGGAGGTGCGCCGCACGTTCCCGAACTCCCTTGAGATCACCCTGAACGAGCGCCAACCCTTCGCCATCTGGCAGAAGGACGGCAATTACGCCGTGATTGACCGCAATGGCGTCGAGATGAGCGGCCTTAACCCCTTGTCTCTCCGCCAGCTTCCCCTCGTCACGGGCAAGGGCGCGAATGTTGCCGTTGCCGATTACGTTAACCAGATGGAAGCCATACCTGCACTAATGCAGAAGGTTCAGGCAGCTGCCCGTGTGGGAGAGCGCCGGTGGACCCTGTACCTCGACAATGGCGTGAAAATCGACCTGCCAGAGGCCAACATGGACGCCGCGCTGCATCGGGTGGCCGAGCTGGATGCGAAGCAGAATATCCTGTCGAAAGGCATTCGCGAGATCGACCTTAGAACCAAGGACCGGATCGTGATCGCCCTCGCAGAAGCCGTTGACCCCAAGGCCGACGACAAGACCTCGCAGGTCCAGCCGCGCTGAGAATGTCCGGGAGATCCGGCAAGAAGGGTTGTGGTTGGGAGTGGTCTTATGACTCGTGGCAGTGCGTTGGCGTTCCGTTCGAAGGGCAGGGAAACAGTCGTTGCAGCAGGGCCTGTCGCCGTCCTTGATCTCGGATCGACCAAGATCACCTGTCTCATCGCCGAACCCGCAGATCGCTTTGTCCAGGGCCAGGACTACCGCAACGCCCTGCGCGTGACCGGCATCGGCACAACCGCCTCGCGCGGCATTAAGGGTGGTGCCATCAGCAACATTGATGAAGCCGAACGCGCCATCCGGGTTGCAGTGGATGCTGCCGAACGCATGGCAAAGCAGAGCGTGCGCAGCGTGCATGTGAACGTGTCGGGCGGAAAGCCGTCATCCCTCACGGTTGCCGGGCACGTCAGGACACAGACCGGCGTTGTTTCGCCGCGCGATGTCGAGCATGTGCTCTCCGCCGCCCTTGCCACCGCCGACATCGGCAAGCGCCATGTGCTGCATCTCAACCCCGTGGGATATTCGCTTGACGGAGTGGCTGCCGAGCGCCCGCCGCTCGGCAAGCATGGAGAAGTGCTGGGGCTCGAGGTCGGCATCGTGACTCTCGGTGCGGCACATCTCCGCAACCTCTCCCTGGCCGTCGAGCGGGCGCATCTCAAGGTCGCGACCTTCGCGCTTTCGGCCTATGCGGCAGGACGCGGAACGCTTTTCAACGATGAGCTTTCGCTCGGCACGCTGGTGATAGATTTCGGCGGCGGAACAACAAGCTATGCCTTGTTCCGCAACGGCAACCTTGCCGCCTCCGGCATGGTGTCGATCGGCGCCTGCCATGTCACCGCCGATGTCGCCCAAGGGCTTTCCACCACAGTGGCCCATGCCGAACGCCTCAAGACGATGTTCGGCTCGGTGCTTCCGTTTGCGCTGGAGGACCGCGAGATGCTGGCCGTGCCTTTGCTGGGGGAGCGCGGCGTCGATGCCATCCAGCAGGTGCCGAAGAACGTGCTGAACGGCATGATCTTCCCCCGTATCGAGGAAACGATCGAAATCCTGCGCGAAGACCTGTCACGCCATGTTCCGCTGGAGGCTGTCAGCCGCGTGGTGCTGACGGGCGGTGGTGCCCAGCTTCAGGGAATGCGTGATCTTGTGGCACATTATTTCGGCTGCCCCGTGCGCTTCGGCCAGCCGGTGATGGGGCAGGGGTCGCCGGAGTCCGTGCAGCAATCTGGTTTTGCGGTGGGGGCGGGCCTGCTTGCGCTTTCCCTCAAGCCCGACAGGCACTTGGCCATGCCGACCGAAGCCAAGGAGCGGATCGAACGCCAGCAAATGGGCTACGCCCGCCGCGTTGGCCGCTGGCTGAAGGAAGCCCTCTGATGTCCGCCACCCCGGCCCGATGAATGCCGGGTGAGCGGAATGCCTCATTTCGACTCACTTTGAACGAAATTTGATGGCCATGGTTAGCATTCGTTAACCATTTATTAGGCTTTGGGAAACAAAGTCTTACTAGCCAAATCAGCACCGGAAGCGACTCATGTCTATCAATCTCACTGTCCCCAACCTGCACGAGCTCAAGCCGCGTATCACGGTCTTTGGTGTGGGTGGCGCCGGTGGCAACGCTGTCAACAACATGATCGAGAGCCGCCTCGAAGGTGTTGAATTCGTTGTGGCAAACACCGATGCGCAGGCATTGTTGCAGAACGCCGCACAGCGCCGGGTGCAGATGGGCACAGCCCTCACGCAGGGGCTCGGCGCCGGTTCACAGCCGCAGATCGGTGCTGCTGCTGCTGAGGAAGCCCTTCCTGAAATCCTGGATCATCTCGCCGGTTCGCACATGGCCTTCATCACCGCCGGCATGGGCGGCGGAACGGGCACGGGTGCTGCTCCCATCATTGCGCGCGCCGCCAAGGAGCAGGGCATCCTGACCGTCGGCGTCGTCACCAAGCCGTTCCACTTCGAAGGCGCACGCCGCATGATCACGGCCGAACGCGGCATCGAGGAACTTGCCCGCTATGTCGATACGCTGATCGTCATTCCGAACCAGAACCTTTTCCGTGTCGCCAACGAAAAGACCACCTTCGCCGCTGCCTTCGCCATGGCCGACCAGGTGCTTTACTCGGGCGTTGCATCCATCACCGAACTGATGACCAAGGAAGGTCTCATCAACCTCGACTTCGCCGACGTCCGCGCCATCATGAGCGAGATGGGCAAGGCCATGATGGGCACGGGTGAAGCCTCCGGCGAGAAGCGTGCCATCGAAGCGGCCGAAGCAGCCATCTCCAACCCGCTGCTCGACGACGTTTCGATGCGCGGTGCCCGCGGCCTTCTCATCTCCATTTCGGGCGGCCCCGACCTCACCCTTTATGAAGTTGATGAAGCGGCCACCCGCATCCGCGAAGAGGTTGATCCCGAAGCCAACATCATTCTCGGCGCCACCTTCGATGACTCGCTGGAAGGCACGATGCGCGTGTCGGTGGTTGCCACCGGCCTTTCGCCCGAAGCCATCCACGGCAGCAACGAGGAAGGCAGCGAAGAACAGGAGGCACGCTCCAGCGTGACGTTTTCCCAGCCCGCTGAAGCCGTCAAGGTCGTGAAGCCCGCGCCGATTGCGCCACGCCCGGTGCCTGTGGCCGCTGCGCCGGTTCCGGCCCAGCACGCCGCCCACGCCCAGCATGCCGCTCCGGTTCAACAGCCTGTGCAGCGCGTGACGACCCAGCGCATTCCGCCGATCGAGGAATTCCCGGCCATCGCCCAGAAGCAGATCGCCGCCCAGCAGAGCCGCATCGAGGACATTGCCGAGCACGCGCAGAAGCGCAAGATGGGCATTTTCGAACGCCTCGCCACCGTTGGCCTTGGCCGCCGCGAAGAAACGGCACCCCAGGCACCGACGGCGGCTCGTCGCGCCGAACCCAAGATGGCCGCCGCCCAGCCGCGCACAGTGGCCCGCCCGCAGCCCCAGGCGGAAGCACCGCCTCCGGCCGAACCTGCCTATGAAGACGATCAGCTCGCCATTCCCGCTTTCCTGCGCCGTCAGGCCAGCTCGTAAGGGCAGGGAACGGCACGAAGAATTCCACAAGCCCGGCGGTCACACTTCCGCCGGGTTTCGTTTGTCAATGGGACGGACCTTGGACCTTGGACAGGACCCTTCACGGCAGGGGTGACAACCGCTAGAACCCCGACCAGATGAACGATCGCCCCACCATGACCAATCTCAAGACAGCACCGGCCTCCGCATTGTTCCGCGCCACGGCGCTGGCGGTGTCTCTCACCCTTCTGGCTGGCTGTTCGACCAGCAGCAGCTTCAAGCGCCTGCTGGACCGCAGCGACAGCACGGCGACGAGCACCTCGAATGTGGTGCCGCGTGGCGGTGCGGTTGCGCCCGACATGGCCAGTGCGGATGAAAAGGAAGTGGCAACGCTCTACAACGCCGGCCTTTCGGAAATGCAGGGTGGCAATTACAGCCGCGCCCAGAAGAAGTTTTCCGAGGTCGAGCGCCAGCACCCCTATTCCAAGTGGGCCACCAAGGCCATTCTGATGCAGGCGTTCTCGGCCTACCAGCGCCGCGCCTATGATGATTGCGTCAATGCGGCCCAGCGCTTCATCACGCTGCATCCCGGCCACAAGGATGCGCCCTACGCCTACTACCTTGTCGCGCTCTCCGAATACGAACGCATCGCCGACGTGCGCCGCGACCAGCGCCGCACGGAACGTGCCGTCGAGGCGCTGGAAGAAATCGCCCGTCGCTATCCCGACACGGCTTATGCCGCCGATGCCAAGCAGAAGGCGCAGCTTGCCTACGACCGCCTGGCCGCCAAGGAAATGGAAGTTGGCCGCTACTACGTGAAGCGCGGCGACTATCTGGCCGGTATCAACCGCTACAAGAAAGTCGTCACCGATTACCAGCAGACGACGCAAACCCCCGAAGCGCTCTACCGCCTGACGGAAGCCTACATGGCGCTGGGCATCGTGTCCGAAGCGCAGACGGCTGCCGCCGTGCTGGGGCAGAACTATCCCAACACCGACTGGTATCGGGATGCCTATCAACTGGTGACAACCGATGGCAAGCAGCCGGTCGCCAGTGAATCCTCTTGGATTACAAAGGCCTTCCGCAGCTTCACCGGCTGATCTTAACCCCCTCGCGCGGCCTCCAGAGACTCGGCTATAAAGCCCCGATGCTGACCGCTCTTTCCATTCGCGACATTGTCCTGATCGAAAAACTCGACCTTGTGTTGGAAGCTGGGCTGACCGTGCTCACGGGCGAGACGGGCGCGGGCAAATCGATCCTGCTGGACTCGCTGGGCCTGGCGCTGGGCGCTCGCGGCGACTCCTCGCTTGTCCGCAGCGGCCAGGCAAAGGGCACCGTCACGGCAGCCTTTGCGCTTCCGGAGTCCCATGCCGCACGAAAGCTGCTGAAAGAAAATGATGTGGACTGCGAAGGCGAGATCATCATCCGCCGCGTCCAGAATGCCGATGGCCCCAGCCGCGCCACCATCAACGATCAACCCGTGAGCCTCAATCTCCTTCGGGCCATCGCTGCTGAGCTTGTGGAGATCCACGGGCAGCATGCCGACCGTGCACTGGTTGATGTCTCTGCGCACCGTCGCCTGCTCGACGCCTTCGGTGGCTTGCAGGCGCAGGTCGATGCAGTGGCGCGCTTGTGGAAGACGGCGAGCGATGCCGCAGATGCCCTGGAGCAACACCGCGCCCTGATGGCAAAGGCCGAGGCGGAGCGCGACTACCTTGAACATGCCGTTGCCGAACTGAAGAAGCTTTCGCCCCAGCCCAATGAAGAACAGCAGCTTGCCGAAGCGCGTCAGTTGATGATGCAGTCCGAGCAATATGTCGGTGCGCTCGACGAAGCGGAGCAGGCGCTGGCGGGCGATGGGGCAGCCGAGGCGAAGATCAATGCCGCGCTGCGCCGTCTGGAAAGGCGCAAGGATGGTGCCCATGGCAGGCTGGATGCAGTCGTTGCGGTGCTGGACCGCCTGCTGGCGGAATACGCCGAGGCAGGCCGCGCCGTAGAGGAGGCCCGGCGCAGCTTCGAGTACGACCCGCGCGAACTGGAGCAATCGGAAGAACGGCTGTTCGCGCTGCGTGCAGCGGCCCGGAAATATCGCTGCACCGTCGATGATCTTGCCGCCGTGCAGGCGCGATTTGAAACCGAGATGCAAGCCCTCACCGATGGCGGCGCGAAACTCGGCAAGCTTGAAGCCGCACATGGCGAGGCGAAGGCAGCCTTTGAGGCCGCCGCCGACAAGCTTTCGGCAGCACGGCGCAAGGCGGCGAAGGCCCTGGACCGACAGGTGGCAGACGAGCTTCCCGCGCTGAAGCTGGACAAGGCCCGTTTTGAAACGCAGGTCCAGTCTGATGCTTCGCGCCCCGGATCGCATGGCGTGGACCGTGTCGAGTTTGTGGTGGCCACGAACCCCGGCACGCCGCTTTCGCCGCTCATGAAGATTGCGTCCGGCGGTGAGCTTGCGCGCTTCATGCTGGCGTTGAAGGTCGTTCTGGCTGCAAAGGGGTCCGCGCCCGTCCTGATCTTCGATGAAATC
>JAEUMJ010000176.1 GCA_016792865.1 Hyphomicrobiales bacterium | reverse complement strand
ACTGGATGGTGGAGAAGCCGAGCGGAAGGTCGGGAACCTGCCCGCCCGTGAACCAGCTCGACAGCAGGGAAACGGCGGCGGCGCCGATCACCGCTCCATAAAGCCGCCCGCGCCCGCCAATGGCCACCCAGACCGCCAGGTAGATCGAGGCGATGGGAGCAATTTCAGCCGGGTTGATGATGCCGGCCTGGGGATAGTAGAGCGCGCCCGCAATTGCCGCGATCAGGGCCGTGGCCGTGAAGACAAAGAGCTTGTAGGTTTCAACAGGATAGCCGAGGAAGCGCACACGCGGCTCATCGTCACGAATGGCCCGGATGATGTTGCCGAACTTGCCACTCACCATCCAGGCGGCAAGGAGGTAGCAAATGGCCAGCGCCAGCGCCGAGGCCCACAGGAACCAGAGGGAAACGACCGACTGCGGCACATCATCGAGGCCCGGAATGTTCTGCAATCCCGAAAGGCCGTTGTTGCCGCGAAGGCCGCTGTCGTTCTGGAAGAGATAGAGCGACAGGGCGAGCGTCATCGCCTGGGTGAGGATGGAAAGATAAACCCCGGTCACGCGCGAGCGGAAGGCGAGCCAGCCGAAGACGAGCGCCAGCACGCCCGGCACCAGCAGGACAAGGATCAACTGCATCGTGAGGCTTCCGGCGAAATGCCAGATCAACGGGATCTCCGCACCACCGACGACACCGAATATCTGCGTGCCGATGGCGTCGCGCACCTCCTGTGCGGTTGGGGGAAGCGCCTGTTGTGCCAGCGAGGCCAGGACAATGTCCTCGGTGCGGGCATACATCAGCCACATGCCGATCATGTAGCCGCCCAGTCCGAAGAAGGCGAAATGGCCGAGGGAGAGGATGCCGCAATATCCCCACACCAGGTCCATGGCGACTGCGATGAGGCAAAGGCACAGCGTCTTGCCCAGTGTCTTCACGAAGCTGGTGGAAACAAGGCCAACGCCCGCTGCCTCAGAGAGCACCGCGACGAGGATGGTGAACACCGCCAGCGCGAGGATGAAGTAGATCACGGAGGGTTGGCGCAAGAGGAAGAAGCGTGGTGTTTCCGTCATGTCAGTCTCCCGCCGCACGGCCCCGCAGCGCGATGATCCCGCGCGGACGGAACTGGATGAAGATGATGATGAAGATGATCATGTAGGTTTGCGCCGCAAGCGTATTGGACGGGTTGAACCACTCGATCGCCTTCTGGAGCATGCCGATGAGGCTTGCGCCTGCCAGCGTGCCCCAGATGTTGCCGACACCGCCGACCACAACCGCCATGAAGCTCTGCACGATGTAGTTTGATCCCACTTCCGATGTGACCTGCGCGAAAAGCCCGATCGCCACACCTGCAATTCCGGCAATGCCGGAGCCAAGCCCGAAGGTGAGCATGTTGATGCGATTGGGATTGATGCCCATGGACGCGGCCATGCGACGGTTCTGCGTGACAGCGCGCACTTCAAGCCCCAGCCGCGTATGGCGGAGGATCAGCAGCAGCACGGCAAGGAAGATCAGCGCCAGCACGAAGATGGCGATGCGGATGTAGCTGATGGAAACGATGTCGTTCAGCACCCAGGAGCCATCCAGCCAGGCCGGAGCGGTGAGCGGCCGGGCTTGCGTGCCGAAGATGTTCTTGGCGATTTGCTGAAGGGCGATGGAGATCCCGAACGTCGCGAGCAGCGTTTCCAGCGGGCGGTGCATGAGGTGCCGGATCACCAGCCGTTCCATGGCAACGCCCGCAAGGAAGGTGACGCAGAAGGCAAGCGGCAGGGCGACAATGATGGAGAGCGTATAATCCGGAATCCACAACTGAACGACATAGCCGGTGTAGGCACCCATCATGATGAATTCGCCATGGGCCATGTTGATCACGCCCATGACGCCAAAGGTGATGGCAAGGCCGATGGCGGCGAGGAAATAGATGGAGGCCAGCGACAGGGCATCCAGCGACAGGTCGAGAAACTGGTTCGCGGCGACGCTGCGGGAAATGCTGGACAGGGTTGCCTGAGCGGCTTGCGTCACGGGAAAGGACGGCTCGGCGTACTGCTCGTAGAAGACATGGGCCGAGACGGCCTTCGCCATTTCGTCGGGCGTGGGGGAAGGCTTGGCTGCGCCTGACCTGACCAGAGCAGCATAGGCTGCGCCACGCGCCTCCTCCGTGTCGAGCTGGTCCCGACGAAGACCGCCCACGGCACCGTCCTTCATGTTCGCGGCCAGGGCCGCATT
>JAEUMJ010000093.1 GCA_016792865.1 Hyphomicrobiales bacterium | reverse complement strand
TCAAGTCGCAGGTTGGCTTGCGCATCCGCCCCGTAGGTTGATAGCTCATTCTCACGCAAATAGCGCACAGCCTCGCCAGAGACCGAAGCTGACAACCGGTGCCGCGACCAATCGCTTTCGATCGCCAGTCCCGGTCGCAGCTGGAGGCCGGAATCGGCCTTCGCCTTGTTGGGCTTGCCGCCCACATTTGACGTGGCGGCAATGCCTGTTTCCAGGGTCGGGAAGACAGTCAGGCTGCCGAGGCGCAACCCCTGTGGCGCGTAAGGATCAGCGTCCTCTGCCGGCTTGCGCCGGAGTTGCGGAACAGGGTCGGGCGACGTCGTTCCCTGGTAAACCGGTGGTGCGCCTGCCACCTCGCCTACCGCCGCCGGTTCGAGGAGATCTTCGGGAACGAGGTCCTCCGCATTCGCGCAAGGGGCCACGGCGAGCGCGAACAGGCTCACCGTGGCGAGAACACGATACGGGCGACAAACACACTTCATCGCCCATCGTTCTAGAAAAACATGGTTAACAGCCGCTTGATGCGCAGCCCCGGAAGTGCCGGCTCAGGTATCTTCGCCGCCGGATTTTTCAGCCGCTTCAACGTCCTGTGACTGGGCTGGCGAAGCCGCCTCGCCCTGTGGCGCATCCGGCTGGTCAGGGTCAGGCAGGTGCATCTCAAGCGGCAGCTGCTCGGTGCCGTCGAGGGGTTCCTCATCTGCCGTCAGGTCGTCAGGCGCCTTCGGCACCGGAACATCGAAGCCGGGCGGAAGATTGGCCTCCAGCAAGCCCGCAGCCTTCAATTCCTGAAGGCCGGGAAGATCGGTGATGTCGTTGAGACCGAAGTGCTGCATGAAGGTATCGGTGGTGCCGTATGTCACCGGTCGGCCCGGCGTCTTGCGGCGACCCCGCATCTTGATCCAGCCGATATCCAGAAGCGTGTCGAGCGTCCCCTTGGAAATGGCGACGCCACGAATGTCCTCGATCTCGGCGCGCGTCACCGGCTGGTGATACGCAATGATGGCCAGGGTTTCGAGGCCCGCCTTGGTGAGGCGCTTCTGCTCCTGCACGTCCTTGCGCAAGACGAAGGCCATGTCTTCTGCCGTGCGGAACATATATTTTCCCGCAAGCTGCACCAGGTTCACGCCACGGTGCGAATAATTCTCGCGCAGGTCTTCAAGCAAGGCCGCAACATCTGCCGTTTCGGGAAGATGCTCCTTGAACTTGTCGATGCTCACGGGTTCCGTGGCGGCAAAGAGAATGGCTTCCAGGATGCGCAGATGCTGGCTGCGCTCGGCGTTGGGATGCATGGTCACCACGGCGCTCACTTCCGCTTCGCTTGCGGTCTCGTCGCCCTGATCCTCGGTGATCTCGATTGCTGTCATTGTCGATGGCATTCTCGGTCCTGTGCTTATGCGGCAGCCGTGCGGCGGCGCAAGTATATCGGTTTGAAGGCATCGTCCTGACGGAGTTCCAGGACACCTTCCCGGGCCAGCTCCAGGCTGGCGGTGAAACTGGAAGCGCGCGCGGAGCGACGCAACTCCGGAGACACGAAGTATCGCTCCAGCCAGCGGTCCAAGGTGCCCCATTCATCCATAGCGCCGACGAGGCGCTCCAGCGTCTCGCGGGCCTCCTTGATGCTCCACACAGGCTGGCGCTTCACGGTATAGGTCTGGCGCACGATCTTGCGGGCGCGGCGCTCGGCATAGGCCTTGAGCAGGTCCATCAGCGTATCGGCGTATTCGCGCTGCTTCTCGATTACCAGCGGCTCCGGCGCACCGCGGAAGAACACATCGATGCCGAGCTGGCTGCGGTCCATCAGGTTCTGGGCTCGCTCGCGCATGGCCTGCAAGCGTTGCAAGCGGAAAGCCAGTCGCGCGGCCATGTCCTGCGGAGTGGCTTCACCTTCGGTCGCGGGCGGAGCCGGAATGAGCAGTCGCGATTTCAGATAGGTCAGCCATGCCGCCATCACGAGATAGTCGGCAGCAAGCTCAAGACGCATCGCCCGCGCACGTTCCACATAGGCAATGTACTGATCGGCAAGCGCCAGGATCGAGATTTGTGACAGGTCGATCTTGTGCTGGCGGGCCAGATCGAGCAACAGGTCGAGCGGCCCCTCGAAGCCTTCGACATCAACGATCAGGCGATCGTCATCAAACGGCAACACGTCCTTGCGAAGCTCTCCCTCACCGTCAGGCCACAGTCGGCCTTCCACCGAACCTTGCGATTCGGCAGCAGAAGCAACGGGTTCCTCCGGCGCGCTTCCGGAGGGATTTTCGGTCGGATCACTCATGGTCAGCGTTTTAGCGCCAGCCCCTTCCCTTGCCCACTCTTAAGGCTGTTCTTTCAACGGTAATTTGGGGTCGAACGGAGGTCGATCAGGCCGCGCTTTTCAGGCCCGCTCCGGTGACCGTATCGAGATCACGCAATGCCATTTTCCTGTCGTAAGGCAATGGCTTACGCCGCGTTTTCAAAGCTGCCTTTGCACGTGCCAAGGGCTTTCCCTTCAGAACTCCGGCAGCACCCGCGACCTCTTCCATTTCCGCCAGTATCCCGTTGCAGTGGAGGACCATGTCCACCCCTGCCAGAAGCGAAGCGCGGGTCTTTTCGGCCAGCGATCCGGAAAGCGCCTTCATGGAAAGATCGTCTGTCATCAGCAGCCCCGCAAAGCCAAGCTGCTTGCGGATGACATCCCGGATCACCCATTTCGACTGTGTGGCGGGCTTTTCGGAATCGATGGCTTCAAGAACGACATGGGCCGTCATGGCCATCGGGCACGCCGCCATTCCGGCAAATGGCTGAAAGTCATGCGCTTCAAGTTCGGCGCGGGACGCCTTGATCACCGGAAGATCGTAATGACTGTCCACCACTGCGCGGCCATGTCCCGGAATGTGCTTCATCACAGGCAACACGCCGCCCGCCAGCAAGCCATCCACATAGGCACGGGCCAGAAGCAGGGCAGTGTCTGCACGGGGAGAGAAGGCCCGGCTCGAAATCGCCGGTGTGGTATCGGGACGCGGCAGGTCGAGGACCGGTGTGCAATTGACGGTGATGCCCACACTTGCGAGATCGTCCGCCATCAGGCGGCCGACGAGGCGCGTGGCGCGAAGGGCGTGAAGCGGGGAGGATCCGTACAACTTGCCGTAATCCTCCGCCGCCGGATATTTGCGCCATTCCGCAACGGGCGGTCCCATGCGTTGCACGCGCCCACCCTCCTGGTCGATCAGCACCGGCGCATCCTTCCGGCCCACGGCTGCGCGAAAGGCCGCCGTCAGCTTGCGGACCTGATCCGGCGTTTCACAATTGCGCTTGAAAAGGATCAATCCCCACGGATTGCTGCGTGCAAAGAAAGCCATCTCGCCCTCGGTCAGGGCAAGGCCGGAGCAACCACTGATGAAAGCGCCGATCGGCTTGCGCGTCATTACACATCCCCACGAATTCGGATTCTCGAACGCGGTTTTTGGCTATTGACGGCGCACAAGGCAATCCCGCTCGCCACCGGCAAACAGTTTTGCACACACTGCGCTCGCCTGTTCACGACTCTGCATGACGCCAACTGCCAAACGATAGCGCGTACTACCTCCCACCACTGCCTGTGTCACGATCGGCGTGAGGCCGGAAAGTGCAGCACCGTGCCTCGCCTTCAGGCGTGAATACTCCTGAGAAGCGTCGCTCTGGTTCGCGAAGGATGCAAGCTGGGCCACATATCCGCCGCCCGTGGACGCCTGTTGCTGAGGTGCCGGAGCCGGTGCCGGTGCCGGTTGCGGTGCGGTCGTCACCTGCCTGGTCTGCACCGCAGCCTGTTGCTGCACCGGGGCGGGTTCTTCCTGGGTGACGATCGAACCGTCGTCACTGGCGTTCGATTCATTGCGGAAGAGATCGGCGATGGTCTTCTTTTTCTTTGGGGCCGTTGTGGCTGGAACTTGCGCCGCCGGAGCACTCGGAACCTGCGCAACGGTTTCGGTGCCATAAATGCCACCATCGCTCCCGCCAGCATCAGCCGTTCCCGCTGAAGCGTTCTGCGCCGGAGCCCTGACCACAGGCGGCGGTGCCGCACCTTCGACGATCGGAGGAGCGTTGGCGGCGGGAGGAACAAGGACCACGGGGCTTGAACCCAGGCTCTTCTCAGCTTGCTCGACGGGCTTCTTTGCCGCTGCGGCCTTCTTCTTCACGGGTTCGGGCGGCGTGTCAGCGGAATCGGAGATGCTCTCCGTCCCGCTATCAGACGCGGATGCACTAGAGGAACTCGGAACGGCAGACGAGACTTCACTTTCGCTCGCGGGTGACGGGGCTTCATCCGGTGTCGGCAAGAGCGCCGTCTGTTGCCCCGACGAAAGTGCGCTGGAATCACTCTTCTGAGCGGAAATTATTCCTTCCTGATTTGATTTCGCACTGCCCGCATAAGACGACTCTGCCGCCTGGCTTACACCGGCGGCAGTCATGTTGATGGGCTGGTTGCTGTTGGACCTGGGGACAAGGGATCCTTGCTGGTCACCGCCGCCATCACCGGGCGGCGGTGGTAACGGCAGGGGCACCGGATCGTCCAACCCGCCTCCCTGCCCTTGCGTTGTATCGCCGCCCGGGGTTCCGGTGTCGATTGCGCCAGGCTCCGGCTGCTGGAGGTTGATGCTGTCACCGGGCTGGCTCGGAACTTCCTCGGAATTGATCACCTCGCCGCCAAGCACCTCGCGATCCCCGACGATGCGATCATAGATCAGCTTCTTGGGAGGCGCGTTGTTGGCCGGCGCGGGCGCCGGCGTCACCTTCGCGGGCTGCGCAGGTGCTTCAACAACCGGTGCGTTTCCGGGTTGCGACCCCGTTGCAGTCTTCTCCACGCTGCTCTGATAGACCCACCAGAGTCCAAGCCCCGCGCCGAGCGCGAGAAGGAACAACAGGATGAGCGGCAGCAGCGGGCCGCGCGACGGCGGCAGGTCTTCCTCGTATTCCTGCTCGTCCCGATAAGCCTGGCTGTAATCACCGGCGGTGGCACGGCGCGGCACGCGGGCTTCACCGAAGACATCGCCCGGCTCGTGGTACTCTTCGCGATAACCGCCAACCGCCGGACGCGGCGGCGGCCTCAGGTTACGGGCACCGCCACCATAGGCGTCGGCCCCATAGGAGCCAGCGGGAGAGGCCGGAACATTCAGGCGCGGCGGCGTATAGCCACCAGCTGCAGGAGGCGGCGTATAGGACGGCGGCGGCGTGTAGCCGCCCGTGTAGCCCCGCGCTCCCGGATCCATGGGGCGATATGGCGGAACCTGAGCGCCGTATCCGGCACCGGAACCAAAGCCCGACGGCGGCGGCGTGAAACGCGACGCCGGTCGCGACGGGACCACAGGCGGAGGCATCGGCGCAGGGTTTGGCGAACGCGGCGGCAGCACGGGACGTTCCGCACCCAGCGGGCTGCGTGGCGGCGTCATGGGCGGCGGCGTCATGCTGGGCGGCGGCGTGAGCTGGCGCGCCGGAGCCGACGGCTTGGCCGATGCGGCTCCCGGAGCCGGCGCAGCAGGAGGCGGTGGCGGCGGTACGGCAGCCTTCGCGGCGGGCGCCGGGGGCTTGGCTGCTTCCGGCTCGTCTCCGGCGAAGGTGAATTTGGGCTTGCCGGAACCGTTGCCGTTGCTGTCTGTCATCTTCACTTCGGCGCGCTGCCGGGCAGCTTGCACGCGCTGTTCGGCAAGACGTTCCTGGGCTTCGCGCTGGGCCTTGAGCTTTTCGGCAAGTTTTTCGCCCGCGGCACTCGAAGGAGCGGCGGCGGCCGACCCGCGCGGCGGCGCGGCCTTGACTCCGGGGCGCGGT